>NZ_JBSWCE010000014.1:0-168193 GCF_056780015.1 Micromonospora sp. R311
AGGGCGTTGCGGGTCGCGGCGGGCCCGCAGTAGTAGAAGTTCGGCTGGGCCTCGTAGCGCACGCCCAGTTCCCGCTCACCGTTCTTCCGGTCGTTGTTCCGGTCGTTCTTGCGGTCGTTGTTGCGGTCGTCGTTGTTCCGGTCGGCCTGCACCGAGGTCATCGGCTTCTCGGCGGGCGCGGCGAACACGGCGGTGGCGGGGGTGGCGATGGCACCGCCGGTGACGGCGAGGCCGGCCACGGCCAGCGCGGTCTTCCGCAGGATGTCGGTACGCATGATGATCAGAACCTTTCGATCGGGGGAACAGCACACACGCGACAAAGGGGGTGCGGGTGCGCCGCGAAAGGGAAACTCGTACGAGGACCGGCCCGCGACCCGCAAGAAGGGGGGTCTGCTGCGGCCGTCCGGGTGTCTCAACGACCCGCACCCGGCAGGCATTCCACCCGCCGCCCGGGGCCGTCCACCCGCCTAGCGAACGCTCCGGGCGAGCGCGGCGGGTATGCCATGTTCAACCACCCCACCCGCCCACCGATTCCGCCACCAGGGTGGCCCCGACCACGCCACACCCACCCCACAACCCGACACCCGGCCACACCCCGGACACACCGAACCGGACATCCAGCCAAAAACCGGACGCCACCCCCGCCACCGGACGCCGGACCAGCTACCGGATGCCTAGTCAGCCACGGGTCGAGCCGGGATCGCCGGCGCGGGTCAGGCCGCCTCGGTCAGCCGCCGCTCGATGGTGACGGTGGTGCCTTCAGCGGTCGAGACCAGCCGCACGTCTCCGTACGCGTTCATCAGGGTGGCGCCGCGCCCCCGGTCCATCGCCGGCCGTCGGTCCCGCCAGGTGCCGAAGTCCCGCACCGAGATGCGGACGGTGTCATCCAGCACCTGCAACCGCACCCGCACCTCCGGCCGGGTCGGTTGCTGGGCATGCTCGACCGCGTTGTTGACCGCCTCGGAGGCCGCGACCAGCAGGTCCTGGACGACGTCCGGATCGACGTCGAGGGCGTCCAACGCACCCCGGACGTCCCGGCGCATCGCCCCGGCGGAGGTGGGCCGCGACGGGTACGCCCAGCCCATGTCGACCTCGCCCACCGCCGTCCGGGCCGACCCGTTGGGGCCGCCCGCCGGTGGAGCGGAGCGACGCACCGGGGCGGAATCCGTGGACCCGGTGCCGGCCGGTACCAGCCGGGCGGCGGGCGGCTCCGGGGCCGGGGCGTCGATCGGGTGGGCGGGCCGGTCCCCGGTCCCGGGCCCGGTCGGGCGGCTCGGCTCCACCGCCGGGCGGGAGGGCGAGTCTTTCCGGCTGCGGAGCCGGGCCAGGCGCAGGGTCGCCCGGACCCGGGCGACCAGGTCGGCGGCGGTGAAGGGCTTCACCACGTAGTCGTCCGCACCCAGGTCGAGTCCCGCCGCGCCGGCGTCCCCGCCCGCGCGGGCCGAGAGCATCACCACCGGCAGCGTCCGGGTCGCCGGCTGCTCGCGGAGCCGGCGGACCAGTTCGAAGCCGTCGACGCCCGGCATCATCACGTCGGTCAGCACCAGGTCGGGCGGATCCCGACGGATCGTCGCCAGGGCCTGCCGGCCGTCGCCGACGGTCTGCACCCGCCAACCCTGCCCGGCCAGCAGCCGGGTCAGGTAGGCGCGCATGTCGCTGTTGTCGTCGACCACCAGGATCCGCGCCCCGCGCAGCTCGTCGGGCGTCCCGTCGGGCGGTGCCGCCGGACGGGTGGGCACGGTGGCGGTCGGCTCGGCCAGCCAGCCGGCCGCCTCCTGGGCGGCGGCGCGGGCCGCGTCGCCCACCCGGTCGGGCTCGGCGGACGGGGGCGCGTCGGGCCGGCCCGCCGCCGCCCAGGGCAGGGCCACGGTGAACGTCGTCCCCACGCCCACCGTGCTCTCCACCTGGACGTCGCCCCCTTCCAGCCGGGCCAGCTCGCGGACCAGGGCCAGGCCGATCCCGGTGCCCTCGTGGCTGCGGGACCGGGCACCGTGCACCCGGTGGAACCGCTCGAAGAGCCGGGGCAGGTCCGGCTCGGCGATGCCGATGCCGGTGTCGGCGACGGTCAGCCGGACCTCCTCCGCGTCGGCGGAGAGGGTGACCCGGATCCCGCCGACGAAGGTGTACTTCAGCGCGTTGGACAGCAGGTTCGTGACGATCCGTTCCCAGTTGACCGGGTCCACGGCGACCGGCCGGGGCAGCGGCGGGCAGTCCACCTCGAGGCGCAGTCCGGCCCGTTCGACGGCGGCGCGGAACACACCGGCCAGCTCGGTGGTGAGACCGGCCAGATCGACCGTGCGGGCGTCGCTGTGCGCCCGGCCCGCCTCCAGGCTGGCGAACGTCAGCAGGCTGTTGACCAGCGTGAGCAGCCGGGTGGCGTTGCGCCAGGCGGTGTCGACCCGGTCCCGCTGCGCCTCGGGCAGCGGGTGGTCGCGGTCGCCGAGGGCGTCGGCCAGCGGGCCGAGCATCAGGGTCAACGGGGTGCGGAACTCGTGGCTGACGTTGGTGAAGAAGCTGGTCTTCACCCGGTCCAGCTCGGCGAGGGCCTCGGCGCGACGCCGCTCCTCCTCGTACGCCTGCGCGTTGCGGACCGCCACCGCGACCTGCTGGGCCATCAGCTGGAAGAACGAGCGGTACGCCTCGTCGAGCCCGCGGCTGGGGCTGACCCCGGCCAGCAGCACCCCGAGGGGCTGGTCCCGGTCGGCCGAGGGCAGCGGCAGCGCCAGGGCGGAGCGGACCGGGTCGTGCCATGGCCCGGCGGGCAGGGTGAGCCGGTCGGCGACCGCCTGCACCTCGGTGGCGGCGCCGGCGGCGGCACCCGGCAGCCCCCACGTCGACCCCTCGGCGATGGTGACGGTGCCGGGCAGCGCGGCGGCCACCGCGTCGCCGCCGACGCAGGCGGCCCGGCGCAGCTGCCCGCCCTCGCGCAGGTAGATCGCGGCGAACGGGACGTCCAGCGGGTGCCCGCCGATCGACCCGGCGAGCCGGGCGCAGGTGCTGGCCACGTCGACGGTGCGCCCGTCGCCGCCGACCGAGAGGTCCCGCAGCAGCCGCAGCCGCCGCTCGCCGACAACCTGCTCGGTGACCTCACTGCACACGGTGAGCACCCCGACCGTACGGCCGGCGTCGTCCCGGGCGGGGGCGTGCGAGACGCTGAAGTACGCCTCCTCCCGGTAGCCGGCCCGGTCGAGCAGCAGGCGCAGGGCGGGCACCCAGCTGGCCACCCCGGTGGCCATTGCCTCGTCGATCAGCGGCGCGAGCACGTCCCAGCCCTCGGCCAGGGTGACCCGCACGTCACCGCCGAGCGCCTGCGGGTGCTTGTCGCCGATCAGCTGGGCGTACGCGTCGTTGTAGAGCTGGGTGAACTGCTCACCCCAGAGCAGCAGCATCGGGTAGCGGGAGGAGAGCACCATCCGGACGGCCGAGCGCAGGCTCTGCGGCCAGCTCTCGACCGGGCCGACGGGGGTGGTCGACCAGTCGAGGCGCGCCATCAGCCGCCCGGTGTCGCCACCGCCGGTGAACAGATCCCCCGTGGGTCGCCTCACCCTCGACCGCACCTCATCGCAGCCCTCACCTCCGGGCCCCGATGACCCCTGCCGGCCTTACCTACCCATCCTGGCACCCGAACTCACCTGGGCCGACGCCGGCACCCGCCCGGGCCGGCGACGCCCGCCGGCCGGGGGCCGAGACGCCACCCGGTGTCGGCCCCCGGACTACCCGGCGGGTGCGGTCGGCGACGGCTCGTATCCTTTCCGCGAACCGCTGTGGCGCGAGAAGAAAGGACACGGTGTGACCGACCGGGCCGAGACGTTGGAGTTCCAGGCCGAGGCACGTCAGCTGCTCCAGTTGATGGTCCACTCGATCTACTCGAACAAGGACGTCTTCCTGCGCGAACTGATCTCGAACGCCTCCGACGCGCTGGACAAGCTGCGCCTGGCGTCGATGGTCGACAAGGACCTGACCGTCGAGACCGGCGACCTGCACATCGAGATCGACGTCGACAAGGCGGCGCGGACGCTGACCGTCCGGGACAACGGCATCGGCATGTCCCGCGACGAGGTGGTCCAGGTGATCGGCACGATCGCCAAGTCCGGCACCGCCGAGCTGCTGCGCAAGCTGCGCGAGTCGGCCGACGCCGGCGCCTCGCAGGAACTGATCGGGCAGTTCGGCGTCGGCTTCTACGCCGCGTTCATGGTCGCCGACAAGGTCGAGCTGGTCACCCGCAAGGCGGGGCAGAGCGGGGGCACCCGCTGGGAGTCCAGCGGTGAGGGCACCTACACCGTCGAGCCGGTGGAGGGGGCACCCCAGGGCACCTCGGTGACCCTGCACCTCAAGCCCGTCGACGCCGAGGACAACCTGCACGACTACACCGCCGAGTGGACGATCCGGGAGATCGTCAAGCGGTACTCGGACTTCATCGCCTGGCCGATCCGGATGACCGTCGAGCGGCCGGGCACCGACGGCGACAGCACCAGCGAGGTGCAGACGCTCAACTCGATGAAGGCGCTCTGGGCGCGGCCCCGCGACGAGGTCGACGAGGCCGAGTACCACGAGTTCTACAAGCACGTCAGCCACGACTGGGCCGACCCGCTGGAGATCGTGCACATGAAGGGCGAGGGGACCTTCGAGTACGAGGCCCTGCTCTTCATCCCGTCCCACGCCCCGCTGGACCTGTTCTCCCCGCAGGGCCGCCGCGGCGTGCAGCTCTATGTCAAGCGCGTCTTCATCATGGACGACTGCGAGGCGCTCACCCCCAACTACCTGCGCTTCGTCAAGGGTGTGGTGGACGCGCACGACCTGTCGTTGAACATCTCCCGGGAGATCCTCCAGCAGGACCGGCAGATCCAGGTCGTCCGCCGCCGGCTGGTGCGGAAGATCCTCGCCACGGTCAAGGACATGAAGGCCAACCACGCCGAGCGCTACCGGACGTTCTGGAGCGAGTTCGGTGCCGCCGTCAAGGAGGGCCTGATCGACGACCCGGAGAACCAGGAGACCCTCCTGGAGATCCTGTCGGTCGCCTCCACCCACGACCCGGCCGAGCTCACCGACCTCGCCGGCTACGTCGGGCGGATGAAGGACGGCCAGAGCGACATCTACTACGCCACCGGCGAGTCCCGCACCACCATCGAGAACTCCCCGCACATGGAGGCGTTCCGGGCCAAGGGCTACGAGGTGCTGCTGCTGACCGACCCGGTGGACGAGGTCTGGGTCGAGCGGGTCGGCCAGTACGACGGCAGGCCCCTGCGCTCGATCGCCAAGGGCCAGGTCGACCTGGACACCGAGGAGGAGAAGAAGGAGGCCGAGGCGGAGCGGGAGCGGCAGCGCCAGGACTACGCGGACCTGCTCACCTGGATGGGCGGCGCGCTGGCCGACAGCGTCAAGGAGGTACGCCTGTCGTCGCGGCTCACCACCTCACCGGCCTGCGTGGTCGGTGACGCCCACGACATCACCCCGACGCTCGAGAAGATGTACCGGGCGATGGGGCACGAGGTGCCGCCGGTGAAGCGGATCCTCGAACTCAACCCCGGGCACCCGCTGGTCGCCGGGCTGCGCAAGGCGCACGAGCAGGGCGGCACCGAGGAGTCGCTGAAGGAGACCGCCGAGCTGCTCCACGGCATCGCGCTGCTCGCCGAGGGCGGGGAACTCGCCGACCCGTCGCGGTTCACCCGGATCCTCGCCGACCGGCTCGCCCGTACGCTCTGACACCCGCTCACGTCGGCCGGCGGCGTGCCCCCGAGCCCTCCGCCGGCCGGGCGGCCGCCGCCTGGCCGGCCGGTGCGGTGGTTGTCGCCCGCCGGCACGGACGAAATTGGCTGACGGTTTCCTGAACGCGTCGGAACGTGTTCGGCGTGCCTTTGCGAACGCCTCGAACGCCGGGTGGTAGAACGGAAAGCAATGTTCCGTCGATGGCTCCCTCCGGCAGTGTCGGCGTCGCGTCGCGGTCTCCGGCCCCTGCGGGCCGGACGCCACGGGCAGGTGCATCGCGACAGCGGTTTGCCCTGCTCACGAGGGCCATCGCCGCGCAAGCTCCGCGCCGCAAGTTGCACATGGGCAAGGAGCTCGCAATGCGAGCGTCGCGCAATTCCCAGGGCCAACGCATTGAAGTACATAAATCTTGACTTGCTCCTCGAATTGGCGCACCGTTGAGGTCTCCGGCGGTGCCAGAAGACCCGGTAGCGGGTTGAATTTCGCCGCCGGCACGGCACTAGGAGGCGGCCATGCGGTTGAATCCGTTCGTCGGGACGTACCTCACCGATCCGGCGCAGGTGTGGCGGCGGATCCTCGACGCCCCCGGCGGGGTGCATCACGACCCGGATCTCGGGCTGTGGTTGATCGGCCGGCACGCCGACGTCCGCCGCGCGCTCGGCGACGCCGGGACCTTCGGCAACGCGCTCACGCTCGTCCCGATCTACCAGGTCTGTCCCGAGGCGATGGAGGTCATCGGGCAGATCGACGCGCCCCCCACCACCGCCGCCGCGGACCCGCCGGTGCACCCGCGGACCCGCCGGGCGCTGCGGGCGACCTTCGCCAACACCGCCGACCGGGTCGAGCAGCGGTACGGCCGGATCGTCCGGCGCCGGGTCGACGAACTGGTCGCCCGGCTGGTGGCCCGCTCCGGCGGGCAGGTCGACCTGGTCCCGGAGTTCACCACGGAACTACCCCTGCTGGTCCTGCTCGACATCCTCGGCGTGCCGGCGGAGGACATCGCGCAGGTGCGGGTCTGGGCGGACGGCCAGATCGCGCTGATCTGGGGGCGGCCCGACCCGGCGGAACAGGTCCGCCTCGCGCAGGGGCTGCTGGAGTTCTGGCGCTACTGCCAGGAACTCGTCCGCGCCCGGCTCGACAGCGGCCGGTACGGCGACGACTACGTCAGCCAGCTGCTGGCGTACCGCGACGGGGACGACGAGGTGCTCACCGTGGCCGAGGTGTCGAGCATCGTGTTCAATCTCCTGGTCGCCGGGCACGAGACGACGGCCGGCCTGCTGGTGCACGCGCTGGACCAGGCGCTGTCCAGCCCGGACAGGTGGCGGGAGATCGTCGAGGACCCGCGGCGGATTCCCGCGTTCCTGACCGAGACGCTGCGCTTCGCGCCCGCGATCGACGGTTGGCTGCGGGTGACGAACCGGCCGGTCACCCTCGGTGGGGTCACCATCCCGGCCGGAGCGCGCTGCCTGCTGCTGATCGGCGCCGCCAACCGGGACCCGGCGGTGTTCGCCGGTCCGGACCGGTTCGATCCCGGTCGACCCGACGTGCACGACCACCTGTCCTTCGGGCACGGGCCGCACTTCTGCATCGGCGCGGCGTTGGCGCGACTGGAGGGCGAGATCGCCCTCGCCCGGCTCGCCGCGGCCGTTCCCGGCCTGCGCTTAACATCCGACCACGCCCGTTCATACAAACCCAATGTCGCGTTCCGCGCGCACCGTGGCCTGCCGGTGGTCATCGACACGGCGCTGCCGGTCGGCGGGCGGGCGGCACCCGCCGTCGAGCGGCCGGCGGCCTGACGACGTGCCACATCTGGTGCTGACCTGCGGCGAGAGCCGGGCCGGGCGGTGGCCGTCGGGCCCGGACCGGCCGGGGTGCGGCGCGCGACGCTCGGGCCGCGGGGCCGTCCGGCCCTTACCGTCCCGCCGCGCCGGACGACCACTCAGCGCAGTCACGTCTTCACACCCGTCCGTCCGTGGGTTAAGAATTGTCCCCTGCGAGTGCCCAGTCATCGCCCAACCTCGATCTGACGCCAACGCCGCGACGGTGGCGTCGTGAAGGTGACCACATGGATCGCACGCCCTCGGCGGGCGCCGCTCGTTCCGGTGCCAGCCGTCAGTTCCGCTCCGAACTGCGCAGCTTGCGTACCCGGCAGGGGCTGACCCAGCGGGCGTTGGCGGAGCGGGTGCGGTTCAGCCGCGAGACGGTCGCCGCGGTCGAGTCCGGCCGCCGGTTCGGCAGCCACGAGTTCGCCGTGCGCTGCGACGAGGTGCTCGGCACCGGCGGCCGGCTGGCGGCGCTGTGGCCGCAGGTCGCGGCGGAGCAGTTGGCGGCGGACGGCCGGCGCGGCCCCCGGTTCGACGAGGTGGCGCGGCTCGACCCGGGCGGCCCGGCGCCGGCCGCGCGGCGGGACGCGCGTGATCCGGAGGCCGTCGTGGCGGCGATCGACGAGCTGCGTGAGCTGATCGGCCAGGTGCTCGGCGGCCAGCCGGAGGCGGACGCCCCGCCGCACCCGTCGGGCGGGCGGGCCGGGCAGCGCTGACCTCGGCGGGCCCTGTGCCCGGCCGGGGACGGCCGGTCCGTCGGCGTTGCTGACTGTGGGTACAGATGCTGGTACGGGCTGTTTGTACCACCGTCAGGTCTGGTCTGGGAGCGCGGATTCCGGCGCAATGAAACGTGCAATCGGCAAGGTGCAGATAGACCGTCGTAGATGAGCGCGGGAGTCAGTCTTGGCGTCGAGCACGAGGTCCCACGCGGCCCGACCCTACCCGACCCGCCGCCGCGGCTGGAAGATTGCCGGCCGGATGCGCCTCATCGTGGCGGCCCCGCTGGTCGCCGTGATGGGCTTCGCCGGCCTGGCCCTGACCGAGAGCGCCCGCCAGACCGCCCGGGCGAGCGACCTCGGGATCCTCGCGCAACTCGGCGCCGAGGCGGGCGACCTGGCCCACCGGCTGCAACACGAGCGGATCGTCGCCGCCGACCTGTTGACCCGCGGCGCCCCGGAACAGCAGGAGGCCTTCGCCGACGCGACCGCCGCCACCGACACCGCCGTCGCCCGCTACCGCCGGCAGCGGGCCGGGGTGCCCGCCGGACCCGCCGCCAACCAGGCCGTGCTGCCGCGGATCGACGCGGCGCTGGACGGCCTGCCGCCGCTGCGCGCGCAGGTGCGCACCGCGGCGCACGCCTCGGTGTCAGCGATGACCTTCAGCTACCGGATCGCGATCGCCGACCTGCTCAGCCTCCGCGAGAGCGTGACCCTCGGGGTGGTCAACGCCCGCATCGCGGACGGCATCCGGGCCTCCGCGGCGCTGTCCAAGGTGGCCGAGACGGTCGGCCAGCAGCAGGTCGCCGTGCTGCGCGCGGTCGCGGCGGGCGAGCTGACCCCGGCCATGCAGCAGGACATCACCGCCGCCCGCACCGGCTTCACCGAGTCGAGCCTCTCCTTCCTGGCGCTCGCCCGGCCCGCCTGGCGGGGCTGGTGGGAGCAGGCCGGCAGCGGCGAGGACGCGTTGCTGTTGCAGCGGATGCAGGACGAGGTGTCCCGGGCCCGGTCGGGGGATCGGCTGCGACTGGACCTCGCGGCCTGGGTCAGCGCCACCCAGCAGTGGTCGGTCCGCCTGGCCGAGCTGCGCCAGCGGATCGACGCCGCGGTGCTCGACGACATCCGGGCCGCGCACGCCGACCAGCGGCGGCGCACGGTTGTCGAGGCGGCCGCCGCGGTGCTGGCCCTGCTGCTCACCGCCCTGGTCACCTGGGCGGTGGCCCGGCAGATCACCCGCCGGTTGCGCCGGCTGCGGGACGCGGCGAACGCGGTCGCGTTCGAACGGCTGCCCGAGGTGGTGGCCCGGCTCCAGCACGCCGACAGCTCCTCTGTGGACCCGGACGAGCTGGCCCGCCGGCAGGCCGCCGACGCCCTGGATCCGTCCAGCGACGACGAGATCGGCGAGCTGGGGCAGGCGTTCACCGCGGTGCACCGGGCGGCCGTGCGGACCGCCGCCGAGCAGGCCGTCATGCGGGCCAACACCGCGGACATCTTCATCCACCTCAGCCGGCGGGAGCAGCGGCTGGTCGACGCAGTGCTGGCCCAGGTCGACAAGGTCGAGCAGGACGAGACCGACCCCGACCGGCTGCACCAGCTGTACACCCTGGACAACCTGGCCACCCGGATGGGGCGGATCAACGCCAGCCTGCTGGTGCTCGGCGGGGTGGGGGTCGGGCGGGTCCGCCAGCACGACGTACCGCTGCAACAGGTGCTCCAGGCCGCGCAGAGCCAGATCGAGCACTACGCCCGGATCCGCCTCGGCATGATCGACGGCGACGTGGCCGTCGCGGCGGAGGCGGTCGACGAGGTGGTGCACCTGCTGGCCGAGCTGATGGACAACGCCACCGGTTACTCCCCGCCGGAGACCGAGGCGTGGGTGACCGGACGCAGCCTCGGCGACCGGGTCATCGTGCAGATCAGCGACGAGGGCGTGGGACTGTCGCCGCAACGGCGCCAGCAGCTCAACGAGCTGCTGGCCCGGCCGCCCGCCATCGACGTCGCCGCCGTCCGGGCGATGGGGCTGGTCGTCGTCGGGCAGCTCGCCGCCCGGCTGGGCGTGACCGTGCAGCTCCGTCCCGGACCCCGCCGCGGCACCATCGCGGAGGCGGCGCTGCCGGGCCCGATGATCCGGCCGCTGCCCCCGGAGGAGTTCCTGCTCACCCCCACCCGGCCGTCCCGGCGCACGGCGCGCACCACCGCCGCGCCGCCGGCGTACGGGACGGTTGCGCAGCCGCGGGCCGGGGCAGCGGCGACCGACCGGGTGCTGCCGGCGGCCCCGGTGTTCCGGCCCGCTCCCGCACCGCCCCGGCGAGATGACGCGCCCACCGAGGAACTCGTCATCTTCCACCAGGTCAACCACTGGTTCCAGGCCGACCACGGCGGCAACGGCACGTCCTGGGCCAGTCCCGCCGACGACGCCTGGCGCACCGCCGCCCGGACGACCGAGCCCGAGGTCGTCGGCACCACCACGTCCGGCCTGCCGCGCCGGCAGCCGCAACGGCACCTGGTGCCCGGCGGCGTCACGGTGCCCCAGCAGCGGTCCGAGTACCGCGACCCGGCCCAGGTGGCCACCGCGATGGCCGCGTACGCGCGCGGCGTGGCGGCCCGTCGGCCCAACCTGATCAACAACTGATCCGACAGGGAGAGCACGTGACCGACCAACAGGATCTCGGCTGGCTGCTGGACGCCTTCGCCGAGCGCGCCACCGAGGTCAGCCATGCCATCGCCATCTCCGCCGACGGTCTGATGGTGGCCGCCACCCGGGGCCTTCCGCCGGACCGGGCGGACCAGCTGGCGGCGACCGGCAGCGGGCTGGTGAGCCTGCTCCGCGGCGCCGCCGCCTTCTTCGACGCCGGCGCGGTGATCTCCAACGTCACGCAGCTCGAGGGCGGATTCATGTTCTCCATGGCCTTCAACGACGGCGCCTCCCTGCTCGTGCTCGCCGACCCGCAGTGCGACGTCGGCAAGGTCTCCTACGAGATGACCGAGCTGGCGAACCGCATCGGCGACGCGCTCACCCCGGCGGCACGGGCGGCGCTCGCCCGCAGCCGCTGACCCCCGGCGCCCCCACGCCGGCGCTTCCACCCCCTCTGTAGGAGAAGACAATGCCCCTGACCATCCCTCGGCGCCGCCGTGCCCGCACCACCGCCGCCCTCCTCGCCCTCGTCCTGCTCGCCGCGACCGGCTGTGGTGACGACGGTCCGGGCGCCGGTTCGGCCGGATCGATCAAGATCGGCCTGCTGGCGTCGCTGTCCGGCACGTACCAGGCGGTCGGCAAGGAGATCCGCGACGGCTTCGAGCTCTACCTGTCCACCCACGACGGCAAGCTCGGCGGCCGGCAGGTGGACCTGGTCGTCGCCGACGAGGGCAACGGGGCGCCGACCGCGGTGCCCGCCGCCACGAAACTGCTCAAGCAGGATCGCGTGGTCGCGCTCACCGGCATCGTCGGCGGCGGCTCGGTGGCCGCGGTCTACCCGCTGCTCAACGAGACGAAGGTGCCGTTCGTCGGCTCGAACGGGCGGCCGGAGCTGAAGGACGTCTCCCGCATCTGGCACACCTCGTACCTCTCCGACGAGCCGGGTGAGGCGATCGCCCAGCACGTGCGGGACAACGTCAAGGGCACCGTCTACGCCATCGGCCCGGACTACCAGGGCGGCTGGGACGAACTGCGCGGCTTCACCGACACGTTCGTCAAGGCCGGCGGCACGCTGGCCAACCCGGACGGCAAGACCACCTTCACCCCGTTCCCGACCACCACCAACTTCACCCCGTACTTCGCGCGGATCAAGGCCTCCGGCGCGGACGCCGTCTACACGTTCTACGCCGGCAGCGCGGCCGTCGACTTCGTCAAGCAGTACGCCCAGTCCGAGATCAGGGACCTCCCGCTGTACGCCGCCGGCTTCCTGACCGAGGGCGGGGTGCTCGACGCGCAGGGCGAGGCCGCGCGGGACATCTACTCGGTGCTCAACTACTCGCCCGACCTGGACAACGCCGAGAACCGCGCCTTCGTGGCCGCCTGGAAGGCCAAGTACGACGGCTCCCCGACGACGTACGCCATGGCCTCCTACGACGCCGCGGCGGTGCTGGACCGGGCCATCGCGGCGGCCGGGGACGACCCGACCCCGGAGAGCATCAACGCGGCCATCGGCCAGCTCGGTCAGATCGCCAGCCCGCGCGGCACCTGGCAGTTCTCGCCGACCACCCACGCGCCCGTGCAGAAGTGGTACCTGCGCCAGGTACGCCAGGACGGCCGGGCGCTGTCCAACACCGTCGTGGGTGACCTCGCCACCGTCGGCGGGTGAGCGCGGTGGCGGTCGATATCCGGATCGACCCGTACCTGGTACCGGCCCTGGACGGGGTGGCCTACGGGCTGCTGGTGTTCGTCGCGGCGGCGGGGCTGGTGCTCTGCTTCGGCGTCGCCGGCATTCTCAACCTGGCGCACGGCACCCTCTACGCGATCGGTGGTTACACCGCCGCCGCGCTGCTGGACGGTGGTTGGCCGAGCCTGCTGCTGGCGCTGGCGGTCGGGGTGCTCGCCGCCACCGCGGCCGGCGCGCTGGTCGCCGGGCTGCTCACCCGGGTCGCCGCGCGCACCCACCTCACCCAGGCGTTGCTGACCTTCGGGCTGGCGCTGGTCGGCGGGAGCCTGCTGGTGCGGGTGTTCGGGCCGGACGATCCACCGGTGCGCGTCCCGGCCGCGCTGGACGGGTCGGTGGTCGTGGCCGGCCACCGCTACGCGGCGTACCGCCTGGTCTTCATCGTGGTCGCCGCGCTGCTCGCCGGCCTGCTCCACCTCGCGGTGCGCCGCACCCGGGCCGGGATGCTGGTCCGCGCCGCCGTCGACGACGCCGAGATGGTGTCCGTCCTCGGGGTCAGCCCGGCCTGGATCCGGGTCGGCGTGCTCGCCGCCGCCGGGGCGCTGGCCGGCGCGGCCGGCGTGCTCGGCGCGCCGATCATCGGTCCCGGGCCGGACACCGCCGACGCCGTGCTGCTGCTGTCCCTGGTGGTCGTCGTCCTCGGCGGTCTCGGGTCGATGACCGGCACGCTGCTCGCCGCGCTGGCCGTCGGGCAGATCCAGACCCTCGGGGTCGCGCTCGCGCCCTCGGCCGCCCCGTTCCTGCTGTTCGCGGCCATGGCGGCCGTCCTCGCGGTGCGGGCGCGGGGCCTGGCCACCACCCGGAGGACGGTGTGAGGGAGGAGGTCGTCCGCACGCTGCGGCGCGGCGTCGCCGTCGTCGTCCTGGCCGGCCTGGTGCTCGCGCCGTGGGCGGTCGACGACTACACCGCCGCGCTGCTCGCCCGCACCCTGGCGCTCGGCCTGGTGGGGGTGAGCGTCGCCCTGCTCACCGGCGTCGCCGGGCTGCCCACCCTCGGGCAGACCGCGCCCTACGCGGCCGGCGCCTACGCCAGCGCGGTGGTCGGCGGCCAGCTCTCCGACGTCGGGGTGGTGCAGTTGGCCGTCGCGGCGGCGGCCGGGGCGGCGCTGGCCGCGGTGACCGTCCCGCTCGTGGTGCACGCTCGGGGGGTGGTGGTCCTGATGATCACCCTGGCGGTCGGCGAGCTCGTGGTGACCGTCGTCGGCCGCTGGCGCTCGGTGACCGGCGGCACCGACGGGCTGGCCGGCGTCACGCCGGTGCGTCCGCTGTGGGGGTTGCCGGTGCTGGCCAGCGACCGGGCGCGCTACCTGTACACCCTGCTGGTCGTCGCGGTGCTGGTCGTCGCGGTGCTGTTGGTGCTGCGTACCCGGGTCGGGCTGGTGCTGCGGGCCGGCCGGGACGACGAGGCGCGGCTGCGGGCCAGTGGTCACCGGGTGTCGGTCCACGTGGCCGGCGTCCACGTCGCCGCGGGGGCGGTCGCGGGCGCCGCGGGCTCCCTGCTGGTGGTGGCCCAGCAGTACCTCTCGCCGGCCGACTTCGGGTTCGACACCTCCGCCCTGCTGCTGCTCGGCGTGGTGATCGGCGGTACCGCGTCGGTCGGCGGCGCCCTGGTCGGGGCCGTGATCGTCATCGCCGCCCGGGACTGGCTGTTCGGCGTGCTGCCGGGGCAGGCGCCCCTGGTGCTCGGGCTGGCCTTCGTGGTCACCGTCTACCTGCTGCCCGGCGGCGGTCGCCGGCGGCCGGCCGTGCGCGGGCGGCCGCTCCCGGGCCTCGTGGCCTGCCCGCCCGACCGGGAGCAGCCGGCGCCGACGGGAGCCCGGGCATGACACCGCTGCTGTCCGCCCGGGGGGTCGCCGTGCGCTACGGGTCGTTGGCCGCGCTGGACGGGGTCGACCTGCGGATCGACCACGGTGAGCGGCACGCCCTGATCGGGCCCAACGGGGCGGGCAAGACCACCTTGCTCGACGTGCTCGGCGGCTCGACCCCGGCGGGCGGCGGGCGGGTGCTCCTCGCCGGCCGGGACGTCACCCGGCTCGGCCCGGCCGCCCGGGCCCGGCGGGGGATCGGCCGGATCCACCAGCGTCCCGCCGTCTGGTCGACGCTGACCGCGACCGAGAACGTGGTGGTCGCCGCGCTGCCCCACGTGGGGCGGTCGGGCCGGTGGCGTCCGGGCGGGAAGCGACGTGCCGCCGGGCGCACCGCGGTGACGCTGCTGGAGCGGGTGGGCCTGCCGGAGCTCGCCGGTGTCCCGGCCGGCCAGCTCGCCCACGGGCAGCGCCGCCAGTTGGAGATCGCGATGGCGCTGGCCGGGCGTCCCCGGCTGCTGCTGCTCGACGAACCGGCCGCCGGGCTGTCCGCCGTCGAGGTCGAGCGGCTGGTGGAGTTCCTGGCGGCCCTGCCGCGCGCCGTCGCGGTGCTGCTGGTCGAGCACCGGCTGGACCTGGTGTACGCGCTCTGCGACACGGTCACCGTGCTGCGGGACGGCCGGACGCTGGCCACCGGGACACCGGCCGAGATCAGTGCCTCCGGCCGGGTACGGCAGGCCTACGCGGAAGGGGTGGCCTGATGCTGCGGATGGAGCGGCTCTGCGCCGGCTACGCCGGTGGGATCGTGCTGCACGAGGTGAGCCTCGAGGTGGCGGCGGGCACCGTCCAGGCGGTGGTGGGCCGCAACGGCGCGGGCAAGAGCACCCTCGTGCACACCGTCGCCGGGCTGGTGCGGCCGTACGGCGGGCGGATCGAGATCGCCGGTGTGCAGGTCGCCGGCCGGCAGCCGCACCGGATCGCCCGGTCCGGCGTCGGCCTCGTCCCGCAGGGCCGGCGGGTCTTCTCCCGGCTGACCGTGGCCGAGCACCTCGTCCTGGCCGCGGCGCCGTGGCGGGCCGCGACGCCCGGCGGCGAGGGGTGGACGGTCGCCCGGATCCTGGAGCTGCTGCCCCGGTTGGCGGCCCGGCTGCGCCACCGCGGCGACCAGTTGTCCGGCGGTGAGCAGCAGATGCTGGCGATCGCCCGGGCCCTGCTCGGCCAGCCCCGGGTGCTGCTGCTCGACGAGCCGTGCGAGGGGCTCGCCCCCGACCTGGCGGCGCGGGTGCGCGACCTGGTCGGCACCCTGGCCCGGACCGGGCTGACCGTGCTGCTGGTGGAGCAGCAACTCCAGCACGCCATCGCGGTCGCGGACCGGATCGCGGTGCTCGAGTACGGCCGGGTGGTCTACGACCGGCCGGCGGCCGAGGCCCGGGCCGACCCGGGCGTGCTGGCGGCGATGCTTAGCGTCGCCGCGGTCGCGGAGCCGCCGGCTCCACGACCGGTGCCGGGGCTGTGGGCCGATCCCGGGCACCTGACCCGACCATCTTCGACAGGGGTGAACAACGATGCCGACCGACATCCGTGACACCGAGTACACCTTCGACAACGGTTCCCCGGAGGCGGTGCCCCAACTGCGGGCGCTGGAGTCGTTCCTGGACCCGATAACCGCTCAACGGATCGCCCCGCCGGTGCTCACTCCGGGCAACGTGTGCTGGGAGATCGGCGCCGGCGGCGGCTCGGTGGCCCGCAGCATGGCCCGGGCGGTCGGCCCGGCGGGTCGGGTGCTGGCGACGGACATCGACACCGCGCACCTCGCCCCGACCGGCAACCTCGACGTACGCCGGCACGACGTGCGCAGCGAGCCGCCGCCCGGGGACACCTTCGACCTGATCCACGCCCGGCTGGTGCTGCTGCACCTGCCGGAGCGGCGGCGGGTGCTGGCCACGCTGGCCGGCGCGCTCGCTCCGGGCGGCTGGCTGGTGGTCGAGGAGTTCGACTGCACCGCGCCGTTGCGGGTGCTGACCGCGCCGAGCGACGACGCGGCGAAGCTCTTCGCCCAGGTGACGGACACGATGCTCGGCATCCTGCAGAGCCACGGCGCGGACCTGGCCTGGGCACAGGACGTGCACGCGGAGTTGGCGGCGGCGGGTCTGGTGGACGTCGACACGGTGACCCACTCGCGGAGCTGGCCCGGCGGATCGACCGGGGCGTCGCTGTACGTGACGAACTCCCGCCAGCTGGAGCCGGAGCTGCTCGACGCGGGGCTGTCGGCCGGCCAGTTGGAGGCGTTCCGCAAGCTGCTGCGAGACCCGGGGTTCGCCGTGATGTCCTACCAGTTCGTGTCGACCCGGGGCCGGCGACCGGCGGGGCGGTGAGCCGCCCGGTCGCCGAAACATACCTTCAGCGCCGCCACCGTCACGTGTAGACATCCTTCTATCGGTTGCCTATCGTCGGCACATCATGCAACGACAGTCTTCGATGAGGAGAGGTCGGCAATGAGATATCTACGACGATGGGCCGCTCTCGCCACGGCGACGCTGACCACGGGCTGCCTGGTCCTGGCCGCCACCGCGCCCCCCGCGGTGGCGGCGCCGGCGGCCGGGACGGTCGAGGCGGCGGTGACCGCGAAGCTGCTCGGGCAGGCCCGGGCCGCCGGGGCGGCGGCCGCCGACCGGCCCGAAACCCGGATCTCGGTCACCCGGCAGGGTGGCCGCTGGGCGTTCGGCACCGCCGTCGCGGTCGCGCCCCGCACGGCGGACGCCCACCCGGTCGGCGCGGTCTTCATCGCCCGCGCCGGGGCGGGCGGGTGGCAGGTGGCGTTCGACGGGGAGGCCGCGTTCGGCGCGCTGGCCGCCGAGTCACCCCTGGTCGGCGCCGCGGAGAAGGCCGTCTTCGGCACCGCTCCGGGCACGATGTACGCCGGTGGCGACTACCGGACCGGGATGGCCCTGCCGTTCGCCGTCGGCCAGACCTGGACCCTGACCAGCGGCCCGCACGGCTGGGGCGGCAGCGAGACCCCGTACAGTTCAATCGATCTGGCCGGCGGCGACCAGGTGGTCCGCGCGGCCCGGGCCGGCACCGCCTACACCATGTGCCAGGGCTGGATCCGGGTGATCCACGACCGCGGCTACTCCACCGACTACTACCACCTGTGGAGCAGCATCTCGGTCAACGGCGCGGCGGTCGGCCAGGGGGCCTACCTCGGCTACACCGGCACCGACGTCACCTGCGGCGGGGCCGCGTACGGCCGGCACGTCCACTTCGGACTGCGGCAGAACAGCGCGTACGTGCCGATCGCCGGGCACGACATCGGCAAGTGGGTGTTCGGCAACGGCGCCACCGCCTACCAGGGCGGGGCGCGGCACGGCTCGGCCTGGGTCGGTGCCGGCGGCGCGGTCCACAACTACGGCGCCCTGGGCTTCACCCAGGGGGTGGTCGACGCCAACGGCGGCGGCACGTTGACCCGCCGGGCCGGCCCGGGCACCGGATACGCCGCACTCGGCTCGGTCGCCGACGGCGCCACGGTGAGCATCTCCTGCTCGGCCAACGGCACCTCGCACACCGGCCGGTACGGCACCACCGCGCTCTGGGACCGGCTCACCGACGGCAGTTGGGTGTCCGACGCCTACCTGTGGACGGGGGTGAACGGCCCGGTCAACGGCTGGTGCTGACCGGCCCCGCGGCTGGGTGCGACAGCCGCGGCGACGGTGCGCCCCCGGGCCGGCCGGGCCTCCGCCACCCCCCGGCGGAGGCCCGGCCCCGGGGGCGATCCGGCGGCCGACCCACCGGCCCCGGTCGCGCATCCCGTCGCCGACCAACCCGGGGCCGCCGGGAATCTGGGACAGGGCGTCCGTCCACGGCGCGCCCGGGGGACGGTGGTCGTGGCGGTGGGCCGGCCTGCGGCTCGGGTCAGGCGGGCCGGTACTCCACCTCGGGCCGCCCCGGCGTGCCGTAGCGGGAAGCCCGGACCAGCCGGCCGGTGTCGACCAGGTGCTCCAGGTAGCGCCGGGCGGTGACCCGGGACATGCCGGTCTCTTCGGCCACCTCGGAGGCGGAGAGCCCGGGGCGGCGGCGCAGCACGTCCAGCACCGCGTCGAGCGTCTGCGCGCCCAACCCCTTGGGCAGGGTGTCCGGCGCGGTGCCACGCAGGGTGGCGAACATCCGGTCCACCTCGTGCTGCGCGGCGACGGTCCCGCCGGCCGAGGTCTGCCGCCGGAACTCCGCGTACCGCTCCAGCTTGTCCCGGAAGGCGGCGAAGGTGAACGGCTTGAGCAGGTAGTGGGTCACCCCGAGGGCCACCGCCGCGCGGACCATCGCCAGGTCGCGGGCCGAGGTCACGGCGAGCACGTCCGCGTCGCTGCCCGCGGCCCGCATCGCCCGGCAGACGTCCAGGCCGTGCACGTCGGGCAGGTGGAAGTCGAGCAGCACGAGGTCGACCGCGTCCTCGCCGGTGCGGCGCAGCGCCCGCATCGCCTCCCGGGCGGTCCGCGCCACCCCCACCACGCGGAACCCCGGCACCCGTTCGGTGTACGCGCGGTGCGCCTCGGCGATCAGTTCCTCGTCCTCGACCACCAGCACCCGGATGTCGGTCACCGGCCCAGCTCCAGCGGCGCCGGCAACCGGACGCGGAACACCGTCCCGCCGTCCGCACCGGCCACCTCGTGCCGGCCGCCGTACCGGGTGACGACCTGACCGACCAGGGCGAGCCCGAGGCCCCGTCCGTTGGCCTTGGTCGACCAGCCCCGGCGGAACGCGTCGGCGACCCGCTCCGGGGGCAGCCCCGAACCGCTGTCGGTCACCTCCACCAGCACGTCGCCCGCGGTCTCGGCGACGTACACCCGGACCCGCCGCGGTGGCGCCCCGGTGGCGACGGCCTCCAGCGCGTTGTCGACCAGGTTGCCCACGACGGTGAGCAGGTCACCGGCGGGCAGAGTGCCGACGTCGAGCCGGGATGCCGGGTCGACGGTCAGCTCGACGCCGCGCTCGGCGGCCTGTGCGGACTTGCCGAGCAGCAGCGCGGCCAGCGCCGGCTCGGTGATCGCGCCGACCACCTGGTCGGTGAGCTGTTGGGCCAGCGCCAGCTCCTCGGTGGCCAGCCGGAGCGCCTCGTCGGTGCGACCCAGCTCGACCAGGGTGAGCACGGTGTGCAGCCGGTTCGCCGCCTCGTGCGCCTGCGCGCGCAGCGCGTCGGTGAGCCCGCGCACCGAGTCCAGCTCGCTGGTCAGCGCCCGCAGGTCGGTGTGGTCGCGCAGGGTCAGCACCGTACCCAGCGCCCGCCCGCCGGCACCGGTTGGCCGCTGGTTGGCCACCAGCGCGCGGTCGGCGGTCAGGATCAGCTCGTCCCGGGCGGCCTGACCGGAGGTGATCAGCTCGGTGAGCGCCGCCGGCAGGTCGACCTCGGTCACCGGCCGGTCGACCAGCGTCGCGTCGGAGGGCAGCCCGAGCAGCCGGCGCCCCTCGTCGTTGATCAAGGCGATCCGCCGGTCCGGGCCGGTCACCACCAGGCCCTCGCCCACCGAGTGCAGCACCGCGTCGTAGTACTCGTACATCCGGGTCATCTGGACCGGGCCGAGGCCGTGGGTCTGCCGCCGTAGCCGCCGGCTGAGCAGCCACGAGCCGGCGGCGGCCAGGGCCAGCGCGGCGGCGGTGGCGGCCAGCAGCAGGGGAGCCCGGTGCAGCAGTTCCCGGTTGATCGCCTCGGTGGTGATGCCGACCGACACCAGCCCGATGACCGTCCCGCCGCTGTCGCGTACCGGCGTCACGGCCCGGACGGACTCGCCCAGGGTGCCGGTGTTGACGACGGTGAACGGCCGGCCGGCGAGCGCCGGGCCGATCTCGCCGATGAACGGACGGCCGATCTGCGCCGGGTCGGCGTGCGAGTAGCGGGTCCGGTCCGGGGCCATCACCACCACGAAGTCGGTCCCCGTCGCGGTCCGGATCGACTCGGCGTACGGCTGGAGGGTCGCCGACGGGTCGGGCGAGCGCAGCGCGGCGGCAACCTCGGGCGAGCGGGCGACGGTCTCGGCGACCGCCAGCACCTGCCTGCTGGCCGCGTCCCGGGCGTCGGACCGGGCGAGCAGCGCCGCGCCCACCGTCCCGGCCACCACCAGCAGGGTGACCACCAGGACCTGGAGGGCGAACAACTGCCCGGCGATGCTCCACTTCCGTCCGGTCATGTCTCCTCGTCGTGACGGTCCGTCGCGCTGACAGGCAGGCCATGGTCCAGGTCGGTGAACAGAATGAACGCAAGGCTGATTCCGGCTGAGACCTGGGCCACAGTCTCTGCCATGCAGACCCCCACCACCACTGCGGCCACGCGGCCCCGGCGGGACCGCACCCACCTCCTCTACCTCGCGGTGATCGTCGCGGTCGTCGCGGGCATCGCCCTGGGTTTCGTCGCCCCCGGGGTGGCCCAGGAACTCAAGCCCCTGGGCACCGGCTTCGTCGCCCTGATCAAGATGATGATCAGCCCGGTGATCTTCTGCACCATCGTGCTCGGCGTCGGTTCGGTCCGGCAGGCCGCCAAGGTCGGCAAGGTCGGCGGGCTGGCGCTCGGCTATTTCCTGGTGATGTCCACCGTCGCGCTCGCCATCGGCCTGGTGGTCGGCAACCTGGTCCACCCCGGCACCGGCCTGCAGCTCAGCGGCGAGCTGGCCGAGGCGGGGCAGAGGGCGGCCGGTACGGAGAGCGAGGGCACGGTCGACTTCCTGCTCGGCATCATCCCGACCTCGCTGCTGTCCGCGCTGACCGGCGGCGAGGTGTTGCAGACCCTGCTGGTCGCGCTGCTGGTCGGCTTCGCGGTGCAGGGCATGGGCAGCCGTGGTGAGCCGGTGCTGCGGGCCGTCGGCGTCGCGCAGCGCCTGGTCTTCAAGGTCCTCACGATGATCATGTGGCTGGCGCCGGTCGGCGCGTTCGGGGCGATCGCCGCCGTGGTCGGCGCGACCGGGGTGGACGCGCTGAAGAGCCTGGCGCAGATCATGCTCGGCTTCTACGCGACCTGTCTGATCTTCGTGCTGGTCGTCCTCGGCGTGCTGCTTTGGCTCGTCGCCCGGATCTCGATCTTCTCGCTGCTGCGCTACCTGGGCCGGGAGTTCCTGTTGATCGTGTCCACCTCGTCGTCGGAGTCGGCACTGCCCCGCCTGATCGCGAAGATGGAGCACGTCGGGGTGAGCCGACCGGTCGTCGGTATCACCGTCCCCACCGGCTACTCGTTCAACCTCGACGGCACCGCCATCTACCTGACCATGGCCTCGCTCTTCGTCGCCGCGGCGATGGGGGATCCGCTCTCCGTGGGCGAGCAGGTCTCGCTGCTGTTCTTCATGATCATCGCGTCGAAGGGCGCGGCCGGGATCACCGGCGCCGGCCTGGCCACCCTCGCCGGCGGTCTCCAGTCGCACCGGCCGGACCTGGTCGACGGGGTCGGGCTGATCGTCGGCATCGACCGGTTCATGTCCGAGGCGCGGGCGCTGACCAACTTCGCCGGCAACGCCGTGGCCACCATTCTGGTCGGCACCTGGACCGGCGAGTTCGACCGGGCACAGGCTCGGGCGGTCCTCTCCGGCGAGCGACCGTTCGACGAGGCCACCATGCTCGACGAGGACCACGGCCACGACGAGCCGGCGGGGCGGGCGGCCGACGCCACCGAGCCCGGCCCGCGGCTGGGCGAGGAGGTCGGCGCCCGGTCCTGACCGGCGTACCACCCCAGAAGTCCGGACCCGGCCGGCGGCACCATGCGGTGCCGCCGGCCGCCTCCGTTCACTCCGGATCGCCGCCCCGGAACGACCGTCCGAAGAGGACGAATGGGGGATGTAACGCCGTTGTGTTCGAAAGCGCTGCGCACTTTCGTCCGTCTGGAGAAAAGTAGCGGCGGCGTCGACGAAAGGTCTGGACACGTCGAGGCCAACTTAGTAGTGTCGGGACACATCAATATGTTTCATCGAGATGAACCGACGGCGCGGTGACTCTCGACCAGGGCCGCAGGCGGCGCAACACGTCCGGCGGCCACAGCTGGACCAGGGATGGCACCCCGGGTCGGCGCCCCACGTAGGCGCCCCGGCGCGCGAGCGTCGTGGCTTGACCGATGCCCGTCCTTTCTCGATCACCCCGTCAGCTCCGACGCGGAACCGTGTCTGACACCGCGGGCGATCCGGCTCGCCCGCTGAGCTCAGGCAGATCCCGACCACAGACAGGACGACCGTGACGCCAGGTCACGGCCGGGGACCTCGTGCGGCCAGGGAGGGGGCGCACGGACCGAGATAAATCGACCCATGTCGATCAGATGAGCCCTTGGACCGTGAAAGAGGCATCCATGAACGGGTACTCACCGCCCAGCCGACCCCCGCGAGGGCGGCTCCGCAGATCGATCACGGCGGTCGCCACGGCGGTCCTGCTGGTGGTGACCGCCGCGCTGGCCGCCGCGCCGGCGAACGCGCGTCCGCTGGACCCAGGACGGTCGACGACCGGTACCGCCACCGAGGCGCCGCGCCAGCTGCAGGCCCAGGTGCTCACCTGGACCGCCGGTGACAACTTCCTCTCGTACCTCTCCGCGCCCACCACCGCCGTCGCCGGGCCGGCGACGCTGGTGTTCGAGAACAGCGCCGCCACCGGTAACACCACCGGTATGCAGCACACCCTGACCTTCGACACCACGAACCCGGCGTACAACAGCGACGTCGACGTGAACATCCTGGCCGACCCGACGGACGCCAACGGCGGCCGGTGGACCGTCGACGTGGTGCTCTCGCCCGGCACCTACCGGTACTTCTGCGCGATCCCGGGCCACGGCGGGATGAGCGGCCTCCTGGTCGTCACCGGCGGCAATCCGGACACCACCCCGCCGACCGCGTCGGCCGTGGTGTCGGGCGAGCGGAACGACACCGGCGCCTACCTGGGGTCGGCGACGGTGACGCTCTCCGCCACCGACTCCGGCTCCGGTGTCGACCGGGTCGAGTACTCCCTGGACGGCGGCCCCTACGGCACCTATGCCGCGCCGGTGACGGTCAACCAGCCGGGGCAGCACACACTCAGCTACCGCGCCACCGACAAGGCGGGCAACACCTCGACCCCGCAGTCGGTGTCGTTCACCGTGGTGGAGCCGCCGAAGCCGGACACCACGGCGCCGACCGTCACGGCCGCGGTCACCGGGCAGCGCGACGCCACCGGCGCCTACGTCGGCAGCGCCACCGTGACGTTGTCCGCCGCGGACACCGAGTCGGGTGTGGAGCGGGTCGAGTACTCCCTGGACGGCGGCGCCTACGCCACCTACTCGGCGCCGGTGACGGTCACCCAGCCGGGGCAGCACACGGTGACCTACCGGGCCACCGACAAGGCGGGGAACACCTCCGCCGCCCAGTCGGTCGCCTTCACCGTGGTGGAACCGCCGAAGCCGGACACCACCGCGCCGACCGCCACCGCCGCGCTCACCGGTGAGCGCGACGACAACGGCGCGTACGTGGACTCGGCGACGGTGACGCTGTCGGCCACCGACACGGAGTCGGGCGTCGACCGGATCGAGTACTCCCTCGACGGGCAGCCGTACGCCACCTACACCGCGCCGGTCGCGGTGACCCAGCCCGGCCAGCACACGCTGACCTACCGGGCGACGGACAAGGCGGGCAACACCTCGGCCGCCCAGTCGGTGTCGTTCACCGTGGTGCGCCGGCCGGCGCCGGACACCACGCCGCCGACCGCGTCGGCCGCGGTCTCCGGGCAGCGCGACGACGCCGGCGCGTACGTGGGCTCGGCGACGGTGACCCTGTCGGCCACCGACACCGAGTCCGGTGTCGACCGGATCGAGTACTCCCTGGACGGGGGTGCCTACACCGGCTACTCCGCGCCGGTCACGGTCAACCAGGTGGGCCAGCACACGGTCAGCTACCGGGCGACGGACAAGGCGGGCAACACCTCGGCCGCCCAGTCGGTGTCGTTCACCGTGGTGCAGCCGCCCGCGCCGGACACCACGCCGCCCACGGCGAACGCCGCGGTCAGCGGCCAGCGGGACAACGCCGGCGCGTACCTCGGCTCCGCCACGGTCACCATCTCGGCCACCGACGCCGGCACCGGCGTCGACCGGATCGAGTACTCCCTCGACGGGCAGCCGTACGCCGCCTACTCGGCGCCGGTCACGGTCAACCAGGTGGGCCAGCACACGGTCAGCTACCGGGCGACGGACAAGGCGGGCAACACCTCGGCCGCCCAGTCGGTGTCGTTCACCGTGGTCGACCCGCCGGCGCCGGACACCACCCCGCCGACCGTCACGGCGGCGCTCTCCGGCCAGCTCGACGACCAGGGCGCCTACCTCGGCAGCGCCACCGTCATCCTCACCGCCGCCGACGCCGGCTCGGGCGTCGACCGCGTCGAGTACTCCCTCGACGGGCAGCCGTACGCCCGCTACTCGGCGCCGGTCACCGTGAACCAGCCCGGCGGGCACACGGTCAGCTACCGGGCCACCGACAAGGCCGGCAACACCTCGGGCACCGCGTCGGTCACCTTCACCGTGGTCGCCAGCGGCCCCCGCGCCTGCGCGGTGCCGGACACCCGGCCGACGGTGTGGCTCGGCACGGTGGACAGCGGCGTGCCGAACCGGGTGGTCGCCGACGGCTGCACGATCAACAACGCCATCCAGGACGAGCGGGCGTGGGCCAACCACGGCCAGTTCGTCAAGCACGTCACGGAGATCGCGGAGCACCTGCACCACCTGGGCCTGATCGACCACAAGGAGCACGGTCGCCTGGCGAGCGCCGCCGCCCGCTCCGGCGTCGGCAAGGCGGACGACAAGGCCGGCTACCAGCCGCTGCTGGACGCCTCGGCGGCGTCGTTCAACCGGTGGGAGCAGGTCGGCGCGGGTGGCTTCACCCGCAACGCCGACGGATCGATCACCAGCCGCGCCGTCCCCGGTCTCGGCATGCTCTGGCTCCCCACCGCCGAGTACGGCGACTTCTCGCTGAAGCTGCAGTGGCGTGACGACGCCCCCGGCGCCGGCCGCGCCAACAGCGGGGTCTTCGTCCGCTTCCCGGACGTGCACGGGCACCCCGCGGAGTCCCGGCCCGAGTGGGTGGCTATCAAGTACGGCCACGAACTGCAGATCCACGACCGGCCCGACGGTGATCAGTACAAGAGCGGATCGGTGTACGGCTTCGACCGGGTCGACCTGGCCGGGGCGAAGGTGACCCCGAAGGGCACCTGGAACGACTACGAGATCCGGGTGGTGGGCCAGCACTACTCCGTCTTCCGCAACGGCGAACTGATCAACGAGTACGTCAACACGCCGGACGCGGTGTTCAGCCCGCCCCGGGCCGACGACCCGGGCGGCGCCGGGCGCCAGCACGCCAGCGGCCACATCGGCCTGCAGAACCACGGCACCGCCGACGTCGTGAGCTTCCGCAACGTGCGGATCGCGCCGCTGACCGCGTGCTGCCCCGGCGGCGCGCCCTCATCCGCCAACCCGAGCAACTGCTGCTGACCCTCGAAGGGGAACCAACCATGGCGAAGAACAGGATCGACCGTCGGGCGTTACTGCGCGGCATCGCCGGCTCCACCGTCGCGGTCGGCGCGGCGAGCCTCGCCGGGGCGTTGCCCGCCGCGGCGTCCGGCGGCGCCTCGAACGGCCACCTGGTGCCGCGTGGGCACCTGGGCATCCAGCTCTACAGCGTCCGGGACAAGATCGCGCAGTTCGGCTTCGCGGCCGTCTTCGAGGAGCTGTCCCGGATCGGCTACCGGGAGGTGGAGTTCGCCGGCTACACGCAGGGCAACGTCGGCCCGATCACGCCGGCGCAGATCCGCCAGCTGCTCGACGACAACGGGCTGAAGGCGGCCGGCAGCCACCGCGGGCTCGGTGACTTCCGGAACAACCTGGAGTGGGAACTGGACGTCGCCGAGACCCTCGGCATGCCGGCGCTGGGCACCGCGCAGGCGCCCACCGGCAACCGCACCATCGCCGGGTACCAGGCCGCCGCCGCCGAGTTCAACGCGTGGGGCGCGGCCGCGGCGGCCCGGGGGATCAAGCTCTACCAGCACAACCACACCATCGAGTTCAGCTTCGCGGTCGACCGGCCCGACGTGCGGCTGTACGACCTGTTCCTGGAGCTCACCGATCCGGCGTACGTGTTCCTGGAGATGGACATCCTGTGGGCGTACGGGGGCGCCCGCAAGTACCCGGGCTTCCGGCCGGTCGACTACGTCAACGCCCACCCGCACCGGTTCCCGCTGTTCCACGTCAAGGACGGCGTCCCGCTGCCCGACCCGCAGCAGGGCAACTCCTACCTGGACGTGGAATTCGGCGCCGGGGTCATCCCGTTCGCCGAGTTCTTCACCGAGCTGGACGGGGGTGGACGGTTCACCTACCTGTGGGAGCAGGACACCGGGCCGAGCGCCCAGCCGAACCCGCCCGGTTCGTTGGGCGCCGCCGAGCGCAGCTACCAGCGGATCGTCGACCTGCGGGGTGACCGGTGAGCGCCTGGCGTCTCGTCGAGGACCCGCCACCGCCGGGGGACGGCGGCGCGCCCGGGGACGGCCGCCCGGCCGAGCCCCGCCGCGGGTCGGGCACCCGCCGCCTGCTGGTGGTGGCGGCCACCGTGCTGCTCACCCTGGTCGGTGCCGGCGGCCTGGCGGCCGCCCGCACCGGGGCGTTCTTCGCCGAGCGGCCGGAGGGCTGTGTCAAGCCGGACCGCACCATGCAGTTGTACGCGGTGGAGCTGCCCAAGGACGGCACCCAGATCCGGCTCGGCTACGGAACCTCCCCGCAGACGGCCTCCTACCCGGGCCCGACGATCGAGATGACCGAGGGGGAGTGCATCGCCATCACGCTGCACAACCTGGTGCCCGCGGCCACCCTGGCGCAGCTGCGTACCGACCCGGCGCACCCGCTCGGCGTCTCGCTGCACGTGCACGGGGTCAAGTACACCCAGGTCTCCGACGGCACCGTGCAGAGCGGCTCGTTCGTCCCGCCCGGCGAGTCGCGCACCTACACCTGGTTCGCCCAACAGCGGAACAGGAAGACCGGTTCGCCGGGCACGGCGGGCTACTGGTGGTACCACGACCACGTGGTGGGTGGCCCGCACGGCACCCAGGGCCTCGGCGCGGGGCTCTTCGGCGGGCTGGTGGTCCGCCGCCCCGCCGACCCGAAGCCGGACCGCACCTACACCGTGGTCTTCGGCGACCGGCAGAGCATCAACCTGCGCCGCGGCGCGGCAGCCGACACCTGCGACGGGCAGAACCCGCAGCCGGGACCGACCTGCCTGGTCGCCCGCAAGGGGGAGAAGGTGGAGTTCGTCGTCGTCGGCATCGGCAACGACATGCACACCTTCCACCTGCACGGTCACTCCTGGGCGGACACCCGGACCGGCCTGGTGGACAACGGGCAGCCGTTCGCCGACGGCGTCCCGATCATCGACAACAAGCCGCTCGGCCCCGGCGACTCGTTCGGGTTCCAGGTGGTCGCCGGTGACTCGGTCGGCCCGGGGCACTGGATGCTGCACTGCCACATGCAGTTCCACTCCGACGGCGGCATGTCGACCATGCTGCACGTCCTCGGCGAGGACGGGGCGATGCCCCCGGGCCACGACCACCACTCCCACCCGGCGGGCGCCCCCGGCGCCGGCACCGCCGACGCCGGGCAGCACCAGCACAACTGAAGCGCCGACGGCCACCGCGCCGTCGACGAGGGGCGCGGCCGCCGGTCCGTCCGGAGCTGAACGGACCGGCAGCCGCCACCCGGAGCGCGTCACCGCCGTGGCGCGCCGACCGTCCCGACCGCACCATCTCCCGCTCGACCCGCTCGGACAACGCATCTCCGCCACACCTCACCTGTGAAGGAGTCGAAATGGCTCAACAACGCCGTTTCCGGCTGTCCCGATGGCGTCGTCCCGCCGACGTCACCGCCTCCCCACCACCGGCCACCCGCCGGGCCGTCGGACGCACCGGCGCGCTCGCCGCGAGCGCGGTGCTGACCCTCGGGCTGCTCGCGCTGCCCGCCAACGCGGCCGCCCCGGCGCCGGCGCAGGCGCCGGCCGCCGCGGCCGAGGCCGCGGCCGCGGTGAAGCTGCTGGTCTTCCACGGTCCGGTGGACCAGCAGGACGACCCGGTCAGCAAGGCCGTCGACGCGATCCGGGACCTGGGCGCGGAGCACGGCTTCGCCGTCGACGCGTCCGCCGACCCGGGCGTCTTCACCTTCGGCAACCTGGCCCGGTACCGGGCCGTGGTGTTCCTCTCCGCCAACGGGGTCACCCTCGACGACGCCCAGGAGGCGGCGTTCCAGGCGTACATCAAGGGCGGCGGGGGCTTCCTCGGCGTCCACGACGCGGCCCGGGCCCAGCCCAGCTCCGCCTGGTTCACCGGCCTGATCGGCACCCGGCCGGCGGCCGGCCTGCCGAACGCGGAGAAGCCCGTCTCCGCCACGGCGAGCGCCGAGAACCCGCCGAACGAGACCGCCGCGAAGGCGATCGACGGCTCGACCGGCACCAAGTGGCTGACCTTCAACCCGACCGGCTGGCTCGCGGCGAAGCTGGCCAAGCCGGTGGTGGTCAGCCGGTACGCGCTCACCTCGGCCAACGACTTCCCCGGCCGGGACCCGAAGAACTGGACCCTGCAGGGCTCCACCGACGGCACCACCTGGACCGACCTGGACACCCGCAGCAACGAGACCTTCCCGCAGCGGTTCCAGACCCGGCAGTTCTCCTTCACCAACGACAAGGCGTACCAGCACTACCGGCTCAACGTCACCGCCAACGGCGGGGAGCCGCTGGTGCAGCTCGCCGAGCTGTGGCTGATCGGCCCGGACGCCGGCCCGCCGCCGGACGCCACGGTGCAGGAGGCGGTGGTCGACCTCACCGACCGGCAGCACCCGGCCAACCAGGGCCTGCCGCTGACCTGGAAGCGGTCCGACCAGTGGATCAACTGGGACCCGAGCCCGACCGGCCGGGTGCACACCGTCGCGCAGGTCGAGGAGGGCACCTACAACCCGGGGCTGAGCGGCAACGGCGCCTTCCACCCGATCTCCTGGTGCCAGGACTACGAGGGTGGCCGGTCGTTCTACACCGGCATGGGCCGCACCGAGGCCAGCTACACCACCGACAAGCAGTTCCGCAGCCACCTGCTCGGCGCGATCAGGTGGACCGCCGGCCTGGTCCGCGGCGACTGCCAGGCGACCGTCGCGTCGAACTACCGGATCGAGCGGCTGACCGCCACCAACCAGCCGGGCCAGCTCGACCAGATCGGTGAGCCGCACGGGCTGACCATCGCGCCGGACGGCAAGGTCTTCTACATCGGCAAGGCCGCCTGCGCCACCGGGCCGGTCGCCGACTGGAACAACCCGAACGTCGGCCTCGGCTGCGGCACCATCCACCAGTGGGACCCGAAGACCAAGCAGGTCAAGCTGCTGACCACGCTCGCCGTGATGGGCAACCGGGGCAGCGGCAGCGAACTGGTCAAGAACGAGGAGGGCCTGGTCGGCATCACCCTCGACCCGAAGTTCGCGCAGAACGGCTGGGTCTACGTCTACTGGATGCCGCACGAGTCGATCGACCGGGTCAAGCGGATCGGTCAGCGGACGGTGTCCCGGTTCACCTACGACGCCGCGAAGCAGACCATCGACCAGGGCACCCGCAAGGACCTGCTGCGCTGGGACACGCAGATCCACAGCTGCTGCCACGCCGGCGGTGGGATGACCTTCGACGAGAGCGGCAACCTCTACATCGGCACCGGGGACAGCAACTCCTCCGGCGGCTCGAACGGCTACTCCGGCAACAACTGGACCCAGGAGTACCAGGGCGTGTCGTTCCAGGACGCCCGGCGCACCTCCGGCAACACCAACGACCTGAACGGCAAGATCCTCCGGATCCACCCGGAGCCGGACGGCACGTACACCATCCCCGCGGGCAACCTCTTCACCGGCAAGGAGGAGGGCGGCGGCAAGACCCGCCCGGAGATCTACGTGATGGGCGTGCGGAACATCGCCCGGATCGCCTGGGACCCGGTCAACGACTGGCTGACCGCCGCCTGGGTCGGCCCGGACGCGGGCGCGCCGAGCCCGGACCTGGGGCCGGCGAAGTACGAGACGGCCACCATCATCACCTCCGCCGGCAACCAGGGCTGGCCGTACTGCATGGGCAACCGGCAGCCCTACCGGGACCGCAGCAACACCGACGCCACGGTGCTGACCGGCTGGTACGACTGCGACAACCTGAAGAACACCTCGCCGCGCAACACCGGTCTGGTCAACATCCCGCCGGCCCGGGACAACATGATCTGGTACTCGCCGCAGGGTGGTGGCCCGGTCTTCCCGAAGCGCACCGACGGCAGCGGGCTGCCGACGTACCAGGTCGGCGACGAGACCTTCACCCAGCCGTACCTCAAGGGCGGCGGGCAGGCCATCATGGACGGCCCGACCTACCAGCGGGAGAACGTCGACGTCAACAGCGGCGTGGCGTGGCCGGCGTACTGGGACAACAAGTGGTTCATCGGTGACCAGTCCAACGCCAACAACCGCGTCGCGGTGACCGTGGACCCGGCGAACGTGCCGAAGCACGGGCCCCCGGCCTTCGCCGAGGACCTGCGCAGCATCATCCGCTCCGGCAGCGGCGGCACCCAACTGCAGTCCTGGATGGACGCCAAGTTCGGCCCGGACGGCGCGCTGTACATGCTCGACTACGCCGGCGGCTTCTTCAGCCTGCACTCGAACCAGAAGCTGATCCGGATCGCCTACCAGGGCGGCCCGGCGACGCCGAACCCGAGCCACGCCACAGCGCGGGCCGTCGCGCAGAGCGACCCGAAGACCATCGCCTTCTCCAGCGCGAAGGCCGGCGGCGTGGCCTGGGAGTGGAACTTCGGCGACGGCAGCGCGCCGTCGCGGGAGGCCAACCCGACCCACACCTACGCGAAGTTCGGCACCTACCAGGCGACGGTCAAGGTGACCTACGCCGACGGTGAGGTGGCCACCGGCACGATCGAGGTGTTCGTCGGGTGCGCCGCACCGGACACCCGCAAGACGGTGCGGATGCTCGACACCGACACCGGAGTGGCCAACCGGCAGGTCGGCGGCGGCTGCACCGTCAACGACCTGATCGACGACGAGCGCAGCTGGTCGAACCACGGCCAGTTCGTCAGCCACGTCAGCGACGTGGTCAACGACCTCCGCTCGGCCGGGGTGCTCGACAACCGCGAGGCGGCGACGCTGAACCGGGCCGCGGCCCAGTCGGCGATCGGCAAGGTCGCCGGCTACCAGGCCATCTTCGACGGCACGGCGCAGTCGTTGGCGGACTGGCGGCAGGCGCCCGGCGGGTCGTTCACGCTCCAGCCGGACGGCTCGATCCGCAGCTCGGGCGGGCTCGGCATGCTCTGGTACGCCAAGCAGGAGTTCGCGGACTTCTCCCTGCGGCTGCAGTTCCGGGACGTCTCCACCGGCAACACGTACGCCAACAGCGGCGCGTTCGTCCGGTTCCCGGACCCGCGCACCCCGCTGGAGGAGCGACCGGCCGGCAGTTGCGGCACGGTCGGGTCGGCCCGCAGCTCGCAGGCGTGGGTGGCGATCTACTGCGGTCACGAGATCCAGATCTACGACGGGCCCACCGGTGAGCCGCAGAAGACCGGGTCGATCTACAACTTCGACCCGATCGGGCTGGAGCAGGCCGGCGTGACGCCGAAGGGCCAGTGGAACGAGTACGAGATCCGGGTGGTCGGGCAGCACTACACGATCACCCGCAACGGGGTCGTGATCAACGAGTTCGACAACACGCCGGGCAAGGCGTCGTCCCGCCAGGGCGACCCGCCGACCGACCTGCGCCAGTTCCTCAGCGGGTTCGTCGGGTTGCAGAACCACGGCACGAACGACCTGATCGAGATCCGGAACGTCCGGGTCCGGGAGCTGTAGCGACACGGGTGACCCGGGTGCCGGGTGCGGGGGCGACCCCTCCGCACCCGGCACCCGCTCGTGGGCCGGCCGGGCGCCCAGCTCCCGCCACCCGGGCGACGTGGCGCTCACTAGATAAGGCCGCGACCGTAAATCGAAGCCCGGATCGAGTGGTCCGACGAGATGACCACGGGGGGATGGTGGTTCGGCGAGCGGTCGGTGATTGACCCTTCGATGTATCGAGATTTACGGTGATGACCGTAATCGGAGAAGGGATGCCCATGCCGCTCACCGTTCCGCGCCGTCTCGCGCCGCTCGCGATGGTGGCGACCCTCGTCGCCGCAACAGCCGTGTCCACCACTCCCGCCGGGGCCGCCACGCCCACCGAGACCCTGGTCGGCGTGCCGCACCACAACCTGGCGATCTACGGCGCCACCTTCGGATCCACCCCGTCCGGCGACTACGCGTACGCCGTGGCACGCGGGACCACCGGCGCGCTCAACGTCATCGACACCCGCACCGCGACGGTGGTCCGGACCCTGCCGCTGCCCGGCGCGGGCGGCTCGTGGGGCGGCACCGTCACCCCGGACGGCACCGCGTACATCGGGGCCGACAGCAAGCTGTTCCGCTACCGGCCCGGGGCGGACCACGTGGAGGACCTCGGTTCGCCGGCGCCGGGGGAGACCGCGACCTGGCGGCTGGCGAACGACGGACAGCGGGTCTTCGTCGGTACCTTCCCGACCGGCAAGGTCTACTCCGTCGACCACCGGACCGGGGCCGTCCGCGACTACGGGCAGGTCTGGCCCGGCGAGCAGTACGTGCGCAGCATCAGCGTCGCGAACGGCAAGATCTACGCCGGCCTGGGCACGGTCGCCAGGGTCGTGGAGGTCGACGTCGAGTCCGGCGCCCGGCGGGAGATCCCGCTGCCCGAGCAGTACCGCGCCGAGCAGTTCGTCTACGACCTCGACGTCCACCACAGGACGCTCTTCGCCCGGGTGACCAACAGCAACCGGGTGCTCGTGCACGACCTGACCACCGGTGAGTGGATCGCCGAGCTGGGCAACGGCCGGGGCCTGGACTTCTCCACCCCGGACGACGACGGCAACGTCTACTTCGCCTCCACCGCCGCCCGGCTGATGGCGTACAACCTCAAGACCCGGACGCTCACCCCGACCGCCTTCACCGGCTTCGGCACGTCCCGCGGCTTCGGGTGGACCCACCTCGGTGGACCCGAGTGGCGCGGCCGGACACTCGTCACGATCGACCTCGGCGGCAAGATGTACTACTTCAACCCGATGACCGGGGCGAAGAAGGTGGTGACCGTACCGGTCCCCGGTCTGCCCGCCCAGTTGCAGACGCTCGAAGCCGGCCCGGACGGCCGGATCTGGTCCAGCGCCTACCCCAGCGGCGGGATCACCTCCTACGACCCGGCGACCGGCACCTTCACCGAGAACGCCGGGGCGCTGGGGCAGGCCGAGGGGCTGCTCTCCTACCGAGGCCGGATCTACGCCGGCGTGTATCCCGGGGCGAACCTGTTCGAGCTCGACCCGACCAGGCCCGTCGTGCGCGGCACCAACCCGCGGCAGTTCGCCTCGCTCCGCACCGAACACCAGGACCGGCCGTTCGCCATCACCGGGGTCGGCGACCGGGTCGCGTTCGGCACCATCCCCGAGTACGGCCAGCTCGGCGGGGCGCTGGCCCTCGTCGACCCGGTCAGCGGGGCGAAGGAGGTGCACCGCGACGTCGTACCCCAGCAGAGCGTCACCGCGCTGGCCACGGTCGGGAACCTGGTGCTCGGCGGCACCGGCGTCTGGGGCGGGCTCGGCGTCGCGCCGACGCAGCCGGAGGCGAGGCTCTTCCTCTGGGACCCGGCGACCGCGACGAAGGTCTGGGAGGGCCCGGCGGTGCCGGGCGCCAAGGCGATCACCCGGCTGACCGTCGCGCCCGACGGTCGGGTCTGGGGGTCGACGGTCGGGACCCTCTTCGAGTTCGACCCGGTGACCCGGACGGTGGTCAACACCGTCGAGGTCGAGCCCTTCGACTGGAACGTCGACCACGTCTGGCGCAGCGACCACCTGGCGGTCGCGCCGGACGGCGCGGTGTGTGGCAACTTCTGGACCACCGTCGCCTGCGTGGACCCGGCGACGCTGTCGGTGCGGAAGCTGGCCACCGGCATCACCGACGTCTGGACCATGGACGCGTCCGGCGTCATGTACTACGCCCGCGGCGGCGAGCTGTACCGGCTCACCCGCTGAGCGCCGTGGCCCGGGCGGGCGGCGCGCCGCCCGCCCGGGCCGCGCCCGCGCGCCCGGTTCAGGCCGGGCGCGCGGTGGGCTCGGGTTCGGCGGGCAGGCTGTCCATGAACGAGCTGACCGAGAAGACCGCGTTGCCGGGGCCGGGCGGGCCGTACCCGGGCGGGCTGGACAGGCCGTGGGCCTCCATCGTCGCCCGGTACACCTCGAGCAGCCGGATGTGGTATTCGAGCGGGGCGCCCTGCGGGTTGGTCCGGCCCAGCGGGGTGGTCGGCTCCGGGCACCAGGTGGTGAACCGCGGGGTGATACCGCGGGACATGAAGTACTCCAGCCCCTCGGCGGTGGAGTCGATCGCCTCGTCGACGCTGGCGAAGCCGAACGGCGCGGCCATCTCCACGCCCGCGACGAAGTTGGGGATGACGTTGCGGGGCCCGAGGACCTCCGCGGAGTCGAGGATGCGGCGGTGCCACTCCTCGCGACCCACGTACCGCTCCTTGCCGGGGCAGTAGAGCTCGAACAGGCGCTTGTCCCAGACCTCGTAGTTGGGGTGGTAGATGCGGATGCCGTAGTCGTGGAACCGCTGCACGTCCGCCTTCGGCAGCGCCTGCGCCACGACCTTGCCGATCCACCGGCCGGGGAACCGCTCCTCGATCGCCTTGGCGTACCGGCCGTAGAAGTCGGCCTCGGCCAGCCCCTCGACGGTGGAGGTGACGCTGCCGCCGGTCAGGGTGTACGCCCGCGAGGCGCCGAGCGTGTCGTACCGGTCGATGATCTCCATCGCCTCCAGCACCTCGTCGACCGGCTTGACGCCGGTGTACGGGCGCTTGGCCGCCTTGTGCTGGCGCCAGTTGTGGTTGATGTCGCAGTACTGGCACTCCTCCTTGGCGCCGAAGTACTGGCAGACCCGGAACACGGTCAGGTAGATCAGGTAGCCCCACTGGATCGTCGGCGCCACCTCCATCACCGACTTGCCGTTGGCCAGCGTGTGCCGGTAGTACTCGGGCATCGGCGGCAGGCCGACGTCGGCGATCGGGCGCCCGTCGAGGTGCAGCCGCAGCACCCCGTCGCCGGCGTCGGCGACCCGGTACGGCGAGTCCGGGTTCACCCGGACGGAGACGACCGTCCGGCGCAGGCCGTACGGACCGCCGCTGAGCACGATCTCCTCCGGCGGCCGGCGGAGCGCGGCGGTGCCCAGCTCCGGCAGCGTGCGGTGGTCGAAGGAGAAGATGAAGTACGACTTCGGCTTGACCTCGCCGCCCTCGTTGTCGGTCAGCGCCGAGTCGTCGAACGCCATGCCCCCACGCAGCAGGTCCTCCTTGATCACCGCTTCCCGCGGCACGTGGGGAAACCGCCCCATCAGGTCCTCGACGAGATCAGTACGGCTCTCCATGACTGGTTCCCCCCAGGTCCGGCGTCGACGTCGCCAGCGTCACCACACCACCCGCCGTCGGCGCGGCGTCAGCGGCGGGGGGCGATCGTGTCCTCCGTCACGCTACCGCCGTGGGCGTGCCCCGGCCCACGCGTGGCGCCGGCGGGGGTCGCCGGCCGGCCGGTCGGCGGGCCCGGCGGCGTCAGCTGGTGCGGGCGAGCAGCTCGCGGGTCGCGGTGACGATGGCGTCCACGCCGATGCCGGCCTGGTCCATCAGCTCGGTGGGCGTCCCGGAGGTCGGCAGCCCGCGTACCGCCAGCTGGGTCACCTGCGCAGGGACCGCAAGCTCGGCCAGCGACTCGAGCACGGCGGAGCCGAGGCCGCCCTGCGGATAGTGGTCCTCGACGACGACCAGCCGGCCACCGGTCTCCCGGACGGCCTCGAGCAGCCGCTCGGAATCCAGCGGCTTGACCGAGTACAGGTCGATGACCCGGGCGTCGACGCCCTCGCCGGCGAGCTGGTCCGCGGCGGCCAGGCAGTTGTGCACGGTCACTCCGGCGCCGATCAGCGCGACGTGGTCGTGGCCGCCGCCGCGCAGCAGCTTGCTGCCCCCGATCGGGAAGGTCTCGTCGTTGTCGTAGAGCACCGGGTGCCCGCCCCGGGTGGTGCGCAGGTAGGCGACGCCCCTGCAGTCGACCATCTGGGCGACGAGCGCCGCGCAGGAGACGGCGTCGCTGGGATAGAGGACGGTCGAGCCCTGCACGGCGCGCATGGCCGCGAGGTCCTCCAGCCCCATCTGCGAGGGGCCGTCCGCCCCGATCTCCACGCCGGCGTGCGAGCCGCAGAGGGCGATGTCGGCCCGGGAGATGCCGGCCATCCGGATGAAGTCGTAGGCGCGGGAGAGGAACGCCGCGAAGGTCGAGGCGAAGGGGCGGTACCCGCGGACCTGCAGCCCGACCGCCGCCGCGACCAGCTGCTGTTCGGAGATGAACATCTCGAAGAACCGGTCGGGGTGGGCCTCGGCGAACCGGTCGGAGCGGGTGGAGTCGCTGACCTCGCCGTCCAGGGCGACCACGTCCCGCCGCGAGCCCAGTGCGCGCAGCGCGTCACCGTACGCGTTCCGGGTGGCCACCTTCGCCCCCTTGTCGTAGCGCGGCAGCTCAGGGGGTCTGCGGTCGGGGGCGGGGGCGGGCGGGACCGGCTCGGGCCGCGGTCCGGCGACGCGGATCTGGCGCACCCCGCCGAGGGCGTCGACGGCCGCCTCGGCCGCCTCCTGCTTGATCGGCTTGCCATGCCAGCCGGGCTGGTTCTCGATGTCGGGCACCCCCTTGCCCTTCACCGTCCGGGCGAGCACCACGGTGGGACCGGTCGCCTGGCGGGCGCGGCCCAGCGCGTCGTCGATGGCGACCAGGTCGTGGCCGTCGACGACGATGGCCTGGCAACCGAACGCCTCGACCCGCCGCCGGTAGGTGTCCAGGTCCCACTCCAGCTCGGTTTCGCCGCGCTGCCCGAACCGGTTGACGTCGACGATCGTGGTGAGGTTGCGCAGCCCGTAGTGGCCGGCCTTGTCCAGCGCCTCCCAGATGGAGCCCTCGGCCGTCTCGCTGTCGCCGCACAGCACCCACACGTGGAACGGCAGCCGGTCGAGGCAGCGGCCGGCGAGCGCGATCCCGACGCCGACCGGCAGCCCCTGACCGAGCGAACCGGTGGCGACGTCGACCCAGGGCAGCGCCGGCGTGGGGTGCCCCTGCAGGCGTGACCCGAACTGGCGGTAGGTGTCGACCAGCTCCTGGTCGGTGATCGCGCCGACGGCCTTGAAGACCGCGTACAGCAGCGGCGAGGCGTGCCCCTTGGAGAAGATCAGGTGGTCGTTGGCGCGACCGTGCGGATCGGCCCAGTCGTAGCGCAGGTGCCGGGCGATCAGCACGGCGAGCAGGTCCGCCGCCGAGAGGCTGGAGGTCGGATGCCCGGACCCGGCCTTGGTGCTGCACCGGATCGAGTCCACCCGCAGTTGGGCGGCGATCTCCGCCAGCTGGCTGACGTCCTCCGCCCGCAGCACCCGCTCTGCTTCCATCGTCACCGGTATCGGCCTCCAGCCATCGGTGTCCTCCGTCAGCCCTGCCCGCCCGGCCGCCCGGCAGCACGGCTGGGCGGCTGGGCGGCTGGGCGGCTCGGCACCTACGGTAGTCAAGGAAGCGCGCCGTCGTCCGATAACACCGATTTGTGGCGGTGCGCGCGGCCGAACCGAAACCGCCGCTCACTCCCGCGACCGTCACCGCGGGAAGGCCCGGCGGCGGCGGTGGCCAGGCCGGAGACTGACGGTCATGGCACCAGATCCGGGACGGTCCGCCGGCGGTGGCTCCGGGCGGATGTCGGCGTGGCGGTTCGTGGTGTGGTTCGGCGTCGTGGCGATGCTGGCCGACGTCGTCTACGAGGGCGCCCGGTCCATCACCGGGCCATTCCTCGCCCACCTGGGCGCGAGCGCGCTGGTGGTGGGAGTGGTCACCGGTGCGGGTGAGGCGGCCGCGCTGGTGCTCCGGCTGGTGTCCGGGCCGCTGGCCGACCGGACCGGTCGGTTCTGGGCGTGGGCCATCGCCGGCTACGGGCTCACCGTGCTCAGCGTCCCGCTGCTCGGGTTGACCTCGGTGCTCTGGGTGGCCTGCGGCCTGATCATCGCGGAACGGGTCGGCAAGGCGGTCCGGCAACCGGCGAAGGACACCCTCCTGTCGCACGCCGCGGCGGAGACGGGTCGCGGCCGCGGGTTCGCGGTGCACGAGGCGCTGGACCAGGCCGGCGCGCTGGTGGGGCCGCTCGCGGTGGCCGGCGTGCTGGCGGCCACCGGCGACGACTACGGCCCCGCGCTGCTCACGCTCGCGGTGCCCGGGGCGCTCGCCCTGGCCCTGGTGGTGTGGTTGCGGGTCCAGGTCCCCCGCCCGGCCGGCTACGAGCGGGTCGCGGAGCCGGCGGCGGCGGCGAAGAGCGCCCGCCGCGCGCCGGGCGCCAGGGAGGCCGTCCGGCTGCCGGGCAGGTTCTGGGCGTTCGCCGGGTTCGCGGGGCTCACCATGACCGGGTTCGCCACGTTCGGCGTGCTCTCGTTCCACCTGGTGTCCGCGGGCCTGCTGCCCGCCTCGGCGGTGCCTGTGCTGTACGCCGCGGCGATGGTCGTCGACGCGCTGGCCGCGGTGGCCACCGGCTGGGCGTACGACCGGTACGGGCCGTTCGTCCTCGTGGTCCTGCCGGTCGCGGCCGCCCTCGTCCCCGCGCTGGCCTTCTCGGCGACGGTCGGGGTCGCGGTGGCCGGCGTGGTGGTGTGGGGCGCGGTGCTGGGCGTGCAGGAGTCGACGCTGAAGGCGACCGTGGCGGACCTGGTGGGGCCGGGCCGGCGGGCCACGGCCTACGGGGTGTTCGGTGCCGTGGTCGGGGTCGCGGCCGCCGCCGGCGGCGCGTTGGCCGGCGGGCTGTACGAGACGTCGGTGCCGCTGCTGGTGGCCGTGACGGCCGCCCTCCAGGTGGTGGCGCTCGGCGTGCTGGTCGCCATCGTGCGCTGGCAGCGGCTGGTTCGCCGGTCAGTTGGGTGATCCCGGCGGCCGCTGCGGCAGGTGCAGCATCCACTCCGAGGTGCGCGGACCCGGCACCGCAACCCGTTGCCAGTCCTCGGCCCAGTCGGGCGGGGCGGTGCCCTTGGTCAGCAGGGCGAAGGGCCCGGCCGCAGCGACTTCCCGCAGCTCCGCGGTGCTCGCGTTGCGGTTGTACCCCTGGTCCTCCAGCGCCCGACACCCCGCGTAGTAGGCGACGGGAATCGCCTCGTGGCCGGAGATCACGCACGGCGGACGCACGCCGTGCGACCGCAGCGTCTGCGCGATGCGGGTCCAGTCCCCACGACCCCTGATCTGCTCCGACACGACATGACGGAGGATGCCGGCCTGGATGACGAGATGGCCGGCGAAACCCACCGCGACCAGGGCGGCCAGCCCTCGCCGCCAGTTTCCGGAGGCCGCGGCGACCAGGGCGGCGAGCCCGGAGGCGGCGGGAAGGAGTGCCGCCGCGTACGTCGGGAGCAGGAAGCGGGGTGCCGAGTAACCGATCAGGAACAGGTAGGGAAGGGCCATCGAGACCGCGATCAGGACGGGCAGCCACGCCACTGGTGCCGCGCCCGCCCGGCGGGCGGCCCGGACGCCGATTGGCACCAGCATCAGCAGCGCCACCCACCACAGGGCGGCCGGCCACCGGAGCGGACTGTCGCATGGCCGGCAGAGGATCGGCCCGTCCAGGGTGCTGATCACATGCCAGAGGGAGAAGTGGAGGCCGGTTCCGCCCTGCACGTGGCCGGCCTGCCGGATGCGTTCCAGGATTCCGCCGTACCGCAACCCGGCTTCGACCGCCCACGGCGCGCCGCCCGCCGCGAGGCCCACGACCACCGCCGCGCCCAGCCGCCAACGCCGGAGCGCCGGCACGGCGAGGGTCGCGCCGAGCAGGGGGAGCCCGAGCCAGAAGGCGTCGGCCGGACGCATCAGGGCGGCGACCGCGACAGCCGCGACCAGCCCGAGGTACGCCCCGGATCGGCCCGGTTCGGCCGCGGCGAGCAGGAAACAGCCGACGGCCGCGACCGTCGCCATGGCTGTGTAGTGGTTGGGCATGGCGGCGTTCGCGTAGAACAGGGCGGTCCAGAGGCTCGCGTAGAGGCCGGCTGCCAGCGTGACGATGCCAGGCCGCCGGGTCACGCGGCACCAGACCGAGAACCCCAGCCCGAGCGACACCGCGGCGGTGGCGGTGAGGAACAGCCGGAGCGCGACCGTGGAATCGAGCCATGAGGCCACCGGCCACACGAGCACGGTCACGCCGCGGGCGCGGGGGGCGCTCATGAACGCCGCTGGTGCGTGGGTGCCGTGCTGGCTCACGTAGACGACCTCGTCCCAGCCGAGGTCGAGGGTCACCGGCACGGCCGTCACGGAGGCGGCGGCGAAGAGCACGCACACCGCCAGCAGAGGTCGTACGCCGGTCCGGGCAGCCACAGATGCGGGAAGCACCAACGCCTCGCTCGAGTTGCGCCAGGCGCGTCGCCTAACGAGGAAGTTGTGGACAGCGCATCGGGCACCTCGCCCGTGGCCGAGCGTGGTGAAGGGCCGGCGGGCGGTGGCGACGACGAGATCACGTTTTCACCGACCAGGCGCCCGAGTGACCTTCACATTAGTTTTCCGGCAGGGCCTGAGGGATCTTCTTCGCAAGATTGGCTGATTCATCCGGCCGGCAGCGCCGCGGCTCGGCGACGATCGCTGGTGCGGCGTGGGTGGGGAAAAGGGGAGCGGGGGTGTGGACCTCGTCGTCCACACCCCCGCCCCTGGCTACCGGGTTACCCGGCCCGGCAGGAGGCCAGCGCGCCGACGACGCCGACGCCCGGGTCGCGCAGCGGCAGCGTGGTCGACGCCGCCGGGCAGCGGGGCACGGTGAGGTCGTAGATGCCCCGGCCGAACGTCGCCGCGGTCAGCTGCCGGGTCGGCTCGTGGTACCGCAGGTACATCACGGCCGCCTCCGGCAGGTCCGCGCCGAGCGCGGCCCACCCGCCGCCGTTCCACGCCGAGACGAACACCCCGACGTCCGTGCCGACCAGCAGCAGCCCGTCGGAGGTCGGCACCACCGAGTTCACCGGCGCGTCGGGCAGCCCGCGGCCGATGTCGGTCCAGGTGCGGCCGCCGTCGCGGGTCACCATGACGTGCGGACGGTCGCTGCCGGAGCGGAACGCCGAGAACGTGGCGTACGCGATGTTCGCGTCCTTCGGGTGCACCGCCACCCGGGTCACCCAGGTGCCGGGCAGCTGGCCCGGGTCCACCTCGTTCCAGCTCTGCCCGAGGTTGTCGGTCCACCACAGCTTGCCGTCGTCGGTGCCGACGTACAGCTTGTCGCCGTCGGTCGGTGCCGCCGCGATCGTCGTGATCGTGCCCCACGGGTAGCCGTTCGGGTCGTTCGGGCCCCCGCCGGTGAGGTCGGGGCTGATCGCCGTCCAGGTGCGGCCGTTGTCGGTGGACCGGTTCACGATGTTCCCGGCGTAGTACATGACGTCCGGGTCGCTCGGGTCGAACTGCAGCGGCGTGAGCCAGTTGCGCCGGTCGGAGGTGGTCTGACCCGCGCCGATGGACTGGCGCGGGCTGCCGCCGGCGGTCTCCGAGCGGTAGCAGGAGCCGTACTGGCTGCAGCCGAAGACGATGTTCGGGTTCTCCGGGTGGATGATCACCTGGAGGCCGTCGCCGCAACCGATCGCGTCCCAGGGCCCGCCCGGGCCCTGGTAACCGCGGTTGCAGCCGTTGTCCTGGGCGCCGCCGACCTTGAGCGCCGGGTCGGTCTCCGCGACGTCCACGGTGTAGAACTGGGTGTACGGCTCGTAGGTCGACTTGACCCAGCCGCTGACCCCGTTGGCCTCCGAGCGGTAGAAGCCGCCGTCGTTGCCCAGGTAGGCCCGGCCCGGGACCTTCGGGTCCCAGCGCATCACGTGCTGGTCGGCGTGCACGCCGCCGACGTTGCCGAAGCTCTGCCCGCCGTCGGTGGAGCGCCGCAGGTTCACCCCGGCGAGGAAGACGTGATCGGCGTTGGCGGGGTCGACCCAGAGCTTGCCGAACCACCAGCTGAAGGTGGACTGGGACGCCTGGTTGGCGTTGACCGGGGTCTGGGTCCAGCTGTCACCGCCGTCGTCGGAGCGGTAGAAGGCGCGGAACGGGCCCAGGGCGGTGCCGACGTACGCGTACAGCCGGTCGGGGTTGTTGGGGGCGAGCACGAGCCCCCAGCGGCCCTGGTCGGCGTCGGTCGGCAGGCCGTTGGTCATCCGCTGCCAGGTCTGGCCGCCGTCGTCGGAGCGCCACAGGCTCGACCCGGGGCCGCCGTAGGTGCGCTGGTGCGGCTCGCGCAGGTGGTCCCACATCGCCGCGTACACCCGGGCCGGGTTCGCCGGGTCGATGACGACCTCGGTGGCGCCGGTGGTCGGGTTCGGCGGGGCGAGCACCTGCCGCCAGCTGTCGCCGCCGTTGTCGGAGAGGTAGACGCCGCGCTCGCCGCCGGGCACGAAGAGGTTGCCGGCGGCCGCGGCGAAGATCCGGTTCTGGTTGCTCGGGTCGATGGCGAACCGGGCGATGGCGTGGCTGTCCGCCAGGCCGACGTGCTGCCAGGTCCGGCCGCGGTCGCGGGAGCGGTAGATGCCGTCGCCGCCGAAGGTGATCGAGCCGCCGCCGGGCTGCGCCTCGCCGGTGCCGGCGAAGAGCACGCCGTCGCTGGTCATCGCGACCGCGCCCATGCTCTGCTGCCAGGTGTCCGGCCAGGCCGGCTCGAAGGTGGCGCCCGCGTCGCCGGAGCGCCAGATGCCGCCGGAGGCGGCGGCGATGAAGACCTGGTTCGCCACCTGCGGGTCGACGGCGATGTCCACCACCCGGCCACCGATGTCGCTCGGGCCGAAGAAGTTCCACTCCCGCTCGCCGAGGTGCCGGTAGACGGTGCGGGTGTGCGCGGCGAGCTGGTTGGCCTCGCCCCGTGCCCGGGCGTACTTGGCCGCCGACAGGTCGGTGCTGCCGTCACTGAGCCGCTGGGCGGTCATCCACTCGGCGGGCAGCTCCATCGGGCCGGTGGGGGTGCTGGTGGCCAGCGACTCCTCGCCGCTCGCCGCCGGTGTCGAGGCGGTCAACGCGGCCGCGGTCAGCAGTGCCAGGACCGCTGCCACCGGCATGACGCGTCTACCTCGGACGAGGCTGGGACTCATACGGCATCTCCCTGTCCACGTGCGGGTGCGACCGGAACTAGTCGTCTGTCGCACGCTAGACAGCTCGGTGATCCACGTCACCAGGCAACTGTTGGGATTCCGGCCGTCGGGTTAGGACAGCTGTAGAGCCGGCGGCTCACGACCCGCTCTGGAACTCCGGCAGGCCGGCGTCGTCCGAGTCCGGGCCGACCACCGCGGTCAGCATGGTGCCGTCGGCGCAGAGTGCGCCGGCCCGCAGGTACATCCGCCGCTGCTGGGCCCGGGTCAGCACCTCGGCCTCGAACACCTCGTCCTCGGCCCGCAGCAGCTCGATGTCGGCGCGGCTCTCGTAGTGGGCGCGGACGTCCAGCGGTGTCATCCGGACGGTGCCCTCGACCGTGGTCAGCGCGCCCTGCCGCACCACCGAGGTGACCCGCGCACCGTCGGGCAGCACCAGGCCGGTGACCTCCGCGTCGACCTCGGCGTCGGCGTCCAGCGGCACCCGGTCGCAGCTGGGCAGGTTGGCCAGCATGCCCCGACCGCGGTCGCCGGCCGCCGGCGCCTCCGACCCGCCGCAGCCGGCCAGCAGCGCGACGGCGATCACGGCGGCGGACACCCGGAGTCTCATCGCAGCAGGATGCCACGCTCAGCGCAGCACCCGCCAGCGTCGCACCATCAGCAGCAGGGCGGTGATGATGACGCCGGTGACCGCCATGAGCACCATCGAGATGAGCGCGCCGTAGGCGAAGCCGGAGAACTCGAACGCCTGGTCGAAGATGTACACGGGCAGGTAGAGCGTCGCGTTGGCCGGCCGGCCGTCGGTGAGCACGTACGCCGGGACGAAGTTCACCTGGAGGGTGAGGATCGTGTCCCGGACCGCCAGCAGCACCAGCACCGGGGCCAGCAGCGGCAGGGTGAGCCGGCGCAGCTGCCCGAAGGGTCCGCAGCCCTCCAGCGCGGCCGCCTCGTACAGCCGGCCGTCGAGCATCCGGCGGGCGGCCAGCACCACGATGAAGCCCTCACCGATCGGGAAGGCCAGCATCAGCACCACCGCCAGCCGGGCGGTGGTCGGGTCGGCGAGCCAGGTGAAGCCCGGATGGCCGAACAGGCCGAGGAACTGGTTCAGCGGGCCGTACATCGGGTTGAGCACCCAGAGGAACAGCACGGCCAGCGCCACGTCGGGGACCACGGTCGGCAGGTAGACCGCCACCCGGAACCACCGCCCGCCCGGGCGCGGCGCGGCGAGCAGCAGCCCCAGCCCCACCGCCGCGAGCAGCCGCACCGGCACCGCCAGCGCCACGTGCAGCAGGGACGCCCGCAGGCTGTCCAGCAGGAACCCGTCGTCGAGCAGGCGGCGGACGTTGGCCAGGCCCACGAACCGCGGGTCCCGGGTGAGCCCGGTGTGGTCGGTGAAGGCGTAGCCGACGTTGAGCAGGGCCGGCAGCGCGACCAGCAGCGCGACCGCCAGGGCGTACGGGGCGAGGAACGCCCAGCCGGTCAACGGCCGGCGGTTGGAGCCGCGGGTCATCGGCGCCGGCCGGTCTCGGCGTCGAAGCGGTGGATCCGGTCCGGGTCGGGGCGCAGCCGCACCGGGTCACCCGGGCGCACGCCGGGCCGCGGTCCGGTGCGGACGGTCAGCCGGGTGCCGTCGGGGCACCGGGTCAGCAGCACGGCCTCGCTGCCGAGCGCCTCCACCGCGTCGACGGTGGCCTCCACCGGCCCCTCCGGGTCGAGCGTCAGGTCCTCCGGGCGTACGCCCAGGGTCAGCCCGGCCGGGCCGCCGAGCACCCCGCCGCCGGGCACCAGGTTCATCGGCGGGCTGCCCAGGAAGCCGGCCACGAAGGTGTCGGCGGGTTCGTCGTAGACCTGCTGCGGCGGCCCGATCTGGCGGACCCGGCCGCGGTCCAGCACGGCCACCCGGTCGCCGAGGGTCATCGCCTCGGCCTGGTCGTGGGTGACGTGGACGGTGGTGGTGCCCAGGTCACGGTGCAGGCCCAGCAGGTCGGCCCGGGTGGCGAAGCGCAGCGGCGCGTCCAGGCTGGCCAGCGGCTCGTCGAGCAGGTAGACGCTGGGCTCGCGGAGCAGGGCGCGGGCCAGGGCGACCCGCTGCCGCTGCCCGCCGGACATCTGGTCGGGGTGGCGGTCGAGCAGGTCGGCGATGCCGAGCCGGTCGGCCGCCGCGCGGGCCCGCCGGTCTGCCTCGGCGCGGGGGACCCGGCGCACCCGCAGCCCGAAGGTCAGGTTGCCGAGCACGGTCAGGTGCGGATAGAGCGCGTAGTCCTGGAAGACCATCGCCACGGCCCGCCGGTGCGGCGGCACCGAGGCGACGTCCTGGCCGTCGACGACGACCCGGCCGCGGTCCGGCCGGTCCAGGCCGGCGATCAGCCGGAGCACCGTCGACTTTCCCGAGCCGGACGGCCCGACCAGGGTGAGCAGCTCACCGGCCCGCACGTCCAGGTCGACCCCGTCGAGGGCGGTGCTCCGCCCGTACGACTTGGTCAGCTCCTCCAGCCGGATCGCGCCGCGCCCGCTCATCAACCCCCTCCGACCGGCAGGGCGAACAGCTGCCGGCTCTGCTCCTCCAGCCGGCGCAGCCCCTCCTCGCGGTCGATCCGGCCGTAGAAGAGCTCCTCGAGCAGGGTGTCCGTCTCGCGTTCCACCCGCGACCAGGTGGCGGTGCGCGGGGTGGCCCGCAGGTGCGGCTCGGCGTCCAGGTAGACCTGCGACGACTTCGGCGGGGCGGCCGGGTCCAGGAAGACGGGGGAGTTGGCGACGTCGAGCCGGGACGGGACGGTGCGGCCGGACTCGGCGAGGATCCGCTGCCCGTCCGGGCCCATCGCGAACTCGATGAACCGCCAGGCGTCGCCGTGCTCGGGCAGCCCGGCACTCATGCAGTACGCGTCGCTGTGCAGGATCGACGCGGGCACCCCGCCCGGCGCGACCGGCAGCGGCGCCACGTCCCAGGTGAACCCCTCGATGGTGCGCAACGTCGGCACGGCCACCCGGCTGTTCAGGTACATGCCCAGCGTGCCGCGCAGGAACCGGGCCTCACTCGACTCGCTCTGTTCCTCCGCGTCCGGCGGCACGACGTGGTGCTTGAGCTGGAGGTCGAGGAACCAGTCGACGGCCGTCCGGGTGGCCGCGTCCCGGGTGAGGCTCAGCGTGGTGGGCCGGTTCGGGTCGTCGACGAGCTCGCCCCGGTTGGACCAGACGAACGGCGCGAGCCGGGGCACGGACGGCTCCACGCCCAGCCCGTAGCGGCCGTCCCGGGTCAGCGCGCGGGCGGCGGCGAGGAAGTCGTCCCAGGTCCAGCCGGCCTTGGGCAGCGGCACGCCGGCGGCGGCGAACAGCTCGGCGTTGTAGTAGACGACCAGCGAGGACAGGTTCTGCGGCAGGCAGGTCAGCGCCGTGCCGTCGAACCGGAAGGCGTCCAGCGCCCGCGGGCTGAAGTCGCTCTCCTTGAGCACCGTGCTGCGGTCCAGGTAGGACTGCACCGGCTCGATCGCCCGCTGGGCGGCGAACTGGCCGTAGCGGCGGTAGTTGAGCAGGAACACGTCCGGCGGCTTGCCGCCGGCGAACGAGGTGGTCAGCCGGGCCATCAGCTCGTCCTGGCTGGCCACCGGCGAGAGGTTGACGTCGACGTCGCGGTTGGCCTGCTCGAAGGCGGTGACCATGGTGCGGTAGCCGGCCACCTCCTCGGCGTCGCCGAACAGCACGACCGTGATGCCCGCCGCGTCGTCGGCCCGGTCACCGTCGCCGCCGCAGCCGGCGGCCCAGCCGACCAGCAGCACGGCCATGACCAGGCCCACCCACCGTCGTGCCCGGGTGTTCGTCACCTGCGTCCTCCAGATCTCAGTGCGGCCAGTGGATCGTCGTTCAACAGCACCCGCTGCGCCAGGAGGAACACCAGCACGCACGGCACGGTCGCGACGACGCACCCGGCCATCAGCAGCGGCCAGTCGGTGGGGTTCAGCAGGCGCAGGAACTGCAGGCCGAGCGGGTAGGTGTACCGGTCGCCGCGGTGCAGGTACAGCAGCGGGTCGATGAAGTTGGCCCAGTGGAAGGTGAAGGCGAGCACCGCCACCGCGAGGGTCGCCGGGCGGACCTGGGGCAGCGCCACCCGGCGCCAGACGGTCAGCCACCCCGCGCCCTCCAGCCGGGCCGCCCAGAGCTGGCTGTCGGGCACGCCGCCGAAGCTCCAGGCGTACAGCAGCACCAGGAACGGGCTGCCGGCGAGCGCCGCCGGGGCCAGCAGCGGGACGTACGTGTCGACCACGCCGGCCAGCCGGAACAGCTCGAAGCGGGTGGCCCACACCGCGGTGACCGGCACCAGCAGCACCGCCAGCAGGCCGAGCACCACCCGCCGGCGGGCGGCCGGGGTGAGCAGCCGCAGCCCGAAGCCGGTCAGCGAGGCGACCGCGACGGTCAGCGGCACGGCCAGCGCCACCACCAGCGCCGAGTTCGCCAGGTAGCGGAAGAGCGGGATCAGCTCCGGCAGCCGGGTGTAGGCGGCCAGTGTCGGCTCGGGCGGAAAAAGTTCCAGCGTCCGCGGCGGGGGCAGGCCGGCCGGTCGCAGCGAACCGACCACCATGAACCAGAGCGGGGCGGCGAACACCGCCGCGAACAGGGCCGGCACCACGAAACGCCCGATGATCCGCGGGACCGTGGCGCGACCCGTCAACCGCACGACGCCGAACCTATGGGCCGCCCGGCCGTCGAAACATCGGGCACCTGTTGGAATCGCGTGCCGCCGCCTCCTACGCCTGTCGTACCCGGCGGAGCCGCGCGGACGCCGCCGGCGCGGGGTGGGACGGGGGCCGGGCCGGACGCCGCGGCGGCGTCCCCTGCGACAGACGTAGGAGGCATCGCCGAGCACCTCCCACACGTGTCCGATGACCGGTCGCGGGCCCATTCGTAGGGTTCGATCACAGCGCCGTGCTCACGGTGAGCGCGTCCGGACCGGGCGTGGCGGCCACGGCCGGTGCCGGAGAGGGAGGAGCACGATGCGAAGCACGAGAAACTGGTGGCGGGCGGCGGTGGTGGTCGTGGCGGCCACGGCCGTCGCCCTGCCGGCGGCCACCGCGACCGCGCAGCCCGTGGCCGAGCGCCTCGGGCCGGTCATCGAGGGCGGGGTGACCCAGCCGGTGTTCGGGTACGACGACGCGATCCGCGAGCGGGTCTTCGTCACCTCCGATGTCGACACCGACGCCGACGGGGCGGCCGACGTGGTGGCGATGGACATCATCCGGCCCCGGGCCAGCGACGACGGCCTGCGCGTACCGGTGGTGATGGACGCCAGCCCGTACTACTCCACGGTCTGCCGGGGCAACGAGGGGGAGTGCAAGGCCGACCTCGACGGTGACGGCCTGAACGACCAGTGGCCGCTGTTCTACGACAACTACTTCGTGCCGCGCGGCTACGCGGTGGTCCTGCTGGACATGATCGGCACCAACAACTCGACCGGCTGCCCGGTCACCGGCGGGCGGGCCGACAACGTCAGCGCGCCGACCGCGATCGACTGGCTCAACGGCCGCCGGCCGGGGCGGGACGCGGCGGGTCGCGAGGTCGTCGCCGACTGGCACAACGGCCGGACCGGCATGATCGGCAAGTCGTACGACGGCACGCTGGCGAACGCGGCCGCTGCCAGCGGGGTGGACGGGCTCGCCACCATCGTGCCGATCTCGGCCATCTCCAGCTGGTACGACTACTCGCGCAGCGGCGGCCTGGTCACCCGGGCCAACAACTACTCCGGCAGCCTGGCCAACACGGTCACCAACCCGGCCCGGCGGGCGTACTGCGCGCCGGTGCGCGAGCGGCTGGGCCAACAGGTCGACGACGTCACCGGCGACTACAACGACTTCTGGGCGGAGCGGGACTACGTCCCCCTCGCCGGCCAGGTGCGCGCCAGCGTCTTCGTCGTGCACGGCATCAACGACAACAACGTCCGGCCGGACCACTTCAGCACCTGGTGGAACGCGCTGGCCGAGCGGAACGTCCCGCGCAAGCTCTGGCTGACCGGCACCGGGCACGTCGACCCGTTCGACTTCCGCCGGGGCGAGTGGGTCGACACCCTGCACCGGTGGTTCGACTTCTGGCTGCACGGCATCTCCAACGGCATCATGGCCGAGCCGATGGTCGACATCGAGCGCGCGCCGGACGTCTGGGAGACCCATTCCGGCTGGCCGCTGCCCGAGGCCCAGTCGACCCAGGTGTTCCTCCAGCCCGGCGCCGAGGGGGCGGCCGGCGGGCTGTCCGTGCGTCCGCACCCCGGCAACGCGCGGGTGAGCTTCCGGGACACCCCGTCGATGAGCCAGACCAACGCCATCCGGCACCCCTCGGACCCACAGGCGAACACCGAGAACCGGTTGGTCTTCCTGTCCCGGCCGCTGCAGGCGCCGCTGCACATCTCCGGCTCGCCGATCGTCAAGATCAACGCCTCGGTCGACGACGTGGACACCAGCTTCGCCGGGCTGCTCGTCGACTACGGCACCCGGCCGCGGTTCAGCACCTCCGGTGACGGCATCCGGACCCTGACCGGCGAGGACTGCTGGGGCTCGGCGGCCACCTGGGGCGGGCACGCCGAGGAGGCCTGCTACCGGCAGACCGAGAAGACGGTGGCCAGCAACCCCCAGGAGCTCGTCACCAAGGGCATCCTCGACGGCCTGAACCTCGGCTCGCTGACCGCGTCGACGCCGCTGGTGCCCGGAGGGAAGAACGCCGTCGACGTGCGGCTGCTCCCCGAGGACTACGTCTTCGAGGCCGGCCACCAGATCGGTGTGGTGCTGCTCGGCTCGTACTCCGGGTACACCAGCCGGGCCAAGCAGAACCAGGCCGAGATCACCGTGCACTTCGACCGCAGCCGGATCGAACTGCCGGTGGTCGGCGGCCGGGCCGCCGCGGTCGCCGCCGGCCTGTAGCAACGCCCGGGCGGGGCGCCGGTGGCCGGCGCCCCGCCCGAGGCACCCGCCGGTCGGCTGGTCGGCGACGGCGTGACGACGGACGAGGTACGGCAGTCGCAGCCGGTTGGGCGCCCCGGCATCGCCGGCGGACCGTCCAGCCGGCGAGGGTCAGCCGTCCGGCCGGTAGCGGCCGGTGAGCCGACCGAGCTTCAGCGCCAGGTGCAGGCAGAGCCGCTCGTTGCCGTCCTTGAGGTCGGTCTCGGCGAGCTCCTCGATCCGCTGCAGCCGGTAGTAGAGGGTGGTGCGGTGCAGCCGCAGCTGCTCGGCGGTGGCGTGGGCGTTGCCCGCCAGGTCCAGGTAGCGTTCCAGCGTCTCCAGCAGCACCGGGTTCGACTGCTCGCGCAGCAGCCGCTCCAGCCCGGGGTGCACGTCGGAGATGTCGAGCTGCTCGCTGTCCAGTCGGGACAGCACCCGGTAGATGCCCAGCCCCGACCAGGAGACCACCCGGCCGAGGGCGGGCAGCCGTACGCCCACCCGGGCGGAGCGCAGCGCCTCCCCGTACGACCCGACGGCGTCGACCAGCCCGGCGCGGGCCTGGCCGATCCCCACGACCGTGCGCTCGACGGCGGCCAGCCCGCGGGTGGCCTGGCGCAGGTTGTCGTCGAGGAGCTTGGCGGCGGCGTCGGGGGAGGGCCGCCCGGCGACCCGACCGCCGCAGAGCAGCAGCACCCCGTGGTCGTCGCGGACCACGTGCAACGCCTCCCGCGTCCCGATCCAGCGGCGGGTGGTCACCAGCGCCTGCTCCAACGCCAGCCGGGCGACCTCGTCGGGCGGCTGGCCGGCCGTCACCAGCTGCGCGACGAGCGCGGTGGCCGGCCCTTCACCGGCGATCAGGCCGGCCTCCCGAAGCGCCCGCACCGACCGGTCCCGGGTCGCCTCGCTCTCGGCGAGCAGGGTGCGCGCCGCCTCGGTCTCGCGCTGTGAGGCCAGCTCGCCGAGCAGGTTCTCCCGGTACAGCGCCAGGGACAGCTCGCTCACCAGGCCGGTGGCCTCGAGGTCGGCGTCGGCCATGGTGCCGTCGGGATCGATGAACCAGACGAAGCCGAGCAGCAGGTCCTGGTGCCGGATCGGCACGCAGACCCGGGGCATCAGGTCGAGCTCCTCCGACGCCGGCGTGCGTACCGGCTCCCGCGCCTCCATGATGCCGACGCCACGGAACCAGGCCATCACCTCGGGCGTGGTCTGCCGGCGCAGGATCGACGCCTTGCGCACGTCGTCCATGACGCCGGTGTGCTCGCTGTAGACCACGACCCGCTGCCGCCGGTCCTCGATCAACGCCGGGCGTCCGGCGTGGGCGGCGAGTGCGTCGACGATGCGTTGCAGCTCACCCTGCATGTGATCCTCCGGTCGCCCGGCCCGCGCCGCCGGTGTCCCGGACGGGCGTGCGGCCCGCTGGTGCGTCCTGCGTGCTGTCTCGGATTGTTCCTCCCCGATCGGGCGGTGATCAAAAGCTGATCATGCCGTCATTCGGAGAGCGTGCGCGGCGGCCGTTCGCGTTACGCCTGTCCAACCCACGGGACAAGGCGGGGAAGAGGGGCGGCGTGGACATCCCATGACGAGGTGGCGCGGCCGGCGTTGACGTCGTGGGTGGACGAACTGATCTGCCTGGACGACTCCCCGGTCGCGAGGGCTGTGGCTCGTCGGGCCCGGCTCCGGGCGTCTGGCTGGAGTGCCTGAGCGGCCGCCTCTCACATCGGCTTGCGGTGGGCTCTGACGACCAGGTCGTGCATGCTCATCCGGGTCGAGCCATGCCCGGTGTGGCGGATTCGGGACTCCGCCACCTCGACATCCCACAGCTCCCCGCGCAGGGAAGCGGTGACGCCGTCGACACCGATCGAGGCCTGGTCGGGGGCGTGGGCCGCCGAGTGCTCATCGGCGTGATCGTGGCCGACGATGAGGAGCGTTCCATCGGGCGCGACGGCCTCGGCCAGGCGGGCCACGAACTGGTTGAACGGCATGGTGGGGTGGACGTACTGGCTCACCACCAGGTCGTACCGCTTCGGCGGTTGCCAGGTTGTCAGGTCGGCCACGACCCAGGAGATGCGTGCTGCGACGTCGGGTTCGTGGAGCGCGGCGAGGTCCCTGGCGTCGCTGACCGCCGTCGGTGAGACGTCGACCGCTGTCACCTGCCAACCCTGCCGGGCCAGCCAGAGCGCGTCGGTTCCACGTCCGCAGCCCGCGTCGAGCGCCGACCCGGCGGGAAGGGCGGTCACCTCGGCCACCAGCTGAGGGCTCGGCGAGTCGTGTTTCGCCGGGTGCTCCTGGTAGTGGTGCTCCCACCATTGCGGGCCGAACGCGGGGTGGTCCGCGTGCGGCGATCCGTGCTGGCCGTGGGGCTTACTCATTGCTCGGCTCCTGGCGAGGTTGTGCGGGAGGGAACGGCGACGGCCGCTGCTTCAACGGTACGGGCTGCTGCAATCGCGGCAAGGTCTCTTGCAGTTTCCGCAAGGAGTCGTAGCATGGCAGCTGTGCCAGAAGTCGATCTGTCAGAGGTGGTGCGCCAACGCATCCGCGGACTGCGGCAGGCCCGCGGATGGAGCCTCGACTCGCTCGCCGCTCGGTGCCACATCAGTCCGTCGACGTTGAGCCGGATAGAGACGGGCAACCGCCGTATCGACCTCGACCAGCTCGTCGCGCTCGCCCGGGCGCTGGGCACCACCATCGATCATCTCGTGGAGCCCGTCGACGACGCCGACGTCATCATCCGGCCGGTTCAGCACCAGGAGCCCGGTTTGACCACGTGGGTGCTGTCGCGGGACGCGGCGCAGCACGGTGGCCGCCTGGTGGCCAAGATGCGGATCACTCCCGAACGGCGCACCGGCCCGGGTCACCTGGCCGTTCATCCCGGGCGGGAATGGTTCACGGTGCTCAGCGGCACGGTGCTGCTGCACCTCGGCGAGCGGCAGATCGCGGTCGGTGCGGGCGAGGCGGCGGAGTTCTCCACCATGATTCCGCATTCCATCGGCGCGCTGGGCGGGCCGGTCGAGATCCTCACCATGTTCGACCAGGACGGAGAGCGGGCACACGCCGAATCGTCCGGCGAGGCGACCAGCGGCCCGTGACGAGCACGTGGAGCCCGCCTCTTGCAGGTTCAGCACGACGGCATGATCGCCATGGGGCCCGGCATGGGCCTGACGATGACTCCCTCCACCGGAAATGTCAGGGGGGCGGGTTAGCGTGCCTCGCGTGAGTGCTCCCGCCGACGTTCCACCCGAGTTCCTCGACCGGCTCCGGCCGATCTGTCGCGAGCTGCCGGAAACCTACGAGGAGCCGGCGTGGGTGGGCGTCCGGTGGCGGGTCCGCAAGCGCACCTTCGCCCACGTGCTCACCGTCGACCCCGACCACCAGATGGCGTACGCGCGGGCCGCCGCCACCGACGAGCCGACCTGCGTGCTGACCTTCCGGGCGCCCGCCGACGAGGTGCACGCGCTGGTCGCCGGCGGCCACCCGTTCTTCAAGCCCGACTGGGGTGCCGACGTGCTGGGCATGGTCCTCGACAACGGCGTCGACTGGGACGAGGTCGTTGAGCTGCTCACCGAGAGCTACTGCCGGCTCGCCCCGAAGAAGCTGGCCGCGCGGGTGGCTCGTCCCACCGGGGCGCAGCGGTGACGCGGCGCTGACCGGGCGGCTCGCCACCGCGGCGCCGCCGGGAGGGGGCCGGCGCGACGCCGGCGAGGCGCCCGGTGCTCACCGTTGCGGCACCGCGACCGGCGGCTGCGGCCCGAAGTGCACCCCGGTGATCTTCCCGCCGCTCGGCAGGAGGATGGACAGCATCCGCTGTCGTCCCTCCGCCCCCGGGTCCCGCACGAACCACAGGTGGTAGTGCGAGTTCGGCGGGATGTTCTCGAAGTCGCCGAGCGCGTGCTGCAGGTACAACCGGGCGGTGGCCTGCTGCTCCGTGGCGGTCTGCAGGTGGATGTCGTCGGACTTCAGCTCCAGGAACCCCCGGACGTCGCCGGTCGTCCAGTGGCCGTCGAGGTTGGACCGCCCGGTCAGCCAGGTGGTGGTCCGCGCGCCGAGGTACCACATGGTCTGCTGCTGGATGGGCAGCGGCCCGAGGAAGACGTGCTCGGCGAGGCGGCCGCGCATCCCGTTCGCCACGGCGGTCAGTGCCGGGACGCGGATCTGCCCGTCGACCATCCGGCGCTCGAACGCGTCGATGATGCCGAGCCGGGTCGACGGCACGTACCGGTCGAATGCGCCGGACTCGGCGACCTCGATGACCTGCCGGCAGTCGGTCATCGTGGCGCGCTGCCCAGGCGTCAGGTCGGGGTGGTGGCGGGCGACCTCGGCGGCGAGGGCGTGCCAGCTCGGGTGGCTGCGGTCGATGCCCAGGTTGTCCGGGGTGATGGTGCGGCGGGGCCGGCGCAGCGGCGGAATCAGCTCCAGCTCCCGGCGCAGTTTGTCGCCGGTCCGTCTCATCAGCCGGTCGATCAGTGCCGGCCGGTCCGCCTCCGGGGTCTGCTCCAGCAACGCCTCGGCCCGCAGCAGTACGTCGTCGATACCGACGCTGCCCAGGCCGCGTAGCCGCAGCACGAGCAACGGGCCCCACCGCCGGCCGAACGCGATCGATTCCGGATGCGACGCCAGGCCGTACAGGGACGTCGTCCGGGCCTGGATCTTTCCGACGCTGGCCAGGTCCGGGTGCGCGAGCAGGCTCAGGAACGCCTCCCGCCCCCTGGCCGCCTGGGCGAGTATGGCCGCCGCGTTCTCCGCGTTGTAGGCGGCCTGCAGCAGCGCCAACCCCACCGTGGCCGCGCCGGGCAGCACCACCGGCTCGGGCGGGGTTCCGGGTCGCCGGCCCACCTCGGGGACGTGGGCCAGCCGCTCCGGCGGCGCCGGTCGCGCCGGCAGGTCGCCCTCGGGCAGCAGGAGCAGTCGCCGGCCGCCGGAGCCGTGGACGAGCACGGCGTCCGTGATGTCCGTGGGCTTCCGGCTGCCGGGCGGGTAGGTGGCGTCGAGCACCGGCCGGCCGTCCTCGCTGTAGGCCACCAGGCCGGGCAGCAGGCCCTCGAAGGTGGGTACGGCGCCCGGCCAGGTCAGCGTGGCGCTGATGCCCGCCTCGGCCAGCCGCAGCTCGATCTCGCCCTTGGCCGCGGCGAGCCGGAGTCGGGCGGCGTCGCGTTCCGCCCCCGGCGCCATCTCGTCGACGAGCTTGACGAGCCCGTTCCAGGCGTCCGCGGCGCGGCCGGCCCAGGCCTGGAACTGCTCCGGGGTGGCCGTGCCGTCGCGGACGGCGGCGAAGTCCCGGGCGACCTGGGCGCGTTCGGCCTCCAACTCCTGTAGCCGCCGCTCCCCGTCGACGCCGAGCGCGCCCCGGGCGTCGCCGAGCCGGTCGACGAACCTCGTCGCCAGCAGGCCGCCGACCATGATCGTGCCGGTGGTGGCGGCCTGCGTCACCGCGGCCACCACACTGTCCCGCAGGCTGCGCAGCTCGCCCGTCCTGACCAGGTGCTGCACCTCGCCGAAGCCGAAGGTGGTGATCTGCTCGACGGCCAGCCGGGCAGCGTGCTCGGCCCGGTCGCCCGACCGGGCGATGGCCTTGAAGATGTCCCCGGAGCCGAAGAGCACGACCCGGACGACCGCCGTCTGCAGCGCCTGCCAGGCGAGGTCCTCCTGGAACGACGACCCGGTGATCGACTGCGGCCCGAGCAGCAGCTCCGATCCGCTGCGCGCGACGAGCGTCTCCCACATCAGGCGGGTGGTGACCACGCCCGCCGAGACGACGAGGGAACCGAACACCGTGGTGGTGTCGACGACGGCGGCCAGCGCCACGCCGGCCGCGGCGCCCACGGCGCCGGCCGTGATGGCGGTGGCGACGCCGATCGCCACGGCGGCGGCCACCGCCTTGGCCGTCCGGTGCAGCTCGACGGTGTCGGTGAGGTCCTTGACGTCCTCCCGGTACTGCGGTCGCCCGGTGACGGTGGCCAGCACGGCGCGGGCCAGCCGCTCCGCGTCCGCCGCCTCGACGTATCTGCCCTGCTTGTGCAGGAGGATGCTCTGCTCGACGTGGGTGAGGGCCACGGCGAGCTCGACGACGTAGCCGTCCGCCCGGTCGGCGGCGTCGCTGGGCAGCAGCGGCTGGTCGGCGAGCCAGGACAGCTGCTCGCGCACGAACAGGATCTGCACCGCCAGGCTGATCCCGCTCAGCCGCTGGCTGAACCGCAGGTACGGCTGCATGTAGTCGTGGAACGGGTAGTCGCGCACGCTCTGCAGGTCGGCCAGCAGCCGGCGCCGCAGGAACCACTCCTGGCCCGGGTCGGTCATGCCGACGCCGGTCTCGGCGTCCGCGGCGCGCTCGGGCAGGGCGTCGGATTCCCGTTCGGCCCGCAGCGCGACCAGCTCGGCGACCTGGTCGGCCAGCTCCCGGATGGTGCCGGCCAGGCCCTTGCTGTCGTGCAGGTAGAGCAACGGCATCCTGGTCGAGAACTCGTGCACGAGCCGGTCGCCCTCGTTCTGCAGGGCCTCGATCCGATGCGCCGGCGCGGCGTCGAGGGCCGCGGCGATCGCGGCGCAGTACGCCCGCCGGGCCTGGTTGAGCAGGTTGCACAGCTGCAGCTGGAAAGGGGGCAGGTAACGGCCGGGCCGGACGAGGTCGGCCAGCTGGCGCAGGGTCGGCCCGAGAGTCACCACCATCACCCAGGCCCGTTCGACGCCGCGTACCCGCCGGGCCAGGGTGGCCGCCGACGGTGCCGGCGCGTCGGCGGCCGGGTTCACCCAGGCGTACAGCCGCCGTCGCACCGGCCGCAGCTCCAGCGCGTACGGGACGAGCTCGTCCACGGCTTCGTACAGCCCGGTGAGGAGCAGGCGGTGCGGCACCCTGGTGGTCGAGCCCTGGCTGACCGCCACCGGCTCCGGCCGTCGCGTCCCCACGCTGTCGAGGACGGCTTCCCGCACGCCGGGTTCGCTCACGGTCTGGGTCATCAGCTCCCCGCCCCGCCCGTCGCGGCGACGCCGCGTCCGGACATGTCCGATCGTTCGGTGTGTGGCTGGCGGTCGTCGGTCGTTCCGGCGGCCGGGTTGGCGCGGGCGGGTGACCGTCACCCGCCCGCCTGGTTCAGTAGGTGACCCGGACGCCCATCTCGGCCCAGGTGAGCCGGCCGACGACGCCGTCGTCGGTCAGCCCCCGCATCCGCTGGTACCAGCGGACCCCCGATTCGGTCGTCGCGTCGAACCGGTCGCCGGGCGGGCCGCAGCGGCGGGTGCCGATGAACCGCTTGACGTACGCGACGTCCTCGCCGGTGCTGCCGGCGCGGACGGTGCGGGATCCGGGCGTCCGGCCGGGTCCCGGCCTGGGGGCCGGCGGTTTGGTGGCGGCGCGCAGCGCGGCGAGGGTCTTCGGCCCGACCAGCGCGTCGACGGCCAGTTTGCGGGACTTCTGGAAGGACCGGACCCAGGCGGTGGTCCGGGGACCGAACGCTCCGTCGACGGTGAGTCCGGCGCCCAGCCGGTTGGCCAGCGTCTGCAGCTCCCGCACGTCGCTGCCCTTGCAGCCGGTCTTCAGGACCCGGTCACCGAGCTTGGCGGCACGGGCGGTGGCCACGCCCCACGGCCGGAGGCTGTCCTCAAGGGCGCGGGAGTGGCTGACGCTGACGTGCAGGTGCTTGGTGTGCGGGTTCGACCCGGTGTAGCGGGCGGCCCGGAAGTCGCGGGTGCGGCTCCAGATCGTCCGGTTGAAGATGACGTACTGGGTTGACGGGTGTTCGATGCACTGCCGGACGACCAGCAGCGGGTCGATCCCGTCGATGTCGAAGTCGGCCGCGTTGACCGAGCGGTCGTCGCTGTCCGGGTTGTGGTCGGACCGGCGGGCCTGGTGGGCCGCGTCGCCGATCCACCCGTCGGAGCCCTTGTCGCGGTGCGGCCAGCGGGTGTTGATCTCCTCCCGCAGGACGCGGAGCGTCGGGGCCAGGTGGGTGCCCATCCTCACTCCTCCTCTTCCAGCGCGGCCAGGAGATCGACGTCGACGGCGTCGCCGATCAGGGCCTCCGGGTCGTCGTCCTCCTCGAACGTGGCCACCAGGTACTCGGTGTCGATGCTGGCGGTGTCCATCAGTGGTCCCCCTTCCGATCGTCGCCGGCCCGCCCGCGGCGTCCCGTGGGCGTGGCCGCGGGCACGGGGGATCGCCGTCGGGTGACTGGCGTCGTGGGGCAAACCTTCGGGATCACGGCGGCACACCGGCAAGGGATGAGTCGCCTTTCCGCAGCACGACTGCCCGACCGGCGCTGGCCGGTCGCTGATCGACGTCCGGGCCCGGTCGAAGGTGTCCACCGTGGGCAGGCCTTCCACCGACGCGAGCCGGCGTTCGACTGAGTGCACAGTCAACTGTTGTCCACCGTGACTGGTTGACCGGGCCAACCAGTAGGCCGGCCGGAGCGGCTCAACGGTGGAGGGCGGCTGTCGTTTCGGTTCGTTCCCCCGCCGGCACGGACCGTAGCGTCCGAAGGGCGACAGAGTTTCGCGGTCGACCATCCGTAGCCTCCCGGCAACTCCCGCGCCGAACCTGTCGGTGAGGGCGGGAACCGAGGGGGGACAATGGATTCGCGTGTACGGCGGGCTGGCCGCCGGGTGGACGAGTCGTGACCGCGGTCGCGGAGGCGGTGGCCGCCGCCGGCCTGGTGGCCGAGCATCCGGGTGCCACGCCACCCATGACCTACAACGTGCTGTTGCGGGTGCCCGCGGGTTCGGCCGCCGGCACGCCGACCACCGTGGCCGGCACCCTGCAGAACACCGTCGGCGGCCGACGCGCCCCGACGCAGCGACCGACGCTCTCGCTCTTCCTGGGGCCGGGCGCGACGCTGCGCGGGATCGCGTACTGGCTGCTCAAGACCGTCAAGCCGGCCGGCGCGCCGGCCGCCACGCCGTACGACGAGATGCGGGTGGCCCGGGCGCTGTGGGCGTGGAACCGGGACTACCTGGCCGCGCTCGGCGGGCCGGCCGCCTGGCGTACCGGCCTGTGGCTGCCGGTGCCGGTGGAGATCGCGGCCGGTGGCGCGCAGTGGGTGACCGACTGGGACACCGTCGCCGGCTGGGCCGACGGCCTCCCGACCGGGGTGGGCGTCCTGCTGGACGAGCCCGCCCAGCACCTGCCGCTGCCCGACCCGGCCGCGCTGACCCGAACGGTGACCGCCGGGCTGGCCGGCCGGGATCTCGACGAGGTGGCCGACGACGTCGAGCGGGACCTGGTCGGCAACCCGTTCGAGGCGGTGTTCCGGATCGTGGAGATCCTGCGCCAGGTGCGGGCCGACGATCCGGACGACGCCGTGGAACTGGCCGCCGCCCTCGTCCGCCGGCTGGCCGGTTGGGAGCTGGTGACCCTGGCCGGCGTGACCGCCGGGCACGCGCTGCTGCGTCGACTGTGGGCGCTCGTCGGCCCCGCCGACGACGGCGACGCCCGGGACGCCCGGGACGCCCTCGGGCCGGCGCTCGGCCTGACCCGCACCGGCTCCGGTGACTGGCAGCCGCCGGATGTGGTCGGCCCGACGGTGGTCCCCGAGGAGCTGCCCCCGGTCCCGCCGGCGCCGGCGGTGAAGGGGAAGAAGCCGGCGCCACCGGGCCTGCGGTCGCCCTGGAAGGAGCCCACCGAGAACCCCGGCGGGCGGCACAGCATGGTCCTCGGCCGGGACCTCTGCCTCGGCGTCACCGACAGCTACACCCAGAAGAACGGCACCAGCTGGACCGGTCCCGCCTACGCCGGTCGGCTGGACCCGGCGCGGTTCATCCAGGACAACGCCGCGGCGATCGGGTTCACCACCGCCGAGGAACGGGCCCGGCTGCGGGTCACCGAGCTGATCGCACCGAACGAGGGGCGGCTCGACGCCGCCCGCGGCGCGGACAAGGGCACGCTCTCCACCGGTATCCAGCAGTGGTCGGCGCACCTGAACGAGGAACTGCCGGTCCTGCTCGCCCGGTTCAAGCGGGTCGCGCCGGACCACTACGACCTCTTCTTCGGCATGTACGGGCTGGACACCGAGCCGTGGTGGCGGGCCGGCGGCAAGGAGGCCGCGGTCGAGGTCGCGGACCCGGCGCAGGTCCGCGCCGCCAACCCGGAGGCCTTCGACGCCGCCGGCACGGCCCGGGAGGGCAAGGAGTACGCCCTGCGGTACGCCACGCTCTTCCGGGTGCCGTCCGGCGGCGGCCGCCAGCGGCTGGCCGAGCCGCCGGACAGCGTCACCCAGGTCCTGCCGCGGCACACGTTCTTCGGGGTGAGCGCGAAGGGCAAGGCCTACACCGTCGCCCCGGAGTGGTGCGGCCGGATCCGGCTGGCCTCGCTCTGCTCCGTGCCCTACAACGTGGTGCAGGTGTGGACCGCGGTCTGGCGGTTCGAGCGGCTGGCCCGCCAGCCGCTGGGCAAGGCGAAGCTGCTCGTCCGCGGCCGGCAGTACCGGATCCGGGACTTCGTCACCTCCGAGTACGCCGCGGCGCTCGTCATCGACCAGCACATCAACGCGCCGTTCTGGGTGACCGAGGCGATCGACCGGGCGATCAACCGCACCGAGCGGGCCATCGCCAGGATGGCCGAGCCGGCGCGCACCGAGTTCCGGCCGTTCGACGAGGGCGCCTCGGGTCCGCTGCGCGCGCCGTGGCTACGCCTCTTCCAGATCAATTACCTCGCCGAGCGGAACCTCGTCGGCAAGGCCGACCGGGACATGCGGATCACGGGTCTGCATGACCGGTTCGACGACACCAATGGATGGACCGGGCTCGATCCCGAACCCGGCAGCTTCGCGGGGTGGGTGGGCCCATGATCAACGTTGACGGCATTCCCGCCGAGGTCGAGGACCTCGGCATCGCACTGGGCCTGCTGGCGCCGTCCGGCGGCGGCGTCCGGCTGGTCGAGGAGTTCTTCGCCGACCCGTGGACCCGGGTCGGCAGGCTGGTCGCCAACGACGTGCAGCGCGCCGCGCTGGTACGCGCCATCGAGGGCCTGCTGCCCGCGGCCCCGCCGCGCTTCCCGACCGACCCGGCCGGCCAGCTCGGCCGGATCGCCCGGCACGTGCCGCTGTTGGAGGAGGGCGGCAAGGGGCAGGTCTACCTGGTCGTCGAACGCACCGGGGTGGCCGCGTCCGCCCCGCTGACCCTGGCGGTCGCGGCCGAGGCCGGGCCGGTCGCCGGCGGCCCCGCCGTCACCGCGCGGCTGGACCTGCTGGTGGCCGCCGGCGGCGCGGTCACCCCGGTCGCGGCCAGCCGGAACCACCCGATCCGGCTGCGGGCCCGGGCGCCGCTCGGCGACACCGGGGCCAGCGTGGAGGCCGCCGTCCTGCTGGTCGCCCCGCCCGACGAGGGGCTGAGCCGGGTCACCGTCACCGTCCGGGGCCTGCCCGGCACCACCGAGCCGCTGGTGCTGGACCCGGCCGCCGACAGCTCCCAGCTCGCCCTGCTGGTCACCGCACTGCTGCGGTACGTGCTGGCCGAGGTGGGTGACGGCGTGCCCGGCCCGGTGCACCTGGTCGCGGCGAACCTGCCCGGCCTGCTGGGGCTGACCCCCGGGCTGGTGCCGCTGCCGCTGGGCGACCTGGCCGCCGACCCCGCCGCGTTCCGGTCCTGGCTGGCCGCGCTGGTCACCGCCCGCACCCCCGACGGCGCGCCCGGCCTGGTCGGCTGGCTGGACTCGGTCGCCGGCCTGCTCGGCGCCGACCCGTCCAAGCGCACCGACCTGCCCACCGACGCCGACCCGCTGCTCATCCCGGTGGTCGCCGGCCCGCCGTCGGTCGACCTCACCGTGGCCGTCCGCACCGACCCGGCCACCGGTGCGAACGCCCTGGTGGTCGGCGCCCGGGTCACCTACCACGGCGGCGGCGCCGCGCTCGACGCGGCCGTCCGCGGCGACGCCGTGCTGCTGGTGGTGCCGCTGAGCGGGTCGGCGCCGGTCACCCTCTTCGAACGCCTCGACGTGCTGGTCGCCGCACCCGCCAACGGCGGACGGCTCTACCCGGCCGCCGGCGAGCCGGCCGGCCCCGTGCAGGTCGGCGGGCTGCGTGCCGGGCTGCGCTACCTCGCGGCCAGCGGCGCGATCACGCCGGTGCTGGAACTGCGCGACGTCACCGTCGCCATCGGCGACGATCCGCACCACCTGGACCGGGTCGACCTGACCGACGCCCGGTCGCTGACCTCGGCCGCGCAGTCGCTGCTCGAGGAGGCGATCGAGGCGGGGCTCGGCCCGGCCGCCGGCCCGGTCGCCGCGCTGCGGCACCTGCTCGGGCTGGGCACCACCCCCGGCGTCGACCTCGGGCTGCTGACCACCGCGCCGACCCGCGCGCTGGCGGCCTACTACCGGCAGTTGCGCCAGGAACCCGACGGCTGGCCCGGCGTGCTGCGCGAGGTGGCCCGGCTCGCGGGCACCGCCGGTGCGGTGGTGACCGGCGCCGGCACCCCGGCCGACCCGTGGCGGGTCCCGGTGGACGCGCTCGCGGCCCCGGCCGGCGCACCCGTTGCCCTGGACCTGGTCCTGTGGGACTCGGGCACCGCCGCCGCGCCGGTCGTCGAGCTCGGCCTCGCCCTGCGCGGCGGCGCCCACCTCGACGCGACCCTGCCGTGGCGGGTCGACGTCCGCGCCGCGCTGGCCAGCATCCCGCTCGACGGGGCGACCGGTCCGGCCTGGCTCGGCGGGGTCACCGCGACCGCCGCCTTCGAGCCGCCGGCCCTGGCCGTCGGCGCGCCGGTGCGGGTCTCCACCGACGGGATCCGGGTCCACGTCACCTGGTCGCTCGGGTCGCCGGTGCACGTCGCCGCGGCCGTCGACGACCTCGCGGTCACCGTCGACGGGGTGGCCCACGTGCTGGGCGACCTCACCCTGCCGCCGGCCGGCCCGATCGACCCGGCGCTGCCCGATCTCGGCCTCGGCCTGGACCCCACCGCGCTGTGGGGGGCCGCCCGCGGCCTGCTCGCCCGGGTCGCCGAGTCCTGGGCCGGCCCGACCGCCCGCGACCTGCTGGCGCTGGTCGGCATCGCCGGACCGGGCAGCACCGGCCCGCTGGCCGGCCTGCCGCCGCTGCTGCCGCCCGATCCCGCCGACCTGTCGTCGCTGCTGGCCGACCCCGCCGCCGCGGCGCGCCGGTGGCTGGCCGACCTGGCCCGCGACGAGGAGGCCCGCACCGACGACGGGACGCCGTACCTGGTCGCGCTGCTGCGCCTGCTGCAGGCCGCGCTGACCGACCGGCTGCCCGCCCTGCCCGGGCAGGACCTGCCGCAGGTCGACCTGCCGGTCGCCGGCGGCGGCACCGCGACGGCACCCTGGCGGGTGCCGATCCACCACGCCGGCGAGGACGCGGTCGAGGTGCTCGCCTGGCTGGAACCGCAGGGCCCGCCCGCGCAGTGGGCGATCGCCCCGCTGGCCGACCGGTTCGCCGACGCCGGAGCCGACTCCGACGATCCGGCGGCGACCGAGGCGATCCCGGTCACCGGCGCCGACGTGCTCGCGGTGGCCGAGGTCGCCGGGGCGTACCGGCCGGAACTCGGCGACGTGCTCGACGGCATCGACGCCGCCCACGCCGCGGCGGCGCTCGGCGCGCTGGCCGGTGTGCTCGCCGAGGGCGACGGGCTGGTGCCCGCCGGCGCCGCGCCGCCGCCGGAACCCGGCTGGCGCGCCGGCACCCCGATCGCGGCCACGCACGACACCCTCACCGGCGCGCCCGCGGCCGTCACCCAGATCCGCGACGAGATCGCCGCCCGCACCGCGGCCGCCGGTGACGACTGGGCGGTGCTGCTGCTCGCGCCGCCGCTGGCCGGGTCGCGGCCGTGGGCCGACCTGCTCGGCGACGTCGCCCCCGACCAGGTCGCCACCGTGGACCTGCGGGTGCCGGGGACCCCGCCGCACCTGGTCGACCTCGGCACGCTGCCGGCGGCCCACTGGTACGTGGTGGACCTCGCGGACGACGGCACCCTTCCCGCCGCCACCGCGCTCGGCGCGCTGCGGCACGTGCAGGACGCGGTGCGGGCGGTCCGACCCGGGGTGCGGACGGTGCTCGTCGGGCACTCGTACCTCGGTCTGGTCGCCCGGCAGCTCGCCGCGACCGTCCCCGCGCAGGTGCTCGGCCTGGTCACCGTGGGCACCGCGTTCGACGGCACGCTGCTGCCGCTGGACGCGCCCGCGGTGGCCGACGGGGTGCGGCTGGCCGCCGTACTGGCGCCCGCCGGTCTGCCGGCCGCGCCGCTGCTGGACGCCGCGCTGAGCCTGCAGCGCCGGCTGCTCGACGGGTACGCCGCCGCGGAGCCCGGCGTGCAGGCCCGTCCCGGCCCACTGCCCGCCGCCGCGTTCACCCGTTGGCTCGGCACACCGGTGGACCTGGCGGGGGTACCGGCGCTCGCGTTGTACGGCAGCCTCGGCGACGCCGACGGCAGCGGTGATCTGCGGGCGGTGCTGCTCGCCGCGCTGACCACCCACACCGTCGAGGAGGCCGGGCCGGTCGCACCGCCCAGCCACGCGGTCGCCGCGCTCCGGCTCGCGCTCGACCTGGGCAGCCCCGCGGCCGGGGATCCCGAGGTCGACGTCGACGTACGCCTCGGACTCGGCGCGGTGGCGCTGGACCCGGCGGCGCCGGACGAGCTCCCGTCCGCGCAGGTCCGCATCCGGGTCGCCCGTCCCGACGGGTGGCTGCTCGGTGGGCCCGGCACGGGCCGTCCGCTGCCCGCCCGGGTGCGCGCCCTCACCGTCCGCGCCACGGTGCGGGCCGGCGTCGCCGCCCCGGTCACCGAGGTGGACGTGGTGCTGCACGACGCCGCCCTGCGCGGCGAGTCGGCCACCGCCGCCGACCTGACCGACCCGCGGGCGCCGGAACTGCTCGACGCCCTGGTGCGGGAACTCGACCGGGTCGCCGCCGCCGACGGCCGGCTGGCCCGGCTGCTGAACGAACTCGCCGCCCTCGGCGTCCTGCACCGCGCCGCGCCCGGCCGGCCGGCCGGGCTGCTCGCCGACGCGGTCGGCGCGCTGCGTACCGACGCCACCGGGTGGCTGGCGCCGCGGCTGCCGGCGCTGGTCGACCGGACCGCCGGGCTGCTCGGACTGGTCCGCGACCCCGGCGCCGCCGCCGGCGGCGGCCCCTGGCGACGTCCCCTCACCGGGCTGCCGGTGGAACTGGTACTGGAGGCCCAGCCGTGGCGCCTGACCGCCCGCACCACCGGCGCCGGCCTGCGGCTCGGCCACGGGGCGACGCTGACCGGCGCCACCACCGTCCGGCTGGCCGACCCCACGCCGCAGGTGCGGGCGGCACTCGCGGTCGGCGGCGTCACCCTCACCCGGACCGCCGGCGGGGTGTCGCTGGCCGCGTCGTGGCTGCCCGAGCCGGTCGGGCTGTGGCCGGCCGCCCCGGATCTGGCCGCCCGGCTCGCCCCGCTGCTGCCCCGGCTGCTCGTCGGCGGCGCGCTCGGCGTCCTGCTCGAACAGCTGACCGGCGAGGACGTCCGGGTGGCTTCCCTCGACGGGTTGCTGACCGACCCGGCCGGCTGGCTGCGACGCACCTTCGCCGGCGCGCCCGGCGCGCCGCCGCAGGCCGCGCCGCTGGCCGACCTGCTGCGGCTGGCCGCGGCACCGCTGGGCCTGGCCGCCGATCCGGCGCACGCCCTCACCCTGCCCGGCGGCGTCGCCGTCGACCTGCTGGACGTGGGCACCGCCGAGGCCCGGGCGCTGCGGTTGCTGGTCGGCACCGACGCCCCGATCGTGCTCTGGGAGGACGACGCCGGTCCGGCCACCCTGGACCTCGCGCTGCGGCTGGACGTCGACGCCGCCCGGCAGGTCCAGCCGGGCGGTGAGCTGACCCTGCACCTGCCGCTGCCCGGCGACTGGGGCGCGCTCGACCTGCGGCTGCGCGCCGACGCCGGCGGCCTGTCCGTGGCCGTCACCCCGGCCGCGCTGGGCGCCACGGTCACCCTGCTGCCGGCGGTGAGCGGCCTGGACGCCCTGGTGGAGGCCGCCGGGGCGCGGCTGCTGCCGGAGGTCCTCGACCGGCTGGTCGAGGGCGTCGGCGCGCGTACCCCGCGTCCCGCCGTGCTCGACGACGCGCTCACCGTCGCCGCGGCACTCGGCGTCTACGACCCGGCCGCCGCGCCGCACGGCTTCGCCGCCCGCACCGGCGCGCTCGCCGACCTGGTGCAGGACCTGGCCGCCGGGACCCTCGCCGACGCCGGCCGGGTCGCCGCGCCCGCGGTCGTCGCGCTGCTGCGCCGCGTGCTGGGTACGGCCCAGGTGCCGCAGCCGGCCACGCCGGGGGAGGTGGTGGTGCAGGTCGGCGTCCTCGGCGGCACCGTCGAGCTGCGCACCGACCTGGCCGCGTCACCGCCGGCGCTGCGGCTGTCGGTACGGGACGTCACCGCCGGCGCGGTCACCGCCGACGTGGTGGTCGGCTACGCCCACCCGAACGTGACCGCCCAGCTGGCCGCCCGCGCGTACGTCGACACCGGCCTCGGGGTGACCCTGCGGGCCCGGCTGTCCGCACAGGCCACCGCCGCCGGGCTGGCCGTGCGGCTCGGCCTGCTGGGCAGCGACGACGCCGGCACCGGGGAACTGGGCGTCCAGCTCGCGCCGGTGGTGCAACTGCCCGGGCCGGCGGAGCTGGCGCAGCTCGCCCAGCGGCTGGTGGTGCCGATGGCCGGCACCCTGGCGCTGCGCGCGGCCGAGCCGTGGCTGCGCAGGCCGCTGTGGTCCGGCGGGCGTACCGCGGCGCAGATCCTCGCCGGCGCGGAGGTGGCCGTCGACACCCCGGACGGGATGCGGATGGCGGCCGTCCTGCCCACCCCGCTCGGCGTGCTGCGCGGGGCGCTCGACGCGGTCGCCGGGGTCGACGTGCCGGTGCCGGGCGGGCTGGCCCTCTCGGTGGCCGCCGACGGCGCCCGCTACGGCATCGTGCTGAAGGGCGCGCTGACGCTGCCCGCCGGCGACACCGCGGTGCAGCTGCGCTTCGGCCTCCCGGACACCGTCGATCCCGGCTGGGGCCCGGCCGGTCGGGGGGTCGGCCTGCTGCTGCTGGACCTCACCGACCCGGCCGCGCCGCAGCTGCGTCCGGTGCTGCGGCTCGGCGGGCTGGGCATCCGGGTCGCCTCGTCCGCGTCCGGCAAGGCGCTGGTCGAGACCGGCGGGTTCCGCCTCGGCGCGGCCAGCGCCCACGTCCGCGCCGACCTGGCGCTGACCGGCACGGTGGCGCTGAAGCGACCGACCGTGGTGGACGGCGCGGTCATGCTCGACGGGCTGGGCTTCCCGATGGCCCCCGGCGGGGGCGGCGCCAACCCGGTCGCGGCGTCGCTGCTGCAGACCGGCGGGGGCGGCGACGCGGCCCCGGCCAACCCGCCACTGGACGTGCTGGTCGCCCGGGGCGGCGGCAGGTGGCTGGTGCTCTTCGGCGGGAAGGCCGAGGCCCGGTTCGAGATCAACCGGAGCTTCGGTCCGCTGCACATCGCCGAGCTGGCGTTGCTGTACCGGGCGGCCACGTCCGGACCGGGCAAGGTCGGGGTGGCCGTCGACGGCGGCGTGGCCGTCGCCGGGCTCACCGTCGACGTCGACGACCTGTCGCTGCTGGTGCCGCTGCGCAACCCGGCCGACCTCCGCGCCTGGGAGGTCGACCTGGCCGGCCTGTCGGTGTCGTTCAGTTCGCCGGGGGTGTCGGTCGCGGGCGGGCTCGTCAAGGTCACCGGCGCCAACGGCGTCCAGTACGACGGCATGCTCTCGGTCGACCTGGCCGGCCGCGGCCTGACCGCCGTCGGCTCGTACGCCCGGCCCCGCGACGACCTCGGCGAGTACACCTCGCTCTTCGTGTTCCTCTCCGCCGGGTTCCCGCTCGGCGGCCCGCCGTACCTGTACGTCCTCGGCCTGGCCGGCGGCGCCGGGTACAACCGCCGGCTGATGGTGCCCCGCGACCCGCAGGGCGTGCCGGCGTTCCCGCTGGTGAAGGCGATCGACGACGGCGGGTTCGGCGGCTCCGGCGGACCGATGGGGGCGCTGGCCCGGATGTCGAAGGACATCCCGCCGGCGCGGGGCGCGTTCTGGCTCGCCGCCGGGGTGAAGTTCTCCACCTTCCAGCTGCTGCACACCACGGCGCTGGCCTACGTCTCCGCCGACCGGGGACTCGAGGTCGGCCTGCTCGGCCTGATGCGGATGGCGCTGCCCGACTCGCAGTCGGCGCTGGTGAACCTCGAACTCGCGCTGGCCGCCCGGTACAGCACGGTGGACAAGGTGCTCTCCGTCCGGGCGGCGCTGACCCGCAACTCGTGGCTGCTCAGCCGCGACTGCCAGGTCACCGGCGGGTTCGCCTTCGTGGTGTGGTTCGACCGGCCGGAGGTGCTGCTCTCCATCGGCGGCTACCACCCCCGGTTCAACAAGCCCGCGCACTACCCGGACGTGCCCCGGGTGGGGTTCCACTGGTCGGTCGGCGGCGGTGTGGTGGTAAAGGGCCAGGCCTACTTCACCCTCACCCCGTCGACGGTGATGCTCGGCGGCCGCCTGGAGGCCTCGTACGACCGCTCACCGGTGCGGGTCTGGTTCATCGCCGCCCTCGACGTGTACCTGCGGTGGGACCCGCTGACGTACGACATCACCGCCAGCGTCAGCGTCGGCGCCCGCTTCACCATCAAGGTGTGCTTCTTCGCCTGCGCGCGGATCAACGTCAGCGTCTCCCTCGGCGCCAGGGTGCGCATCCAGGGCCCGCCGCTGCACGGCACGGTCACCGTCGACCTGGCCATCGCCTCGGTCACCGTCCGGTTCGGCAAGGCGCAGCCGCAGCCGTACCTCAGCTGGAAGGAGGTCCGGGTCAAGTACCTCGGCGGCGGCGACCCGGCGCGGCCGGCGACCAGCGGCACGGTCACCGCGGGCACGCTGCCACCGGTGGTGGGCAGCCGTCCGGACGGCACGGCGGAGCGGCCGTGGACGGTGGCGCCGGAATTCGCGGTCCGGGTCGAGTCGCTGATGCCGCTGTACGGCTGGCGGCTGACCGGCAGTGGCCGCGCCGACGACCTCACCGGCGGGCGGGAGGTCGACGTGGTCCCGGCCGGCTCGAACATGGCCAGGACCCGCGCGATCATGGTCGTCACGGTCGAACAGCGCAGCGGCAGCACCTGGGTCGCGGTGCCCACCGCGCAGATCCAGCAGCTGCGGCTGGCCACGGCCGGCACCGGCTTCCCGGCTGCGCTGTGGGACGCCGCCCTCGCCGGTGCGGCCAACGGCGGCTCGACGTCCACCATGGTCCGCGCGCTGTCCTCGGTGGACCTCGCCGCGCCGATCACCGTCTCCGAGGCGACCGGCGTGCTGCCGGACGTGGCCCTGGCCACGATGATCGAGGAGGAGACGCAGCGGCACCTGCCGCTGTCGGTCCCCGGCACGGTGGCGCCGGCACCGTCGGTGCTGCGCCTGCGACGTACCGCCGGCGCCACCGCCGCCGAGCCCGCCGGCACCGCGGCCCTGCGCACCCGGGCGGTGCCGACCGGGCCGCGGCTGCGGGCGACCGTCTCGGCCGACCAGCACCGGGGTGCCGCCCGGGCCACCCGCCGGGTCGCCGGCCCGGCCGGGCGGGACGCCGGGACGGCCCTGCCGGTGGGCAGCACCCAGGTCTGGGACACCACCCACGCCGGCGGGCTGCGGCTGCGCCTCGACGAGGGGCCGGCGCCGCTGCGACTGGTCACCTTCACCGGCACCGGCGCGCCGCTCAGTGACGGCCCGGCCCGGCCCGGTGCCCGGGTGCCCGCCGACGCCGCCCGCGCGGTGCTCACCCCGGCGGCCGGCGGGGCCGCCGGCTGGGCCGCCGACACGCCGCTGGTCCCGGTCACCGAGGGCGTGCTGGTCGCGCCGGGCGCCACCGTGCTGTTGCCGCACCCGTGGCGTCCGCCGGTCCGCTACCAGCAGGCCGGCGAGCACGTTCCGGTGCCCGCGGCGCTGCTCTCCGCCGCCGTCGACGGCCTGGTCACCAACCTGCCCGGCACGACCCGCGCGGTCGTGGTGTCGCTGGAGCCGGTGTCCGCCGACGCCCGCCTCGACGACGTCCGCATCGAACTGGGCGGGGTGCGGGTGAGCAGCCGGGAGGACGCCCCCGACGCCGACCAGCCGCACCGCATCCTGCTGACCGTCGACGCGGAACGGGGCGCCGACACGATCTCGGTGCAGGTCGTCGCGGGGGAGGGCTGGCGGGTCTCCGGGGTGATCGGCACCCCGGACTACGCCGTCGACACCCGGCTGACCGCCGCCCGTCGGGAACTGGCCCGGGTCACCAGACCCGCGAGGGTGCCCGGGCGGCCGGGCGTCGCCGCCCGGTCGGCGGCGCGTACCGCGGTCGCCCCGGCGGCCGCGCTCTCCGAGCCGGCGACCCCGGCACCAGCGGCGGCGTTCGTCGCCTTCGACGACGAGGAAACGGAGGCGTGATGACGGAGACTCCCGTGGCGCCGGGTTCGATCCGGCTGCACGACAAGGTGACGCCGTCGCTCACCGCCGGCATCTACCGGTTCACCAGCAAGCTGGAGCTGACCGGCCGCGGAACGGAGGCCGGCCCCCCGCCCGAGCACCTCACCCACGTCCAGGTCGGCGCGCCCCGGCTAGCCCTCGACACCAGCGAGGTCACCGGGCACCACCCGCCCCGGGACGCGGTGGGCGCGTTCGGCGACCGGTTGCCGCACGTCGTACTGGGTCGGCGGACCCTGCCGTGGGAACGGCGGTTCACCGACGGCACGCCCTGGCTGGCACTGCTGGTCGTCCGGGCGGAGGAGGCGAGCCTGGTGACCGGCCCACTGCGGACGATCATCGGCGAGACGGCGTTCAACCGGCTCGACGGCATCGAACCGGTCGATCCCAACCGGGCGGTCGTCGGGTTGCGCGCCAAGGACCTGGCCACCTTCCGGGCGCTGCTGCCCAACCGCGCCGATGTCGGGCTGCTCACCCACGTCCGCCAGGTCAACGTCGCCGACACCGCGCTGGCCGGCAGCGACGACGACGGCTGGTTCGCCGTGGTCACCGCCAACCGGCTGCCGCTGGGCGGGGCCACGCCCGTCAGGTACACGGCCTGCCTGGTCTCGCTGGAGGCCCGCGACGACGTCTGGGCGACCAACCTGACCAGCACACCCACGTTGATCGTCCTGGCGTCCTGGCCGTTCGTGACCAGTTCCGCCGGCGGCACCTTCGAGCACGTCGCCGCGCACCTCGACCTCGGCGCGTTCGGCGCCCCGCCGGCCGGGCAGCCCCCGCTGGTGGACGCGGACGGGGCGCTCGCGCTGGCCGGCACCCGCCGCGACGGCACCCCGGCCACCATGGGCTACCGCTCGCCGCTGCTCGGCGCGGCCCCCGACCCGCTGCCCGCCGGGCCGGACGACGTGACCGGCGGCGCCGCGTTCGAGCTGGGCCGGTTGCTCGCCGCCGCCGACGGACGGTTCATCCGCGAGGTGGTGGGCTGGCACCGCGCCGCCGACGACGCCGCCCGCGCCGGCAGCGCGGCGAACCTCCGCGCGGACAGCGCCCGCGCCTACACCGCCGCCGGCCCGGCCCTGCGCCGCGCCGCCGCGGCGGTACCCGCCGACGGTCCCGCCGCCGCAGCGGCGGACCTGCGCGCTGCCCCGCCAGCCGCCGACAGCGTCGACCCGCTCGCCGACTTCGGCACGACGTTCGCGCAGCGGCTGCTGTCCCGGACCACCCGCGCCGACCTGTGGCAGGCGCACCCGGGTGGCGACAGCGTCATCCCGCGCCAGCTGCGCCCGGAAGGAGAACCCTCGTGACCACCCACCTGTCCACCGGCGGGCGACTGCTCGCCGAGCGGCTCGGGGCGCTGGTCGGCCCGCTGGCCGATACCGCCGGGCAGCCCGAACCGCGGGTGCGCGCCCTGGTCGCCGAGCGGTCCCCGGCGCGTACCGTGGCCGCCGTCGCCGGGGCGACCGCGACGGCGGCCACGGACACGCCGCCGCTGCCGCCGTACGTCGAGCACCTGCTGGCCCGCTGGAGCCTGCTGCACGACCTGCCGTTCCGCTACCTGGTGCCCGACGCCCGGCTGCTGCCCCCGGAGTCCATCCGGTTCTTCCGGCTGGACCCCGGTTGGCTGGAGCGGCTGCGGGCGGGCGCGCTCGCGGTCGGCGGCGACGGCAGCCGGGAACGCGCCGGCACCCGGACGCTGCTGCCGCGGGTCACCGCCGCGGTCACCGAGCAGCTGCCGCTGGTACGCGAGGTGCAGCGCACCCGCATGTCGATCCCGGTCGCCGCGGACCTGCTCGCCGAGGCCCGGACCACCGGGGAGCTCACCGCGGCGGCCGGGGAGGTCCCGGTCACCGGGTTCCTGCTGCGCTCCTCGCTGGTCAGCGGCTGGCCCGGGATGGAGGTGCGGGCCTGGGCCAACGACGACCCGGCCGACGTACGCCCGGGTGTGGACCCGGACGAGCTGGCCCGCACCCGACCCGACCTGGTGGTGGAGCTGCTGCGGCTGGAGCGGCTGTCGCCGTCGGTGCTGGTGGCGTTGTTCCGCGGCGCCCCCCGCCTGGTCTGGCTGGAGGAGCCGCCGCAGAGCGTGCAGTTCGGCCTGGAAGCCGACGGGACCGGCTGGCGGGCGCCGATCCGCGACGGGGCGGGACCCGACCTGGGCAGCGTGGTGGTGCCGATGCGCCCGGGCCCGGTGCCCGGCGTGGTGGACGTCAAGGGTCTGGCCGCCGCCCTGGACCAGGCCCGCCGCCTGCCCCAGCCACGCGGCGGCGCCGCCCTGGCGCTGTCCCTGCTGCAGGCGCCGTCCCGGCAGCGGTTCGGCTCCTCCACCCCACCGTCCTGATCCCGCGGCCCCGCCGACCCACCGCCGGGCCCGACACCCGGCCCGCCCCGAACAAGGGAGCCCCTTCCGTGACAACTCTCCTCGTCCCGGTCGCGCTCGACGTCCTGGTCGTCCGGGAGCCCGGTGCCGCGTCCGACTGGGCGAACACCGCGCTGACCCGGCCCACCCCGCCCGCCAGCGGCCGGGTGCAGCAGGACCTGCTGCCCGAGCCGTTCAGCGCCCGGTCCACCGCCCGGCCGCCGGGCGCGCACCTGCACTGGGGGCTCCCCGACGGGCTGACCCGCGGCGTCGCCGACGACACCGGCGCCACCACCTTCCCCCCGGTGCCCGACCGGTGGCTGGTGGTGCGGCTCTCCGGCGCGGCGACGCCCGGTCCGCGCGCGGTGGAGGCGTGGCTGCTGCCGTACGCGGGCGCGGTCGAGCCGGTGCGGGTGGACCGCGCGTTGACCGGACCGACCCTGCCCGCCCCCGGCGCCGCACCGAAGTCCCCGCTGACCGCGCTTGGCCACGGCGACCTCGGCTGGGCCGGCTACTACGACAACGTGACCCACCGGTTCGCGCTGCACGACGAGTTGACCGGGGTGACCGGGCCGGTGGCGTACCTGGTGGTGGGTTGGTACACCGACCTCACCCGGGACCCGCTGCGGGTGACCGGGGAGACCGCGCACGCCGAGCGGATGGAGGACCTCGGCTGGCAGGTCCACCCGCCGCTCGACGAGGACGGCGACGGCGACGCGGACCAGCCGGTGCCGGACCGGTCGGTCTACCACGCGGCGGCGGTGTCCATCGGCTGGCCGGCGCCGAACTGGCCGGGCGACGGCGGGCTGCTCGGCCGGGAGACCGACTACCGTCCGGCGCCGGACCAGGTGGCGCTGGCCCTGGGGGAGACCCTGGCCGAGGCGCTCGCGGCGGTCGCCGCGGAGCCGGACGACCCGGCCGACGCGGCCCGGATGGTCGAGGCGCTGCTGCAGGGCGCGCTGGCCGAGGTCACCGCCGCCGACGGCCCCGCCCAGTTGGACGCCTCGCTGCACCAGAGCCGGTTCGGCTCGACCCCGGCGGCGGCCGGCAACGAGTACATCTGGCAGCCGGCGACCGGCTCGGGCGGCGCCGCCGGTGGTGGGGCCTTCGTGCAGGTGGAGCGGACCCGGCCGCGGGTGTGGCACGCGTTGGAGCCGGCGCTGGTGGTGGCCGGCGGCGGGCGCAGCCCGAAGCACGGCGCGGACGGCCGCTACTCCGAGCTGGGCAACCTGCTGTGCCGGGTGGACGGGCAGACGGTACGCGGGTTCGGCGTCGCCGGCGGCGACCCCGGCCGGGGCGCGGCGGTGCTGCCGCCCACCCCCCTGGCCGGGCTGTTGCCGCAGTACGCGGTGCCGGCGGTCGCCACCGACCTGCTCGTCGAGCTGGCCAGCCTCGACCCGGGCTCCGCGCCCGACCTGGCCCGGTCCACCGCCACCCAGCCGTCCCCGGTGGCCGCCGCCCGGGCCGCCTGGTGGGCGTCGTTCGACCCCGGTGTCGGTGATCCGACCACAGCTCCGCCCGGTGCCGTGGTGGACGGTCAGCTGCCCAGCCCGGTGGGGGTGACCCCGCCGAGCCGGCCGTGGAACCCGTTGCTGCTGGAGTGGACGGCCAGCTACCTGCCGTCCCCGGGTGGTGCGCACGACTGGCCGCTGGGCGAGGTCGACTACGACCTGCCGGTCGCGGTGACCGAACCGGCTGCCGAGACCGGCCGTACGCTGCGCGGGCGGGTGATGCTGTCGGCGTCGGCGACCGCGCTGCTCGACGGCACGATCGACGCGCAGGACGCCGAACGCGACCTGCTCTCCGGCGAGCTCGTGGGGATCGCCGAGCAGTTGCGCCGCGACGCCACCGGCCTGGTGGTGGACGCGCCGAACGCCACCGACTCGGCGCAGCCGCCGCAGCCGCCGCGCGCGTCGGACTTCGTCGCCCTGCGCGCCGGATACCTGCGCGTGGAGCGGGCCCGGCTGGTGGACGGCTTCGGCCGGTTCCTGGAGGTGCTCGGCCCCGACGTGGCGACGGCGGCGCCGGTGACGCACGGGGTGACGCTGGCCGTGCCGGGGCACCCGGACCTGGCCGCGCTGCGGCCCCGGTTCACCGCCCCGGCCCGGGTGCTGCTGCGCTTCGCCGACGCCTCCGGCACGCCCCGCGACGCCGACGCCGGGGTCAACCCGGTCTGCGGATACCTGGTGCCGTCGCTGGTGGACCGGACGCTGGAGTTCTTCGACGACAAGGGCAGCGGCTACGGGCGGCTGCGCCCGGACCCGGAGACGGTGACCGCCTGGGAGGAGGATCCGGGTCGGCCGGCGACGCTGGGCGCACCGCCGAGCCGGTTCCTGCCGAACCCGCTGCTCGCGCGGTTCGCCGACCGCATGCTGGCCGCCGACAACGCGCTGGCCACCGCCCGGGCGGACGGCCATCCGGCCGGCGGGGCGCAGAGCGCGCTGGAGTCGCTGCTGCGGGTGCTCGACACCACCCGGTGGACGGTGGACGTGACCGGCCGGGCCGGCGACGAGCACCTGGCGCTGTTGCTGGGCCGTCCGGTCGCGGTGGTGCGGGCGTACCTGAAGGTGGAGGTGGAGGATCCGCGGCAGCCTCCGGAGAACGCGCGGACCGGTGTACGGGTGCGGTTGGGCACGTTGTCGCGGGCGCAGGACGGGCTGCTGGCGTACTGCGTCGGTGACGACATGGACCGGCTGCACATCGTGGACCCGGCGGTGGCGCTGCTCGCGCCGGGTCTGCCGGACGAGAGCGGGGTGGCCGCGCTGCCGGGCGCGGACCCGATCACCTCGCCGTACGTGGACACCTCAGGGGTGTTCACGGTGAACCCGGGGGTGCCGGTGCCGCTGACCCTGCTGATGGTGCCCGGTTCGGACGTGCACGTCACCGCCGGGCTGGTACCGCAGAAGTCGGTGGGGCTGCTGCGGGAGTGGACGGCGCCGGCCCTGTCCCGGCTGTCGCCGGCGTTGCGCTACGGCCCGGTGCTGCGCGACCTGGAGACCACGCGCCTGCCGTTGCCGCAGGACGTGCGAGGCTCGTGGCACTGGCACCGGCGGCCCCGGCCCGGGGAGTGGACCAGCGACCCGGTGGTGCCGACCACCCCGGACGCGTTGCTGCCGAACGAGCCGTCGGTGGCCAGCGAGGGTTGGTTGCAGGTGGCACTGGTCGCCGACACCGAGTACCACGACGCCGCGGTGCCGGTGCGGGTGAGCTGCGTGCGGACGTTGAACGGGACGACGATCGGGCTGGGCGGGCAGAACGGCGACGGCAGTCACTTCCTGATCCCGGTGCCGGAGGCGATCGAGCTGATCGGCAGCGGGCGGTTCGCTTTCTTCGTGCAGGAGCCGGGCACGGCGCGGACCGCCATCCGGGTGGTCCGGCCGAGGCTGGGCCGGCCGTACCTGCGGACGGTGGCCGACGACGCCTCCCCGAACAACCTCGACAGCCTGCCGGAGTGCGGCCACGTCCGGTGAACACGGAGGTGGTGGCACCGGGTCGGTGCCACCACCTCCGCATCGTCAGGGCAGCTGCGGGTAGAGGGCCGCGACCCCACCGGCGAGCCCGGTCCGCACCTGCCGGCTGACGTCGTCGGCGAGGATCTCGTACGAGTCGGCCTCGATCGCGTCCGCCGCGATCCGGGCGATGTCGGCCGGGTCGGACTTCGGCGACGTGACCCCGGCGGCCATGTCGGTGTCCATGTACCCGACGTGCAGGCCGGCGACCCGGATGCCGCGGTCGGCGAGCTGCGCGCGCAGCGCGTTGGTCATCGACCACTCGGCGGACTTCGCCGCGCTGTACGCGCCGAGGTGCGGGAAGCTCACCCAGGACAGCACGGACAGCACGTTGAGGATCGATCCGCCGCCGTTGCCGGCGATGACCGGGGTGAACGCCCGCACCATCGACAGGGTGCCGAAGAAGTGGGTGTCCATCTCCAGCCGGATCCGGTCGAGGTCGGCGTCCAGCAGGTCCGCGCCGGTGGCCGAGCCGGCGTTGTTGACCAGGAGCGTGACGTCCCGGGCGAGGTCGGCCGCGGCGGCCACCGAGGCGGGGTCGGTGATGTCCAGCCGGACCGGCGTGACGCCGGGCAGGTCGACCTGGTCGGGGTTGCGCGCGCCGGCGTACACGGTGGCGCCCCGGGCGGTCAGTTCGGCGGCGAGGTGCCGGCCGAAGCCCCGGTTGGCGCCGGTGACGAGGGCGGTGGTTCCGGCGATCTTCATGGGCGTACTCCTGGGTGGGTTCGGCGCGTGACGGTCACGCGCCGGCGGGTGGGGTTCAGGACGCCGTCGGCGCGTCGCGGTCGGCGCGGCGCAGGCCGGGCCCCGGGCGTACGGCGATCTCGTCGGCGGCCACGTCGTGGCCGGCGTCGCAGCGCAGTCGCGCGTGCACGGCGGCGCCGCAGTCGTGGTGCTCGAGGCGGATGGACGGCCCGGCCTCGTCGGCGGCCCAGGCGTCGCCCCACTGGCGCAGCGCGGTGAGCACCGGCAGCAGCTCGGCGCCCTTGCGGGTGAGGTGGTACTCGTCGCGGGTGCGCTGGCCGGGCTCCCGGTAGGGGTGCCGCTCGAGCAGCCCGTCGGTGACGAGCTGCTTGAGCCGGGCGGCGGCGACGGGTTCGCTGACGCCGGCCCGGCGGGCGAACGCGTCGAAGCGGCGGGTGCCCAGCGACGCCTCCCGCAGCAGCAGGAGCGTGGTGCGGTTGCCGACCACGTCCAGGGCGCTGGCGATCGAGCAGGTGCTGGCCAGCCACGAGTCCCGGTCGGCGAGCAGGTCGTCGGTCATGCCGGCGACGCTACCCCCGCTGACTTAGCTTTGCCAAAGTCAGCTGGGTCACAGCCGGCCTGAGCCCGGATACGACGATGCCGACCACCTCGTCGGTGGTCGGCATCCGTCTGACGAACGTGGTTACGCGGCCTGCCGGGCGGCCGGCTGGCGCTGCGCCGGCGCGCCGGACCAGCCGGTGACCGGCGCCGGGCCGTCCGGCCCTTCGGCGGTGGGCGCCGCCGTGGCGTCGGTGCGTGCCAGGTTGAGCGCGTGCTGGGCGTTGTTCCAGGCCTGGCAGGGCCAGGGCTGGCCGGCGCAGAGCAGGTTACGGCAGCCGCCGTCGTCGTCCGGCTCGTGGGCGTCGGCCACCTCCAGGGCCAGCTTCCACAGCAGCGGGTCGGTCACCTCTTCTGGACGGTCGGCCTGGTGGTCGGACCGGTCGAGGCTGGTGTCGGACACGAAAAGATCCCCCCTTGGGCGCAGGTGCTGGGCCCACCTTCACCAGTTTGAGCGCCCGCGAAACCTCCTGGCGTTACGTCGCGCCGGTTATGAGGGTGTTTTCACCCGAAAGTCTGACTGCCCGGCAGCGAGCGTGGGGATGGGCGGAGGTGAGTGCCGGTCAGCCCAGGTCGAGGTGCACCGTGGCGATCTCCCAGGCCCGCAGCGGCAGCCGGACCTGCCCGTCATCGTCGACGGCCAGCGGTTCGCCGGTCCGGCCGAGCAGGTCCGCCCGCCACGCCCCGCGGATGGTCGCCCCGCCGAGCACGGCGACGGTGTCCGCCGGGGTCTGCGCCACCAGCCGCACCTCGGTGCGGCCGGCGCGGTCCCGCACGCTGGTCAGCGCGACGCCGGGACCGTCCACGGCGAGCCCGCCCGCCGGCGTGGGCAGCGCGGTGGCCGGGTCGGCGGTGCCGGGGAAGGCCAGCAGCTCGTGCCGGTACGCCTCGGCCGCGGCCAGCACCCCGGCCTCGTGCCAGGCGCCCCGGTAGGGCAGCACCGCCAGCTCGACCGTGCGGGTGCCGCGGCACTGCGCCTCGGGCGTCGGCAGCTGCGGGCCGGCGGGCTCGTCGCGCAGGGCGTGCCGGTTGCGCGACAGCATCCCGATCGACCGCAGCAGGGTGACCGCCAGTTCCCGGCCCGAGTCGGTCAGCTCGTACTCGGTGGGCTGGGTCAGCAGCAGGGCGAGGGCGCCGTCCGGACCGCCGGCGGCGACGAACCCGTTCGCCGGGAAGGTGGGCAGCGGCACCTCACCGCCGCCGCCCTCCGCGGTCAGGCCCCGCTCGACGACGGCGAACTGCCCCTCGGCGTACGACGCGTCGGCCCGCGACGGCAGCGGCAGGTGCAGCCGGACCCGGTGGTCGTCGCAGCGGTTGTCGAACTCGACGCGCAGTCGGACGAACGGCTCGCCGCAGCGCAGCTCGACCCGGGTGGTGACGGTGATCGGCTCGCGATCCACCGCGCGGGAACCCGCGTCGACGTCCGCCGCCTCCGGCCAGCGGTACTCCCGCACCACGTCCAGGACGGCCACCAGCGGCCCGTCGTGGCGCACCACGGTGCGCACCGCCCGTGGCTTGTCCACCAGTTCGTCGGCGGCCGGTGGGGCGTAGTTGTAGCTGTCGCCCACGTCGCCGCCGTCGACGACGCGGCCGATTCCGTCCACCGTCACGCCGTCCGGGGTGGTCAGCGCCAGCGTGCCGTCCTCGGCGACGTCGACGCGGAGCAGACCGTTGTCGAGGCCGCGGCCGGCCGCGGTCACCGGCGCGGATCCGGGCGCCGCGGTCGCCGGCAGGGGCACCGGCCGGACCGCGGCGCGCCCGAGCGGCGGCACCTCGACCAGGGCGGCGACGGTGGCCCGGGGGGCGGCGAGGATCCGCACCCGCCACCGGTCGGCCGGCCCGGCGGCGGCGAGCGCCAGCCGGACGTCCTCCACGTCGAAGGCGGGGTCGCCGTGCCGGGCCACCTGGAAGGTGAGGGTGGCGTCGTCGGGCGACACGGACCAGGCGGTGACCTCCTGGCCGTAGAGTTCCCGGCCGTGCACCCGGGTGAGCACGGCCGGCAGGTCGGCCGCCGGCACCAGGTCGTCGGCGAGCAGCGTGCGGCCCCGGTCGAGGACCTGGGCGGCGACGCTGCGGCCGGCGGCGTCGGCCAGCGCCACGGTGCCGTCGGCGGGCGCCTCCACGTCCAGGCGGACCAGCGCGGTGCGGGCCGCCGGGGTGGGGTTGAACAGCAGGTAGCCGTCGTGGGGCACGGTGGCGGCCAGCCGCGCGCCGACCAGGTCGCAGACCGCCCGGCCGAGCTGGTCGGCCTCGGCGAGGCGGGCGGCGACCTGTTCGGCGGTCTCGTCGCAGCCGCAGCCGGTCACCGAGTCGTGGCAGCTGGCGTCGATCAGCCGGGTCCAGGCCATGTCGAGGAAGCGCTGCACGGACGCGTCGTGGGTCAGCGCGGCGAGCGGCTCGGCGTACCGTTCGACGCGCCGCTCGGCACGGTTCATCGCCCGCTTGAGCTGGCCGCGGACGGAGATCACGCCGGGCAGGATGTTGGCCCGGGCGTGCGAGCGCAGCTCGCCGCGGACGACCGGCAGGCCGGCGACGGTGGCCGGTTGGGTGGCGAAGTACTCGGCGAGGGTGCCCAGCCGCAGCCGGGTGTCGGCGAGGTCGGCGGCGGCCAGCAGGTCGGGGGCGTCCGGCGCCGGGGCGGCGTGGTCGGTGCCGTACATGGCCAGCGCCGGGCCGTCCTCCCCGTCGAACCGCCAGGCGGCGAGTTTGGTGGCGAGGTCGCCGGCGCGGCGGGTGACCTGCGCGGCGTCGTCCATCAGGCCGGCGGCGTTGCCGTAGCCGCCGGGCAGGTACTCGGTGCGGATGGTGGTGCCGTCGGGCGCCTGCCAGGCGAAGGCGTGGTGGTGCATCCGCTCGGGTACGCCGCGGAACACGCAGGCGTGGGTCAGCCCGGCGCCGGCCAGGATCTGCGGCATCTGGGCGATGTGGCCGAACATGTCGGGCAGGTAGCCGACCGGCATGGCCCCGCCCAGCTCGGCGCTGCGGGCCAGCCCGCGTTCCAGGTTGCGGACGATGTTCTCCCCGGAGCAGAGGAACTCGTCGAGCAGGATCTGCCACGGGCCCACCGCCAGCCGCCCGGCGCGCACCAGGGCGATGACCTGCTCGCGCCGTTCCGGGCGGACCTCCAGGTAGTCGTCGACCGCGGCGAGTTGCCCGTCCAGGGTGAACCGCTGCCGCGGGTCGCGTTCCATCCGGTCGAACACCTCGTCGAGCAGCGCCACCAGCCGCAGCCGGAACCGCTGGAACGGCTCGTACCACTCCCGGTCCCAGTGGGTGTGCGGCACCACGATGATGTCGGTCGGTCGCGTCATCGGCTCGCCGCCTCTCCGCTGATCGCCACCCCGGTCAGCTCACCGTAGCGGCGTACCACCTGCTGGCTGGTCCGTACGTCGGCCGCGCCCTCGGCGATGCCGGTCAACGGCGCGACGCCCGCGGTGACCATCGCGTGGAACGCGACCAGTTCCTGCTCGAACGCCTCGGTCACCGACCGGAACGCGGCCCGCCGCTCGCCGCCGCCGTGGTCGTCCACCACGGTCAGCGTGGTGGGCGCGTTGAGCAGGTACGGCGACGGGAACACCAGCTCCAGCGAGCCGCGGGCGTGGTGCAGGGTGACCGTCTCCCGGTAGGCCGGGTAGTCCGGCAGGTTGAGCCACCGGATGCCGTAGCGGGCCCCGTCCGGCAGCCGCCCGCCGACCTCGACCGACGGCTCGACCGGGCCGTCGGGGCGCAGCGGCCAGGTGGCCACGTGCTCCACGGTGGCCGGTGCGCCGGTGAACAACCGCAGCAGGGACAGGTCGTGCGAGATGCTGTTGATCAGGATCTGGTAGAGGGCGCGGGCGCCCGGGTCGGCGCCGACGGCGGCGTCGAGCAGCCCGCGGTCGGCGGCCGCGAACCGGGCCGCCTCCTCGGCCGGCACGTCGCCGGGGGCCGGGGGCAGGTTGGCGAAGCGCAACTGCCGGTCGCCGCCGGCGTGCAGCACGGTCACCTCGACCGCGTGCACCCGCTCCGCGCCGCCGAGCTCCGCCAGCAGTCGCGCGGCCTCGGCCACCGCCGGGTCGTACTGCTTCATGTAGCCGACCATCAGCGCCGCGCCGCCGGCGCCCAGCTCGACCAGCCGGGCGGTCTCGGCGAGCGTGTAGGCCAGCGGCTTCTCGCAGAGCACCGGCAGCCCGGCGCGCAGCGCCAGCGCGGCCAGTTCGCCGTGCGAGCCGGAGGTGGCCAGCAGCACCGCGTCGCAGCCGCCGTCGGTCACCATCCGGGCCGCGTCGGTGTAGCGGCGGGCCGGCTCGACGCCGTACCGCTCGCCCAGTTCGGTCACCCGCGACGGGGACAGGTCGGCCAGCGCGACGATCTCGAACAGGTCGGCCCGGCGTTGCAGCAGCGGCAGGTGCACGGTGCGGGCGATGATGCCCAGCCCGGCCACCGCGATCCGGATCCGCTTGCCCGGCTCGGTCATCGCAGCGCCTCCTCGAGCCGGCGCAGGTTGGCGTGCTGGTCGGCGCGGATCCGGTCGAGGTCCCGGCCGTCCGCGGGGGCGTCCTGCTCGATCACCAGCCAGCCGGTGTAGCCGGTGGCGTCGAGACCGGCGAGCACCCCGGCGAGGTCGACGTCGCCGCGGCCCAGGGCGCAGAAGCCCCCGGCGGCGACCACGTCCATCAGCCCACCGCCGGCCGCCCGGACCCGGGCGTGGGCGGCGAGGTCGGCGTCCTTCACGTGCACCTGGCCGATCCGCCCGGCCCAGCGGCGTGCCGCGGCCACCGGGTCGCCGCCGGCCAGCAGCAGGTGCCCGGTGTCCAGGCAGATGTTGATGTCGGTGAGCTCCAGCAGCCGGTCGGCCTCGGCCTCGGTCTCCACGTCGGTGCCGAGGTGGTAGTGGAACACCGGCTCCAGGCCGCGGTCACGGCACCGGTCGGCGGCCTGCTGCACCCGGGCGGCGAAATCCGGCCAGGCCGCGGCGGGCAGCGCCGACGCCAGGTCGGTCGGGGTGCCCGGGCGGGCCATCCGGGCCGGGTTGCCCGGGCAGGCCAGGGTCGGCCGGGGTGCGAAGCGGGGGTTGTCGGCCGGCGCGGCGGTGAACACGTCGAGTGCGGCGTCGAGCTGGGCCAGGTCCTCGGCGAAGCCGGCCGGGTCGGCGAAGCGCAGGTCGACCCAGCCGCCGGCGAGCGCGATGCCGGCCGCGTCCAGCCGGCGCGCGAGGGTCTCGCCGGTGCCGAGGTAGCCGATCGGGCCGGAGTCCACCCCGGTGTAGCCGTCGTCGGCCAGCGCCGCGAGCAGGTCATCGGGGCCGACGGGTGCGTCGGTGCTCTGGTAGATGCCGTAGTTGACGGGGGCGCCGGCCACCCGGGTTCGTCCGGTCAGCTGCACAGTGCGATCACCTCCATGCGGTGGGACTCCAGGACGTGCAGCCCGTCGCCGGCCGGTAGCAGGCACCGGTCGCCGCGGACCAGCCGGTGCCGCCCGTCCGGGTAGGCCAGCAGCGCGCCGTCGGCGTCGAGCGCTAGCAGTTCGTCGCCGAGGCGCAGCAGCAGCGGGCCGTCGGGGTCGGCGGAGATGGCGGTACGGCCGCCGCGCAGCGCGTCCAGCACCGCGTTCCCGGGGGCGGCGTCGCGGTCGGCGAGCACCCAGGTGGTGGGGGAGCCGGGCAGCGCGTCGGCGCCGGGGCGGTGGAAGTCGCTGCCCCCGACCGGTACGACGTCCGCCCGCCACGCCCGCGCCCAGGCCAGCGGGGCGCCCCAGGTGCGGTCCCACCAGCCGGAGTGCCACACCTCGACCAGCGGGGTGCGGTCGGCCAGCGGCTGCCGCCAGGCGCAGTCCCCGCCGAGCGGATGGTTGACCGACATCAGCCCGCCGTCGCGCCGGGTGGCGGCGAGCCACTCGTCGGGCGGCCGGCGGAAGTCGACCCAGGCCACCGGGCCGAAGACGTTGGCGTGCCCCCGGTCGGTGGTCACCTCCTGGCCGGGCAGCAGAGTGATGCCGTAGCGGGCGGAGGCGGCCGGCAGGCACGGGTGGTGGCTGACGGTGTTGTGGTCGGTGACGGCGAGGAAGTCCAGGCCGCGGGAGGCGGCGAGCGCGGCGAGTTCGTCGATGGTGTGCGCGCCGTCGCTGTGCACGGTGTGCGCGTGCAGGTCGCCGGCGAGCCAGCACCGGCCGTCGACGTCGGGCAGGTCCCGGCGGGGCGGCCGGTCCGGGCGCGGCGGCGCGGCCGGCGCCTCGGGTGCGGGTGGCGGGATGCTGCTGGTGGTGGCGGTGACCTCGTAGTCCAGCCCGTCGGGCGGGATGCGGTGCAGCCGCAGCAGCACCTGCCACTCGCCGGGTTCCAGGTCGCCGGGCAGGTAGCCGGGGGTGGCCCAGTCGGCGGCGATGGTGTATCCGTCGCGGGCGCCGCCGGACCAGCCGCGGAAGCCGGCCGGGCTGACGCAGCCGAGGTCGAGCACCCCGGCCTGGCGCGGGTAGTCCAGCCGGACGGTGAGCGCGGCGGTGCCGGGTGCGACGGTGACCGGCAGGGCCCGCATCACGTCGTCGGCGCGGTCCTGCAGGGTCCACCTGCCCCGGTGCGCGACCATGCTCAACCCTGCACGCCGGCGCCGGCGCCGGCGCGGGGAGCCGGCACGCTGGCCGTTTCGGCGGCGGCGACCAGGTTGCCGTCGCGGTAGAGCAGGGACCGGCCGGGCCGGGGCACCACCCAGCCGGTGTCGCCCGGTTCGGGTTCGCTGCCCTCCGCGACGACGACCTGCACGCTGGTGGCGGGGCCGGTGGCGCCCGGGTCGCCGGCCGCGCCCGCCGGGTCGCCACTGTCGCCGGCGGTGTCGGCGGCGGGTACGTCGAGGGAGACCAGGGAGACGCTGCCCAGGTTCTCCACCACCACGACCTGTCCGGTCAGCGCGCCGGGGACCGGGGTGGGGGAGTAGTCGAGGTATTCCGGGCGGACCCCGTAGACCAGCGGCTCGCCGTCGGTGACCTGGCCGTGGGCGTCCTCGGGCAGCGGCAGCCGGGCCCGTCCCACGGCCAGTTCGTCGCCGGCCACCCGGGCGTCGACCAGGTTCATCGGGGTGGAGCCGATGAACCCGGCGACGAAGGTGTTGGCGGGGCGGCGGAACACCTCCGTCGGGGTGCCGACCTGGCGGATCCGGCCGCCCTCCATGACCGCGATCCGGTCGGCGAGGGCGAGCGCCTCGGCTTGGTCGTGGGTGACGAAGACGGTGGTGACGCCGAGTTCCCGTTGCAGCCGCTTGAGGAAGGTCCGCGCCTCCAGCCGGAGCCGGGCGTCGAGATTGGACAACGGCTCGTCGAGCAGGAACACCTGCGGGTGGCAGGCCATCGCCCGGGCGAGCGCCACCCGCTGCTGCTGGCCGCCGGAGAGCTGCCCCGGGCGGCGTTCCAGCAACGCGGAGAGGCCGAGTTCCTCGGCGGTCTCGGCGGCCTTGCCGGCGCGGGCCCGCCGGTCGACCTTCTTGATCCGCAGCGGGTAGGCGATGTTGTCCTGCACGGTCATGTGCGGGAAGAGGGCGTAGTCCTGGAAGACCATGGCCACGTCCCGCTTGCCCGGCGGCAGGTTGGTGACGTTCCGGTCGCCGATGTGCACGCTGCCTCCGGAGGCGACCTCCAGCCCGGCGATGGTGCGCAGCAGCGTGGTCTTGCCGCAGCCGGACGGCCCGAGCAGGGCGAAGAACTCGCCGTCGGCGATCTCCAGATCGAGGGCGTCCAGGGCGCGTACCCCGTTGGGGTAGACCTTGGTCAGCTCGCGCATGGTGATGGCGGACATCAGCGCTTGATCCCTCCGTGGAAGCGGAATCCGTACCGGCTGCTGACGAAGACGAACATGAGCGCCACCGGCAGCGAGTAGAGCAGCGAGAAGGTGGAGAGCAGCCGCAGGTCGGCCTGGCCGCCCTCGGTGTAGAGGGTGTACATGATCACCGCGGCGGGGGCCTTGTCCGGGCCGCGCAGCAGCAGGAAGGGCACCAGGAAGTTGCCCCAGACGTTGGCGACCGCCCACACCCCGACGGTGGCCAGGCCGGGGCGGACCACCGGCACCACGATGTGCCGCATGATCTGCAACGGGCTGGCGCCGAAGACCCGGGCCGACTCCTCGTAGGAGGTCGGGGTGGAGTCCATGAAGTCCTTGAGGATGAAGATCGCCGCGGGCAGCAGCCCGCCGCTGAGGATCAGGATCACGCCGAGCCGGGAGTCGATCAGGTTGAGCCGGAAGGCCAGCTCGAACAGCGGCACCATGGTGGCGGTGCCGGTGACGATCGACGACAGCAGCAGCAGCCCGTAGAGCAGCGCGTCCCGGCCGGGCACCCGGACCCGGCTCAGCGCGTACGCGGCGAGCGCGGCGAACGTCACCACCAGCGCGGCGGTGCCGCCGGCCAGGTAGACGGAGTTGAGCAGCGAGCTCACCGCGTACGGGTTGTCCAGCAGGGCGCGGAAGTTGTCCAGGGTGAACTGCGGCAGCGAGGCGGTGATGGTCGGGGTGTCGTCGAACGGGGCGGTGGCCAGCCAGAGCAGCGGCAGCGCGAAGAAGCCGAGGACGGCGCAGAGGAACGTGTAACGGCCGATCTGGGCGAGCACGTGGCGTACCGCGACGGGAGGCCGTTCGCCGGTCGGCTGGGTGGTGGGTGCGGGCGTCGCGGTGGTGGCGGTCACGCCGGCTCCTTCCGCCGGCCCAGCATGCGCAGGTAGACCAGCGCGATGACCAGGTTGATCAGCAGCATGATGAACGAGATCGCGGCGCCGAAGCCGAGTTCGCCGCCGGAGAGCGCCACCTTGTAGACGTAGACCGGCAGGATCTCCGAGCGCTGCTCGGGGCCGCCGGCGGTGATCAGGAACGGCGCGAAGTCGTTGAACGTCCAGAGGCTGATCAGCAGCAGGTTGGTCAGCACGTGCCCGCGGATGCGGGGGAAGACCACGTCGCGCAGCTGCTGCCAGGTCGACGCGCCGGCCAGCCGGGCGGTCTCCAGGTGCGAGCGGGGGACGTTCTCCAGCGCGGCCGCGTAGAGCATCATCGAGAACGCGGTGCCCCGCCAGGTGTTGAAGATGATGATCGACAGCATCGGGTAGTCGAGCAGCCAGGCCATCCCGGGGATGCCGAGCAGCGCGTTGAGCGTGCCGGCGTCCCGGTCGAGCAGGGCGATCCACAGGAAGGCGACCACCGAGCTGGGCAGGATCCAGGAGAGCAGGACGAACCCCTCGACCACCCGGCGCAGCGGGCCGCGGCGGTCGCGCAGCGCGAAGGCGATGGCGAAGCCGAGCCCGGCCTGGCCGATGACCGCCGAGCCGAGCACGAACTGCAGGGTCAGCAGCAGCGAGGTGCGGAACCGCTCGTCGCCCAGCGCCTGGGTGTAGTTGTCCAGCCCGACGATCTCCGGGTTGGCGGCGGCCAGCCCGGTCAGCCGGTAGTTGGTGACGCCCAGGTAGATCGTCCACGCGGCCGGCACCACCAGGAAGACCAGGATCAGCACCATGGCGGGCACGAGGAACCCGGTGGCCCGGGCCCGGCCGAGCCCGGCGGCGTCGGGGGCCGGGGAGGCGCCCGTGACCGGGCGCGCTCCCTCGACCACCTCGTCAGGAGGTGACGTTACCTGGACCACCGACGAACCCTTCGACCTTCTTCTGGTACGCCGCGGCCACCTCGTCCACGCTCTTGCCCGCCGTCGCGTCGGCGGTGGCCTCCTGCAGCGCCACCGACACCTGCGGGTAGACCGCCAGCGGCGGCCGGTACGCGGTGATCGGCAGCACCTTCTCGGCGACGAAGTTGAGCATCGGGTCGGCCGCGAGGACCTCCTTGTTCACGTCGGTGCGGGCGGTGATCCGGGTGGCCCCGGCCAGTTCCGCCTTGACCGCCTCCGCCGAGTGCATGAACGACAGCAGCTCCCACGCCTGGGACGGGAACTTGGAGTTGGGGTTGAGCACCCGCACGCCGCCGCCGGACATGCTGACGAAGTCCTGCCCGCGGATGCCCGCGCCGGGCTGCTTGGCCGGGATCATCGCGTAGCCGACGGTGGTGTCCCGGTCGGCCATCTTGGCGATGCCGTCCTTGGGGTTCACCACGCTGCGCCAGAAGTAGTCGCCCTCGGCCAGGATGCCGATCTTGCCGGCGGCGAACTCCGCGAAGGACTTGTCGCGTCCCTTCGCCTCCTGCTGCAGCTTCGGGTCGCCCAGCCCGCCGCCGTAGACCTTGGTGTAGAAGTCGAGCATGTCCTTGACCGGCTGGCTGGCCCCGGCCCACTTGCCGCCCGCGTAGATCTCACCGCCGGCGCCGACCAGCAGCGGCAGCGCGCCCTGCATCGAGGTGGCCTCGCCCATCGCGGTGCCGGCGTTGATCTGGATCGGGGTCACCCCGGGCAGCGCCTTGAGCTTCGCGCCGGCGTCGAGGATCTCCTGCCAGCTCCTGGGTTGCCAGTCGGCGGGCAGGCCGGCCTGGGTGAAGAGCTTCTTGTTGTAGTAGAGCACCCGGCCGTCGGTGCCGAGCGGGATGCCGTAGCGCTTGTCCTCGAACGAGCCGAGGCCCTGCACGGTGTCCGGGATCTGCGACCAGCCCTCCCAGGAGTCGACCTGGTCGCCGGCCACCTCGGACAGCGGCTTGAGGTAGCCGGCCTGGACGAACTCGCCGACCCAGATGCCGTCCACGGCGATCACGTCGGCGCCGCCCTTGGAGCGCAGGTCCAGGGCCAGCTTGGTCTTGTACTGCTCGTCGTCGACGCCGCTGGGCACGAACGTCACCTTGGCGGTGACCCCCTTGGCCTTCTGCGCCTCGACGAACTTCGGGATGACCCAGTTCTCGATCCACTCCGCACCCGCGGAGTTCTTGCCGCCGGCGATCGCGTTGGCGGAGATGGTGAGAGTGATGTTCTTGGCGTCCTTGCCGGCGGGCTCGTCCGAGCCGCCGCAGGCCGTGGCGGTGAGAGCGACGGCGGTGAGCGCGGCGAGCACGCCTGCTGCGTGTCTCGGCTTGGCTGACATGGGCTGTTTCCCTTCGCAAGGAGAGACTTCGAAGAGACTCGCGGGGTCACCACCGGCCGCACGTCCGCCGCCGGCGGTGCTTGCGGCCACAATGTCATGACAGCTTGACGACGTAAATACCTGTCACTGAAATGAGCGCGGAACATGCACCGTCACCGCTCGGCGACGGTCACCTCAAGGGAGTAACGGCTGGCCCGGTAGATGTGCGCGCCGTGCTCGACGTAGCGGCCCTGGTCGTCGTACGCGGTGCGGGTCATGGTGAGCAGCGGCGCGCCGCGCCGTTCGCCGAGCATCTGCGCCTCGGCGGCGGTGGCGGCCCGCGCCCCGATCCGCTGGTGGGCGCCGCGGATCCGCCGTCCGCCGGCGCGCAGGATCGCGTAGAGGCCGTCGGCCTGCAACGCCTCCATGGTGAGCCGCGGCAGGTCGACCGGCAGCCAGTTCTCCATCACCGCGAGGGGCTCGCCGTCGGAGAACCGCAGCCGGCGCAGGTGCTGCACCTCGCTGCCGGGCGGCAGGCCGAGCGCGGCGGCGACCGCCGGCGGGCAGGCCACGGTGGCCAGCTCCAACACCGACGTGGACGGTCGCTGGCCGGCCCGGACCAGGTCGTCGTGCAGGCTGGTCAGCTCGACGGCCCGGCGGACCTCACCCCGGACCACCTGGGTGCCCACGCCGCGCCGGCGGACGATCAGCCCCTTGTCGACCAGGTGCTGGATGGCCTGCCGCACGGTGGGCCGGGACAGCCCGAGCCGGTCGGCCAGTTGCAACTCGCTGTCCAGGCGGTCACCCGGGGCCAGGTCGCCGCGCTGGATCGCCGCGGCGAACTGCTCGGCGACCTGGAAGTAGAGCGGGACCGGGCTGCTGCGGTCGACGGCGATCTCGGGGCCGGTCACGGAAGCCTCCTCGCTTCGGCTGCGCGGGATCGGGGCGTGATGATGGGCGCCACTGTACCGAAGCGGTCACCGAGCGCAGAGCACGGATGTCATGACAACACATTGACACAACTCGCAGAGCACTGTTACCAATCAGGGACGGAATCGAGCTGGCGGGCACGCCGACGCCGGCCGGGACGGAGGGCGCCGCATGCTCGATGTGCTCACCATCGGCCGGGTCGGGGTGGACATCTACCCGCTGCAGGTCGCCACGCCGCTGGCCGAGGTGGAGACGTTCGGCAGGTTCCTCGGCGGCAGCCCCACCAACGTGGCGGTCGCGGCCAGCCGGCAGGGGTTGCGCGCCGGAGTGGTCACCCGCACCGGCGCCGACGCGTTCGCCGACTACGTGCACCGGGCGCTGCGCGAGTTCGGTGTGGACGACAGCCAGGTCCGCCCGGTCGACGGGCTGCCCACCCCGATCACCTTCTGCGAGATCTTCCCGCCCGACCACTTCCCGCTCTGGTTCTACCGCACCCCCACCGCGCCGGACCTGCAGATCCGCCCCGAGGAGCTGGACCTCGACGCGATCACGGCGGCCCGGATCTTCTGGCTCACCGGCACCGGCCTGTGCCAGCAGCCCAGCCGGGAGGCGCACACCGCCGCGCTGGCCGCCCGGGACGGCCGCCCGCACACCGTGCTCGACCTGGACTACCGGCCGATGTTCTGGCCCGACCCGGCCGCCGCGACCGCGGCGGTCGCCGAGGCGCTGCCCCGGGTCACCGTCGCCGTCGGCAACCTCGACGAGGTGGAGGTCGCGGTCGGCACCCGCGACCCGGACCGGGCCGCGGACCTGCTGCTCGACCGCGGGCCCCGGCTCGCGGTGGTCAAGCTCGGCCCGGCGGGCGTGCTGGCCCGCACCGCGACGCAGAGCGTACGGGTGCCGCCGGTGCCGGTGGACGTGGTCAACGGGCTCGGCGCCGGCGACGCGTTCGGCGGCGCGCTCTGCCTGGGGCTGCTGCGCGGCTGGCCGTTGGAGCGGACGCTGCGCTTCGCCAACGCCGCCGGCGCGATCGTCGCCTCCCGCCTGGCCTGCTCCGCCGCCATGCCCGACTACGCCGAGACGGCCGCGCTGGCCGGGCACCCCGCACCGCGTTCGGCGTCGTCGACCGCCGTCCTGACAGGAGAAGACCGGTGAGCACCGAGTACGACGCGCTGACCCGCACCCGCGCGCACCGGCCGCAGGCGATCGCCGAGGCCGCCGCCCGCCGTACCCGCCGGCCCTGGCCCGAGCCCGGGCGGCCGCTGTTCGTCATCGCCGCCGACCACCCGGCCCGCGGCGCCCTCGGGGTGCGGGACCGGCCGATGGCCATGGCCGGGCGGGTGGACCTGCTCGACCGGTTGCGGGTGGCGCTGTCCCGGCCGGGCGTCGACGGCGTGCTCGGCACCCCGGACATCCTGGAGGACCTGCTGCTGCTCGGAGCGCTGGAGAACCGCCTGGCCATCGGGTCGATGAACCGCGGCGGCCTCTCCGGCGCCACCTTCGAGCTCGACGACCGGTTCACCGCCTACGACGCGGACAGCATCGCCGCGATGCGCTACGACGGCGGCAAGATGCTCTGCCGGATCGACCCGGACGACCCGGGCACCGCCTCGACCCTGCAGGCGTGCGCCCAGGCGGTCACCGCCCTCGCGGCGCACCGCACCGTCGCCCTGGTCGAGCCGCTCTGGGTGGCCCGCACCGGCGGCCGGGTCGCCGCCGACCTGCACCCGGAGGCGGTCATCAAGGGCGTCAGCGTCGGCCAGGCGCTCGGCTCGACCAGCGCGTACACCTGGTTGAAGCTGCCGGCCATCGACGAGATGGAGCGGGTGATGGCCGCGACCACGCTGCCGGTCCTGCTGCTCGGCGGTGACCCGGTGGAGGCGCCGGACGTGGTGTACGCGCGGTGGCAGCGGGCGCTGCGGCTGCCCGGCGTGCGCGGCCTGGTGGTCGGCCGGGCCCTGCTCTACCCGCCGGACGACGACGTGGCCGCCGCGGTGGACGTCGCCGGGTCGCTGCTGCCCACCGGGCAGGACGCATGAGGACCGGCGAGGCGTACCTGCCGTGGGGCGGCACCGCCCGCGAGCCGTGGGCGCTGGAGGTCACCCCGGAGCGGGCCGGCTGGCGGTACGCCGGGCTGCGGGTGCTCACCCTGCCCGCCGGCGGTACGGTCAGCTTCGCCACCGGTGACGAGGAGATGCTGGTCCTGCCGCTGGCCGGCGCCGCCACCGTGCACTGCGACGGGCTGCGGCTCACCCTGAGCGGGCGCGAGTCGGTGTTCGCCGCGGTCACCGACTTCGCCTACCTGCCCCGGGACGCCACCGCGACGATCCGCGGCGAGGGCCGCTTCGCGCTGCCGTCGGCGCCCGCCACCCGCCGGCTGTCGCCCCGCTACGGCGCGGCCCGGGACGTGCCGGTGGAGCTGCGCGGCGCCGGCCCGGCCAGCCGGCAGGTCAACAACTTCTGCGCGCCGGACGCCTTCGACTGCGACCGGCTGGTCGCCGTGGAGGTGCTCACCCCCGGCGGGAACTGGTCGTCGTACCCGCCGCACAAGCACGAGGAGGACCGGGTCCACGACGGCGGGCGGGTGGAGGCGGCGCTGGAGGAGATCTACTACTTCGAGGTCGCCGGCGGCGCGCCCGGCACCGGTCCGGCGGGCTACCAGCGGGTCTACGGCACCGCCGACCGGCCGATCGACGTGCTGGCCGAGGTGCGCACCGGCGACGTGGTGCTCGTCCCGTACGGCTACCACGGGCCGTCGATGGCCGCGCCCGGCTACGACCTGTACTACCTCAACGTGCTGGCCGGGCCCGCCGCGACCCGGACCATGGCCTGTGTGGACGATCCCCGGCACGGCTGGATCCGGGGCAGCTGGGCCGACCAGCCGGTCGACCCGCGACTGCCGCTGACCCGGCCCGGAACGAAAGAGGCGTGATGCCCAGGTTGACGGTGGCGCAGGCGGTGGTGGCGTTCCTGGCCCGGCAGTGGTCCGAACGCGACGGGCGGCGGCGGCTGATCCCGGCCTGCTTCGGCATCTTCGGCCACGGCAACGTCGCCGGCATCGGCGAGGCGCTCGCCACCGCCGGCGCCGACCTGCCCTACCACCTGTGCCGTACCGAGCAGGGCATGGTGCACACCGCGGCGGCGTACGCCCGGATGACCGACCGGCTCAGCACCCTGGCCTGCACCACCTCGATCGGCCCGGGCGCGACCAACCTGGTCACCGGCGCCGCCGGCGCCACCATCAACCGGCTGCCGGTGCTGCTGCTGCCCGGCGACATCTTCGCCACCCGGGTGGCCAACCCGGTGCTCCAGGAGCTGGAGGATCCGCGCTCCTACGACGTCAGCGTCACCGACGCGCTGCGGCCGGTCTCCCGCTACTGGGACCGGATCAACCGGCCCGAGCAACTGCCGGCGGCGCTGCTGGCCGCGATGCGGGTGCTCACCGATCCGGCGGAGACCGGCGCGGTCACCCTCGCCCTGCCGCAGGACGTGCAGGCCGAGGCGTACGACTGGCCGGACGAGCTGTTCGCCGAACGGGTCTGGCACGTGCCGCGCCCCCTCCCGGACATCGCGGCGCTGGCCCGGGCGGCCGGGATCGTGCGGGCGGCCCGCCGGCCGCTGGTGGTGGCCGGCGGTGGCGTGATCTACAGCGGGGCCACCGAGGCGCTGCGCCAGTTCGCCGAGGAGTGCGGGGTGCCGGTGGCGGAGACCCAGGCCGGCACCGGGGCGATGCCGTACGACCATCCGCTCGCCCTCGGCGCGGTCGGTGTCACCGGGACCACGGCGGCCAACGAGATCGCGGCCGGCGCGGACGTGGTGATCGGAGTGGGCACCCGCTACAGCGACTTCACCACCGCCTCCGGCACCCTCTTCGGTGCGGACGCGCGTTTCGTCAACCTGAACGTCACCCGCTTCGACGCGGCGAAGCTCTCCGGTACCCAGGTCGTCGGTGACGCCCGGGAGAGCCTCGCCGCCCTCGACGCGGCCTGCGCCGGCTGGGCCACCGAGCCGGCCTACCGGGAGTCGGTGACGCGGCTGCGCGAGCGGTGGGCGACCGTGGCGGACGCCGCCCGGCACGCCGCTCCGGAGGCGCGCCCCACCCAGACCGCGGTGATCGGCGCGGTCAACGACGCCGCGGGCGAGCGCGGCGTGGTGGTGTGCGCGGCCGGTTCGATGCCCGGCGACCTGCACCGGCTGTGGCGCAGCGGCGACCCGAAGAGCTACCACGTCGAGTACGGCTACTCGTGCATGGGCTACGAGATCGCCGGTGGGATCGGGGTGAAGCTGGCCGCGCCGGAGCGCGAGGTCTTCGTGCTGGTCGGCGACGGGTCCTACCTGATGCTGCCGAGCGAGCTGGCCACCGCGGTCGCCGAGGGCGTCAAGCTGGTCGTGGTGCTGGTCGACAACTCCGGCTTCGCCTCGATCGGCCGGCTGTCGGAGAGCGTCGGCGCGCAACGGCTCGGCACCGCCTACGCCGACCGGGCCGGGGCGCCGCTGCCGATCGACCTGGGCGCCAACGCGGCCAGCCTCGGCGCCGACCTGATCCGGGCGTCGACCACGCAGGAGCTGCGCGCCGCCCTCGACACGGCGAAGGCCTCGCCGCGGACCACCGTGGTGCACGTGGTCACCGACCGGTTCGAGGCCGGTCCGGACGGCGGCGCCTGGTGGGACGTGCCGGTCGCCGAGGTGTCCACGACGGCTGAGGGGCGGGCCGCGCGGGCCGCGTACGAGGCGGGGCGCAAGAGCCGCCGCGCCCACCTGCGGCCCGCCTGACCCCCGTCGCTTCCCGCGCCCCCGGGCCTGGTCCCGCCGCATACCCTCCCGGGCCGCCCCTGACCCGGGTCGTCTGAGCGCCCGCCGGCACCCTCACTCGACGGCCTCCAGTTGCACGGCCGGGTAGCGGTGGCGGTGCCGCGCGAAGAAGGTATCGAACTCCCGCAGCGAGAGCGGCTCGGGCATCGGGTACCGGGCGGGTATGGCCCGCAGGGCCGACTGGAACCGGAAGAAGGTCGAGAGGTCGCTCGGGTAGCGACGAGGGTCCACGCCGGCGAACGACCCCGCCACCCCGGCGCGTCGCAGCAGCCGGTGCCACTGGTCGACGGGCGCCAGTCCCACCGATTCCACGCCGTGGCAGAACAGCGCGACGTGGACGTGGCCGTAGCGGTCCGACTGGTCGAGATAGCGGGCGAGGGCGTCGGCCGAGGACTGGACGGGGAAGGTGCTCCAGTAGGGCACGCAACCCGTCCGCAGCGCCCACCAGGGGTCGATGAGGATGAACGACTCCACCAGCAGCCGATCGGCGGGCAGGCCCCGTTCCCGGTACCACCAGCGGTACAGGTCGGCGACGAGCGGGCTGAGGTCCTCGGGGTCGTCGAAGACCAGTCGCCGCACCTGGTAGCCGTGCCGGCGGGCGAACGCGATCGCGTCGTCCCGGAGCGCCGGTTCGAACCCCCACTCCGCCTCGGGGCTCTGGCCGTCCGGCGTCGGCGCCTCCCACCGGGTCCGCGCCACCCCGTAGCGGCGCAGGTACGCGGCTATTCGCGGGTCGCCCGCGTGGTACTGCGCGGGCTCCAGCCCGCCGACGGCGCCGAACTGGAAGACGTGCCGCTCGCCGACGCGGGTCGTCGGCCACCGCCGGGTGCACTCGGCGAGCAGCAGCACGCCGCCGACGTCGAGCGTCCGGTTCAGGAATCGCTCGTACGCGGGTCCGAGCCGGGTGCGTTTGACCCGGAAGTAGGCAATCCGCCGGGACGTCAACCGATCCTGGTTCGGATCGTGCAGATGGTGCAGGACGAAGTCGGGGTTGCGGGCCAGCAGCGCCTGGGCGGTGGCGTCGAAGGCGTGCAGGGCGCGCATCGGATCATCCGGGGCCACCCGCCGCTGACGAAGCGGCAGCAGCAGCGTCTGGGGCAGCCACGCGATACCGAGGGCCGCGCAGAGATGGACGAGCGCCCCGTTGGACGAGCCGACGACCACCGCCGGATACCGGCGGCGCCGCGGGTAGAGGTCGACCATCCGGGCGGCGACGTCCTCGATGTCGAGGGCCGCCATCCGCGCCGCCGGCCGCCCCTCGGCACCGCTGGCCAGGCTGTAGATCGTCTCCCGCAGCCGGACCGGAAGCCGGGTCGCGGCGGCGGCCACCGGACGCAGGAGGCGGCCCGCCGGCTGACCCATCGGTGGCGTGTCGCGGTCACGCAGGAAGCGGGCGGTTGACATGACCATCGCGGAAGCGGAGTCGAAGGCGGCCACCTCACGGGGTAGTTTCATCTCACCTCCCGCAGGCGGTTACCCGGAAAGTCGCCCGGTACGCCCGATTCCGTCCGCAGCTGTCGGGTAACCCCGGGTATGCGGAGCAAGCCTGAGCCATACGCCCCACCGTTCCCGACGGACGTGGCGACGTCGTACCACGACGGCCCGCTGGGCCGGATGCGCAGCCGGGCGGTCGGCGAGCCGCGATCCGACGTGCCCGAGGTGGTGCTTGTCCAGGGCATGGGAGTGGCCGACTACCTGATGCCGGGTCTCGGCGCTCTCGGCGGGTGGACCCGGGCCCACCTGGTCGAGCTACCCGGCTTCGCCGGCAGCGGCGAGCCGCCGCACGAACTCACCGTGGCGGAGTTCGGGCGTGCCGTCGCCGAGTGGCTCACCGCCCGGCGACTCGGTCCGCTCGTGCTCGCCGGCCATTCCAGCGGCACCCAGATCGCCGCGCAGGCCGCGGTGGGCCACCCCGACGTGCGTGGTGTCGTCCTGGCCAGCCCCACGATTGATCCCGTCGCTCGCGGCCCGCTGCGGCTGCTCATCCGGTGGCGTCTGGACGGACGCCGCGAGCCACCGGGGTTGACCGAGTCGCACCGCCCCGAATGGAAGCGGGCAGGGCTTCGCCGCATGCTGCACCTGGCACGCGCGCACCTCGACCATCCGATCGAGCAACCGGTGACCCGTCTGCGGGTTCCGCTGCTGGTCATCCGCGGCCGCGACGACATGATCAGTACCTCCCGGTGGGGCCGCCGGCTGGCCGCCATGTCGCCGGCGGGCGGGTACGTCGAGGTCGCGGGCGCCCACACCTTCCCGTGGCTGGACCCGACGGCGTGGTCGGAGCCGATACGCCGCTTCGCGACCCGGGTCTCCTGACCGTCAGCAACCCTCGACCGGGAGGCGAGCCCTTCCCTGTTCGGCCGGCTGGCCGCCGGTAGGGGTTGACCCGGCAGGGGTGGGTATCCGGCGCCCATGCGGACACGGGATCTCGTCGTCGTCGTCACCGGGGCGTCCAGCGGCATCGGCCGGGCCACCGCCCATGCCTTCGCCGACCAGGGCAACGCCCTCGCCCTGGCGGCGCGGGGCGACGCCGCGCTGGACGACGTCGTCCAGGAGTGCGTGGGGCGCGGCGGGCAGGCGATCGCGGTGCCGACCGACGTCAGCGACGCGCAGGCGGTGCGGGAGTTGGCCGAGCGGACCCTCCAGCGGTACGGGCGGATCGACGTCTGGGTCAACAACGCCGCGGTGAGTGCCTTCGGGCGGTTTCAGGACGTTCCCGAGGAGGACTTCCGGCGGGTTCTCGACGTCAACGTGATGGGCTACGTGTACGGAGCCCGGGCGGCACTGCCCGTGATGCGGAACCAGGGCCACGGCGTGCTGGTCAACGTGTCATCGGTGGTCGGGGTGGTCCCGCAGCCGTACACCCATGCGTACACGATGGCGAAGTTCGCGATCCGGGCGCTGAGCGGCAGCCTGCGGCAGGAGCTGCAGCTGGAGGGCGCCTCCGGGATCCACGTCTGCACCGTTCTGCCGGCGACGATCGACACGCCGATCTTCCAGCACGCCGCCAACTACACCGGCCGGGCGGTGCGCGCCATGCCCCCGGTGTACCCGCCGGAGCGGGTCGCGCGGACCATCGTGAACCTGGTGCGGCTGCCACGGCGCGAGGTGGCCGTCGGGACCTTGGCCCACGCGTTGCTCCTGCAGTCCCGGCTGGTTCCCGGCCTGGTCGAGCGGATGATGGCCATCCAGGTCGACCGGAAGCACCTCATGCAGCGGCCCGAGCCGGCCAACGTCGGGAACCTGTACCGGCCGGCCCTGGAGTCCGAGGCGACCCTGGGGGGCTGGAGCGAGCGGCAAGTCAGAGCCCGCCGGCTTGCGGCGACTGCCGGGACGCTTCTGGTCGGGACGGCCGCGGCCGCGCTCCGCCGGTGGCGGCGATGAGCGGAGGTCCGCACCGGGCGGGCGACTCTGCTGACGCTGTTGATTACTCTTCGTCCTGTTTATCCATCCCGCCGGTCGCCTCGTAGTGCCACCCGTCATCGGCGCGGCGATCCCTGCGGTACTCCACGTACCAGGTGCCGTCGCGGGTCTCATGGGTGAACTCAACGAGTTCGTCGGCGGCTCCGGCCAGTTGCCGGTCCACCCCGTCGAGCGGCCCGCCGTGCAGATGCGCAACCGAACCAGTCATGTCTGCCGGCTACCCACGGCCGTGCCGGCCATGCGGCCGAGGACCGCGCCGTTCGCCCGCGCGCTCGCGGGCCCGCCCCGCGTTCCGGAGCGGATTCGGTCCCCGCTAAGCGCGAAGAGCAGTCACTCAGGGCCGGACGAGGACCTTCAGGGCTTCCCGCCGATTCATCGCGCAGTACCCGTCGGGTACCTCGTCGAGGCTGATGGTGCGGTCGAAGACCTTTCCGGGCTGGACCGTGCCGTCGACCCATCTGGTTACCCTGCTCCGAGGCGGGCATGGTGTGGTACGGGTGCAGGTCGCTGCCGCAGACGCAGGTGCGCACGATCCGGACGATCGCGTCGGTCGGCTGCTCCAGCGTCGGGTCGGGGATCTCCTCCACGCGCACATCGCCGGCGCCGTACATCAAAGTCGCTCGCATGGACCTTCAGTTCCGTCCTGCTGAGGACGACAACAGGCCATCGCGTACCCAGACGACGAGGCGGGGAACTCGCGGGTGGCTGGCAGCAGGACCACCGCCGATGCCCACGCGGCCCGGTTCGACCGGCGAACAGTGCCCGGTTCGTGGTCCTCGACCCCCGCGCGACCGACTTCTACCCTGACCGGGAGCGCGCGGCCAACGGCACCGTGGCGATTTTGTGCGTCGCGGCCGGCCGGCGGATCCGGGCCGCGCGGTCGGCTACGCGGCCGGCGACCGACCCTCGCCCTGTCGATCCACCGCGGTCACCGGCCTAGCCGATCCCGGGGGTCGATGTCGATAGCGTGCAGGGGCAGAACCGCGGAATCGGGATACCCCTGGAAAAGTCCGTTGATCGCCCAGACGCTGAACCGGTGGGTCTCCCGGTCGGAATGGTTTGCGAGTGTCTCCAACAACTCCCGGGACCGGACCGGATTCACCGGCGCGGTTACCGCGATGAGGTATACGAGAGCGCGCGCCACGGGATAGAGCTCGTCCTGTGTCAGCGTCTTCTCCACGAGATCCTCGACAATGTTCTGTACCGCGCGGAGCATTCTCCGGACGTCCTGGGGGGCGGCCTCGGCGGCACCGTAGCAGTCGCCCAGAGCGAAAATCACCGCGTGCATCTCCGAGGTGCGTTCGTGGGAGCCGTCCAGCGCGTTGAATGCCCGTTCGCAGGCTTCCGCGAACACGGTCTGCACAAAGGCGCCGCGGACCTGCATGAATCCGAGAGCGAACAGGGCCCTGGTGCGGATCCACGGTTCCTGGGCCTCTTCGAGCACCTTCCCGAATGCCTCCGTGACGGGAACGACCCATCCACCCACCCGGAGGGTGTCGACCGCTCGCCGCCGGGAGACTCCGGCATTCTGCAGGAGCGCCTGCCGGAAGAGGAACTTCGTGGCATCTCGAAGCGCCGCCGGGACCTGGTCGAGTTTCGAGGTCGCGGATTCGACGACGTCCCGGAACGGTCCGTCGAAGTCGGGCCACTCGTTGCACACCCGTTGCTCGCGCTCCACGACGGCGCGGAGCGTGCTCGCCGTCCACCGCAGACCGGTGTGGTTGTTCCGCTGGCGGGCCTGTTGCTCGAAGAGTTCGGCGAGGGCGAGCACGTGCTGGTGCTCCTGGCGATGCCGGCCCTGGCGCACCGCGCGTTCCCACAGCCCGTGTGCGGCCATAGCGCGCTCCCGGACCGTGGCGTCCGCCATCTCCGCCCGACTGCGTAACAACCTGTCGGCTGCGGCGCCGACTGTTTTGTCCCAGTGGTCCGGGATGGCGACGGCCAGTTCGAGGTCGAGCGATCGCGCCGGGTAGATGCTCTGTTTGCGGAGTTCGTCCGCCCTGCCCAGGCTCTTGCCCACCCAGTCGATCAGCCGGGGAAGGCGGCGACGTTGAGTCGCGCTGGCGGACTTCATATCGGAAGCGGCAAGCACGATGGACGTGATCGAACGCCAGGCTCGAAAGCCCATCGGCCCGTCGAGGGTCTGATCGAGCGGCGCCTTGAGGTGGTCGAAGTCGTAGGCGCCGAGGCTCCCGAGCAGGATGAGTGCTTCGATGCTGCGCCTGGTGGGCGGCGACACCCCGATGTAGATCAGACGCCGGACGACCCAGTCGAGTCGTTCCGAGTGCTCGGCGATGATCGAGTCTTCCCGGTTCCTCGCTCCACCCAGCCGGGACAGCAGCGTCGAGGCCTGCATCAGCACGCCGACGGGCTCCGGCCGCTCACCGAGGAGGGCCAGAAGGTCGTCGGTCCACGACGGCTCGACGGAGGCGCCGAAGGACTTGCGTCCGACCAACCTGTTCAGCCGGTTGGCGAAGGCCACGAGGCCCCCGGCACCGCTGACCTCGGACGCCAGCGTGACCATCGCCGAGTCCAGTTCCCGGAGCGCGTCGAAGGTCGGCGCCCTCGGCGTCACCCGGTCCGGTCGCGTCGGGCGGAACTTCGCCGCCAGATTCTGGGGCGCCATGCTCATGGTGTCCGCGAGCGCGGTCAGCGTGATGGGGTGAGGTTGCAGCTGCGCCGCGAACGCCACCTGGCCCACCGTCGCGTACGTAATTAACTGCTCGGGGCTGTCAATGTCGTCGACGATGACGGGTGTGGTGAGCATGAGTGAAAGGTATCAGCAATACTAATGCTGATCATTACTTCGGCAACTGTCAGGCGGTGTGCCAGGGCATGGTGATAGGCCGCTGACCTGCGGAAATGCTTCTTGTTGCCTTGCGTCACCGTCCACATCGGGGCAAGAATAGAGCCGTTCGGTTGAACGGAAATTGTTCAAGCAGCGAACAGCAGTCGGCCCCCTCTTTGTAGAGGGGGCCTCCGCCGAGTGGTGGCCGATTCATGATCGCGAGTCGGGATCGGCCACCCCACACTCTGGATCGCCTGGAGGTACCCAAAGTGTCGTTCTCAAGCAACCACGATAGCCGGGCGGTTGTCGTAGGTCCAGCAGTTCCGGCTGCTCACAGCCTTACCGAGTGGGTGGCGCTTCAGCCTCTGCTGCTGATCGCGGGCATCTATCTGCCGGGCAGCAGCGTCGCCGTCGTGGCCGCGGTGCCGATCGCCCTCGCGGTCAGGATCATCGTGAGGAAGTGGCCGGTCATCAATCCCACGGCGGTCGGTCTCTTCCTGTCCGTGGCCACGTACTGGCTCGCCTACCTCACCGCGACGCCTGGTGAGCACGGCCAGGATCTCTTCGCCCGGCTGGCGATCGCCACGGTGATCAGCGCCCTGTACGCCACCGGCAAGGTCCGTGATCTCGTCAAGCGGACCCTGGCCTGGCTCAAGGCCACGGTGGCGATCGTCGTCGTTCGGCAGGGCCCGGGCAGCTCCCCGGCCGGCATCACCGCCGACGTCCGGATGGCCAAGCAGCGTAGGTAGTTCGTTGAGCGGTCGCAGGAGCCGGGCCTGAGGTTCGGCTCCTGCGCCGTGGAGGGAGTCAGAGCGTGGCGTACGGGTCGGACAAGGAGCGGATCAGCGTGAATGATGCGGTGGCGCCGTCGGGCTGGATGATCGATGCCTACCAACTGGAGCACGACGCCGCGGGCGGGTGGCGCCTCGTCCACGGCCGGCATTCCCTTGTCGACTGGCCCAGCGACTGGCTTCCTCCGGCCCTCGTCTTCCGGCTTACCGCCGAACGGGTGCGCCGGGAGACCGGACGCGCGGTGGGGTGGCACGTCATGGGCGGCCTCACCGGCAGGGTCACGATCTACCGGCCCGTCGCTGTTCGCGGTGGGAGTGGCGTCCTGCGCCCCCGGGCCAGGCTGTGCGGTTGAGCGTTCCCGGCTACCGGGGGATTGACAGGTCACTTTGTTCACACTGAGGATTGCCTCAGTCCACCGACCGCCACCGACCAGCCATTCCTTCACCAGTTCGACGGCGCCCCGCAACTCGGCGATGCGGGCAGCGCCGGTCCGCCGCAATCGGACACCACCACCTTCCTTTGTGTCGTGACGCCGCGAGCGTGGCCGCGACCAGCGGGGCGGAGCCGCGTACCCCGGGCGGGCCCCTCGGCCATCTCATTCGGTCACCCGTGCCGAGAAACAGAAGGGTCGACAGATGCGTGATCCCCTAGGTCCCCGGTGGCGACGCCGCCTTCCCCTGCCCGCCGCGCTGGCCGGGGCGATGGCCGTGGTGCTGCTGGTCAGCCCGGCCTCGGCCACCGCCCCGGCCGCCGCCCCGCCCTCCGTCGACCTGGTCCGGGTCGGCGACGAGGAGGCGAACGTCGTCGAGGTGCTGCTCGCCGACACCGCCCAGCTGGACGCCCTCGTCGCCACCGGCGTCGACCTCGACCACCACGTCGCCCACACGCAGGACGGCGTCGTCGCGCACGCGGTCATCACGGCCAGCGAGGGCGCGGCGCTGACCGCGGCCGGCTTCCGGCTCGGCAAGGTGGTGCACCGGCCGACCGACGCCAAGGAGCGGGTGGCGGAACGCGAGGCCACCATCGCCGGGCACGCCGCCGAGAACCGGCAGTTCGCCACCGCCGCGGCCGACCCGACCGCGCCGGACGTCTCCGACGTGAAGATCATCCGCGCGGACTACTACACCTCCGGGACCAACCAGGTCCTGTCCGTGGAGGCGAAGTGGGCGCAGGGACAGACGGCCACGAACGCGCTGACCGTCGAGCGGGACAGCGGCCCGGGCACCGAGTTCGGCTCCGGCGGCACGCAGACCATCTCCCGCTTCGTCGACGCCGGCGTCTACCTCTACCACCGCGGCGCCGCGACGGTGACCAGCCGCCCCGACCGCATCCGGATCACCAGCCCGACCGGTGACGTGGCGATCGCCACGGTGCGGGAGTGGCTGCCGACCCCGGGTGACGGCCCGGAGGGTCCCGGCTACCAGAAGGACTTCGTCACCAGCTACCTGACCCCCACCGAGCTGTACGGGCGGATCCACCAGCTGGCCGCGGAGTTCCCGGACCTGGCCGAGATCGTCGAGCTGCCGTACAAGACCAACGGCTACCGCCGGCACGCGCAGGCGGTGTTCGGCACCGCCAACGACAGCAGGGTCGCGGTGGACTCGCTGGCCTGGGGGCACGAGGGCGGTAACAACGTCTCCGTGGAGATCGCCGCCCCGGGCGCGGCGAACACGCCGCTGTCGGTGGCCGTCACCGGCTCCGCGGTACGGGTGACCCTGGGGACCGACGGCGCGGGCACGGTGACCAGCACCGCCGCCCAGGTCGTCGCGGCGCTCAACGCCCGCGCCGGCTCGCTGCTGCGGGCGTACACCTATCGGGGCAGCCCGGGCACCGGCGTGGTCGCGCCGGCCGCGCGCACCCCGCTCACCGACGGGCTGAGCGCCCCGGCCAGCGTCTCCCGGGAGCCGCACCCGGTGTACGCGATCCGGATCGGCAAGCACCGCGACGGATCGAAGCTCGGCGTGCTCGCCTACGCCCAGGAACACGCCCGGGAGTGGGTGCCGCCGCTGGTCACCGTCGAGACCGCCGAGCGGCTGCTGCGCAACTACGCCCACGACGGGCAGACCAAGCAGCTGTTGAACAACCTCGACATCTGGATCGCGCCGTCGATCAACCCGGACGGCGGGCACTACTCGTTCTACGACTTCAACTCGCAGCGCAAGAACATGACCAACCACTGCCCGCTGACCGGCTCCGCCGACTTCCTGGCCCGCAACTCGTGGGGTGTGGACAACAACCGCAACTACACCGAGTACAGCCTCTTCGACGGCTACTCGGGTGCGTCGTCGAGCTGCACCAGCGGCACCTACTCCGGGCCGAGCGAGCTGTCCGAGCCGGAGAACCGCAACCTCGACTGGCTGGCCGCGCGCCCGAACATCAGGTTCTCGATGAACCTGCACTCCTCGGGCAACTACTTCATGTGGTCGCCGGGCGCGTACGCGCTGCCGGACCGGGTCTCGGCGCCGCGGCCGACGCTGGCCGAGGAGTCCGCCTTCTGGGGCGCCTCGTCGCGGATCCTGACCGCCATCAAGCGGCACCGCAACATGGCGGTCACCCCGGCGCGCACCGGCCCGATCTCCGACGTGCTCTACTCGGCGGCGGGCAACTCCGGGGACATGCTCTGGTACAAGTACGGCATCTACGCCTGGAACTTCGAGGTCGGCACCTCCTTCCAACCCCAGTGGGAGGAGGCGCACGCGGAGACGATGGAGTTCGCCAACGGGCTGGTCGAGTTGATGCGGGTGGCCCGTGACTTCGCCAAGGACAAGCAGCGGCCGGAGAGCACGTTGAAGGTCGCGCCGAGTTCCACGCCGGGCATGGTGAACGTGACGTTCGAGTCCTCCGAACCGGCCGCGGTCTTCTACACCCTCGACAGCGCCGCTCCGACGTACAGCTCCACGCTGTACGGCTCCGCCGGCATCCGGGAGGGCGGGGAGACGCTGACCGTCCCGGCCGGCACCCGGGTGCACTGGTTCTCGGTGGACTCGGCGGGCAACGTCGAGAACAACTACCGTCCGGACGGCAACGGGGAGAACTACCGCAAGGGCATCGCGGCCCTGCCGTAGGGCTGACGTCGAACAGCGCGCACAGGGGGTGTGCGGGGTTGCCGGCCCCGCACACCCCCGCCGTGTCACGAACGGTCAGCTTCGACGGCCGGACGTACGAGCTGACCGGGCCGGCGCCGATCTCGCCGCGCCAGCAGGTGGCCGCGATCGGGAACGCGTTGGGCGAGCCGGTCCGGTCCGTCGAGCGGAGCCGGGCGGAGGCCCGGACGCAGACGCTGCGGTTCATGCCCGAGCCGGTGGTGGACGCCACGCTGACATGCTCGGTGCACCGGTCGCGGCGGAGCAGCGCGTGAGCCCCGACGTGCGGCGGATCCTCGGTCGTCCGGCACGGCCGTACGCCGACTGGGCGGCGCGAACCGTCGCCGCGTTCCGGTAGCTCCGACGAACGCCGCCGGCCCCGACCAGGGCCCCGTCCCGGCCGAGGCCGGTGCCGCTTCGGCGCCACGCGGGAGTGACTCGGCTCACGTGCGCCCCGGGGAGGCCTGGTCAGCGTCCGGGCAGGCTGCCCAGCAGGACGGCGCGCGGGCTGCGGCGCGCCAGGTCCTCCGCCACGTTGCCCAGCAGCTTCTCGTCGAGCCCGTGTCCCCGCCGCCCGATCACCAGCAGGTCCACGTCGCGGGCGTCGGCGACGGTCAGGATGGCGTCGACCGGGTGGCCGGCCACCACCTCCGTGATCGCGGCGGGCAACTCGTCCGGCAGGGTGTTCGCAATCTCGTTCAACATCCGCCGGGCGCGCTGGTGCTCCTCGTGGGCTTCGATGTCGACCAGGTCCGGGTCGGTCACGGAGACCAGCACCAGTTCGCTGGTGGTCCCGGTCAGCGCGTGGGCGACGGCGCGCAGCGCCCGGTCGGAGTCGGGCGACCCGTCCAGCCCGACCAGCACGCGCAGTCCGGGCCCGGTCGGCGCCGGTGCGCGGGAGCGGACGTCGATCCGCTGTGGGGCGGCCCGACCTCGCTCGACGGCGATCGGGATGAACAGCGGGCCGAGCAGTCCGCCGACGAGGTACCAGAGCAGGTGACGGTGGCCGCCGCGGGTGACGAACACCGCCGCGGTGACCAGGCCGGTCACCAGCCATGCCACGATCGCCACGACGGCCCACCAGAGCTCAGCCACCTGGGCTCCCCGGGACGGGCGATCCGGACGCGCAGACCATGCGATGGCTTACCCGTCGTGGCGACGGGTAAGCGCACCGTGTCGGCCGAAGGTCGGGTACGTTACGGCAGGCCCCTCCCGACGGGCGGATGCATGGGATCGTCGATGCGTCCGGCGCAGCGGCGGATAACGTTGGTTCCGGTGTGCCGGGAAGTCTGGTCGGCGATGGATGACGCGACCCCTGCCGACGAGGAGATTCCGTGACCGACGCCACCCGGCGCCGTCCCAGCCTGTTCGCCCGCCGCTCGTGGACCGAGACCAGCCGCATCGCCGAGATCCTGCGGCGGGAGACGGTGGGCGGAGCGCTTCTGCTGGTCGGGGCGCTGCTGGCCCTGCTCTGGTCGAACTCGCCCTGGACGGAGCACTACGAGGCGGTCCGGGACTTCCGGGTCGGCCCGGCCGCCCTGCACCTCGACCTCAGCCTGGCCACCTGGGCGGCCGACGGTCTGCTGGCGATCTTCTTCTTCGTCGCCGGACTGGAACTCAAGCGCGAGTTCGTTGCCGGTGACCTGCGGGATCCACGCCGCGCGGCGGTGCCGGTGGCGGCGGCCTTCGGCGGAGTGCTGGCGCCGGCCGTGCTCTACTACCTGATCGCCGGCGACGAAGGCGCCAGGGGCTGGGCGATCCCGACGGCGACCGACATCGCCTTCGCCCTGGCGGTGCTCGCCGTGGTCGGCCGGTTCCTGCCGCCGGCGCTGCGGACCTTTCTGCTCACCCTCGCAGTCGTCGACGACCTGATCGCCATCGTGATCATCGCCGTCTTCTACACCACCGACCTGTCGCTCCTGCCCCTGTTCGGCGCCCTGGTCCCACTGGCGGTCTTCGGCCTGCTGGTGCAGCGCCGGGTCCGCTCCTGGTGGCTGCTGCTGCCGCTGGCCGGCGTGACCTGGGTGCTGATGCACGAGTCCGGGGTGCACGCCACCGTGGCGGGCGTGCTGCTGGCCTTCACCGTCCCGGTCGTCCGCAGCGAGGCCGCCGGGGGACCGGATGCCGGCCCGGGGCTGGCCGAGCACTTCGAGCACCGTTTCCGGCCGATATCGGCCGGCGTGGCGGTGCCGATCTTCGCCTTCTTCTCCGCCGGGGTAGCGGTGGGCGGCCTGACCGGCCTGACCACCGCGCTGACCGACCGCGTCGCGGTCGGCATCGTCGTCGGGCTGGTCGTCGGCAAGCCGATCGGCATCCTGGGCGCGACCTGGCTGGTCTCCCGATTCACCCACGCCGACCCCGAGGAGGGCCTCAACTGGCTCGACGCGTTCGGTCTCGCGCTGCTCGGTGGCATCGGCTTCACCGTCTCCCTGCTCGTCGGCGAGTTGGCCTTCGGCCTGGGTAGCGAGCGGGACGACCACGTGAAGGTCGGCGTGCTCGCCGGTTCTCTGCTCTCGGCGCTGCTCGCCTCGGTGGTCCTGCGCGCCCGCAGCCGCGTCCACCGGCAGGTGTGCGAGGCCGAGGCCGTCGACCGCGACCACGACGGGGTGCCGGACGTCTATGACCCGGACCCCGACCGGCCCGACATCCGCTGAGCTGAGGGTCTGCCCGGCGACCGCGTCCCGCGCGAGCCCTCACCGACCCGGGCGCAGCGGCCGTCGCCACCTCGCCCAGCCGATCGCCGTCAGCATCGCCCCACCGCCGACCACGAGGAGCCATCGCGTGACGGCGGCCGTGTCGTCGTCGGCGTCGGCCACCCGGCCGGCCGGATCGTCCGGGTCGTAGCGCAGCCTGATCGGCGCGCCGGGCTCCTGCCTGGTCCTCGTGGAGGGGTCACTGACCTCGGCCGTGACCTCCTCGCCGGTGGTCGTCGTGAAGCGCACCGTCAGGTGCGTGGTCTTCCCGCCGCGGACCTCCAGGATCTGACCGCTCGTCACGACGCCGCGGGCCCGCAGCACATGATGATCGCGCCAGGCATCGATGCCGATGGCCAGCAGCGCACCGCCCAGGGCAACCCCGACCAGGACGGCGGTCCAGCTCGGCCGGTCGAAGCCGGGGCCCCGCGTCCGGCGTCCCGGTTTCGGCCCGCGCAGCGCCGGCCGGCGGATCTCCGGCTGCTTCCCGGAGGCCCACCGGCGCCGACGCCGTTCCCGTCGACCTGCCACGGCCTCAGTATGGGGACCGGTCTCGAGAACACCCGGCCCAGGTCCGTCCGTCGGGCCCGGCCACACGCACGGCCTTCCTGGTCACGACACTATGGACGAAGGTCACGGCGGCGGTAGCCCCAGGCGCCAGCCACCAGGGCCGCGCCGGCCAGGATGAGCATGACAGCCGCCGCCGGCCAGTTCGGCGCGACGTCCGGTACGGCCCGGAGATGGGCGTACGGTGACAGCCGGCCCACCCAGCCGGGCGCCTCGACGCTGTCCGCGACCACCTTGAGCAGGAACCCGCCGGCCGTCGGCAGCAGACCCAGGGCGGCCACCGCCCGGGTGCCCCGGGCCAGGGCGAGGACCGCCGCCCCGAGGCCGAGCAGCGCCACCGGTATCACGTTCCACGTCCCGGCGAGCGCCGCGGGCAGCGGCAGGTCCGCGCCGACCATGGCGGCGCCGAGCCAGGTCGCCACCGCCCCGACCGTGACGAGGGCGAGCACGCCGGCCGTCGTGGTGACCACCTCGGCGGCGAGCAGCCGGGTCCGGGTGGTCGGCCCGGCCTGGAGCAGGGTCAGCCGTCCGGCGGCCTCCGCGCCGGCGAACGCGGCGAACCGCACCGCCGCGAAGGCGCCGACCGGGATGGCGAGCAGGGCGAACAGCGTGGCGGCGTAGCCGCGGACCGAGCCGAGACCGGCGAACCCGGCCTGCGCGGCCAGGTCGGCGAAGCGGGGGTTCTCGGCGAGGAAGGCGGTCATCGAGTCGGCGAGCAGCCCGATCAGCAGGAAGTACGCGCCGATCCCGGCCGCCCAACCGGCGAGGGGCCGCAGTGCCCGCCGGACCGCGAAGGCCTCGACCGAGCCGAGCAGCCGCAGGCGGGGCGGCCGACCGGCCGCGGCGCGGAGCAGCCCGTCCCGGACGTCCCGCCGTCCCGCGAGGGACAGGGCGGCGCCGGCCAGCGCGACGGTGGTGCCGACGACCACGACCAGGGGTGCCCACCGGTCGTCCTGGTAGGGGCGGGTGAGCGCCAGTGGGCCGTACGGGGGCAGCCAGCGCAGCCAGCCGAGGGCGGTGACGCCGTCGCCGACCATCCGGGCCAGCAGGGCAACGCCCAGGAATGCCAGCGTGCCCCCGGTGGCCCCGGCGCGGCTGGGGAAGACCTGCGCGGCGAGGGCGGCGGCCGCGACGGCGTACATGCCGACCAGCGCCAGGCCGGCGGCGTGCAGGACCGCCCCGCCGGCCGGCGTGCCGACGGCGGTCAACGCCGCGGCGAGCGCGACCCCGGCCACGGCCATGGCGGCGGCCAGCGCCGCGAGATGCCGGGTGAGCAGGGCGGACGGGGTCAGTCGGCCGGCGAGCAGGAGGTCCCAGCGGCCGGCCTCCTCCTCGCCGCGGGTCACCCGGGTGGTGGCGAGCAGGCCCCACACCGACAGCAGGACGGCGAGCACCGTGCCGGTCCGCCAGACCGTGAAACCGCCGGCGGTGTCGAGGGCGACCGGCTCGCCGAACAGGGTGCGGATCGCGGGGTTGCGGGCCAGTGCGGCGAGCGCACCGGCGTCGAGCCCGTCGCCGACCGTGCTGGCGTAGGTGGCGGCGACCAACGTGGACATGCCGACCGTCACGGCCAGCACCACGAGCGCCGCCCGGTGGATCTGCCGTACGGCGAGTCGGGCGGCGGCGCGGCCGGCCGTGGTACGGGCCGTCCCGGGGTGCGCGGTGGCGGTCACCGGTCCGGCTCGCCGTAGTAGTCGAGGAAGATCTCCTCCAGGCTCGGCTCCCGGACCGTGAGCGCGGTCACCTCGGCAGCCGCGAGGGCGCGCAGGGCCGGTGCGGGCGGCCCGGTCAGGGTGAGTCGCAGCAGGTCGGAGTCCTGGGCGAGGACGTCGACTCCGGCCAGGCCGCGCACGTCGGGGGCGGGGCCGGTGAAGCGGGCGGTCACCTCGGTGCGGTGCAGCCGGCGCAGCTCGGGGATGCTGGCGACGTCGACCAGCCGGCCGGCGCGCAGGATCGCCACCCGGTCGCAGACCGCCTCGACCTCGGCGAGCTGGTGGGAGCAGAGGAAGACGGTCTGCCCACGGTCGCGGGCGTGGGCGATGGCCCGGCGGAACTCCCGCTCCATCAGCGGGTCGAGGCCGCTGGTCGGCTCGTCGAGGACGAGCAGCGGCGCCCGGGTGGCGAACGCGGCGACCAGGGCGACCTTCTGCCGGTTGCCAGTGGAGTACGCCCGGCCCGGTTTGGACAGGTCGAGGCCGAACCGGTCGACCAGTTCGTCACGGTAGCCGTGGTCGACACCGGGACCGGTGGCGGCGAGGAGTTCGAGGGTCTCCGCACCGGTGAGCTGCGGCCACAGCGCGACGTCGGCGGGCACGTACGCCAGCCGGCGGTGGGCGGCGACGTCGCCCGCGTCGGTGTCGTAGATCCAGGCGCGGCCGGCGGTCGGCCGTGCCAGGCCGAGCAGCAGCCGGATCGTGGTGGACTTCCCGGCGCCGTTGGGGCCGAGGAACCCGAACACCTCGCCGGCGGGCACGGTGAGGTCCAGCCCGTCGAGGGCGAGCAGTGGCCCGTAGCGCTTGGTCAGGTGTTCGGTGCGGACGGCAGGTGTGGCCATGCGGGCGCCTCCGGTCGACGACGTGTCACGACTGCCGACCAGGCTTCCCGGCGCACCGCCGGTCACCGTACTACGGGGTGTCACGCCGGGGAAGCGCCTGCCGGGCGGCGCCGGCGCCGCCCGGCGGGCTCAGGGAATGGTCAGGCCGTAGGCGGCGAGGACCTCGGTGATCGGCTGGTAGTAGGTGGTGCCGCCGGTGGTGCAGTTCCCGCTGCCGCCCGAGAGGATGCCGATGATCGTGCCGGTGGCGGCCACGTACAGCGGCCCGCCGCTGTCGCCGGGCTCGGCGCAGATGTTGGTGCGGATCAGCCCGGACACGCTGCCCTGGGCGTAGTTGACGGTCTGGTTGAGCGCGGTCACCGAGCCACACCGCACGCCGGTGGTGGCGCCACTGCGGCACACCGCCTGACCGACGTACGCGGTACCGGCGCCGTGGATGGTGAGCAGGCCGGGATGGGTGTAGACCGCGCTGGGGTGGGCGATCCGGCCGGTGTAGCGGACCAGGCCGTAGTCGTTGGTCGGGAAGCTGCTGGCGGTGCGGGAGCCGATGGTGGTGCTGTGCGCGCTGTCGGCGTACCAGGTCGCGGCGGCCGTCGTGCAGTGCCCGGCGGTGACGAAGTAGTAGGTGCTGCCGCTGCGCACGTTCGCGCCGAGCGAGCAGCGACCGCCGCCGCTGCCGTAGATGGCCTGCCCGCCGGCGATCAGGATGCGCAGTTGGCCGGGCTGGTGTCGCAGCGCGGCGCCGGCCCGGGCGGCCGTCGCGCGCACCGCCGCGAGGTCCGCGCCGGTGACGGTGTCGTCGACGGTGACGGTCGCCCGGCCGGTGGCCGGGTCGACGCCCCAGGCGGTGCCGGGGGTGCCGATCTGCGCCAGCGCCGCCGCGGCGTCGGGGGCGGGCGCGGTGGCGGCGTGGGCGGCGGGCTGCCCGCCGAGCAGCAGGGTGGCCAGGACGAGGGCGACGATCGGCAGGCGGCGCATCCGACCCTCCTATATAGGCGTACATGGATGCATTCAGCATCCCGTGCCGGCGCGGTACTTTCAACCGCGCTGTCGGGCAACCGGCAGGCTGGGACGCTCGGGAGCCGATCCCGGCGCATAGGGTCTCCGGATGGCCACCTTCGACAGCCCTGACGGCACGCGGCTCGCCTACCAGCGCAGCGGGGCGGGCCACCCGCTGATCTGCCTTCCCGGCGGGCCCATGCAGGCCGCGGCCTACCTCGGTGATCTGGGTGGGCTGTCCGCACATCGCTCGCTGGTCCGGCTGGACCTGCGCGGAACCGGGGAATCCGCCGTCCCGGCGGACCCGGCGACCTACCGGTGCGACCGGCAGGTCGCGGACGTCGAGGCACTGCGCGTCCACCTCGGACTGGACCGGCTCGACCTGGTCGCACACTCCGCGGGTGCCGCCCTCGCCCTGCTGTACGCGGCCCGGCACCCCGACCGGGTCGGCCGCCTCGCGCTGATCTGTCCCAGCCCACGGGCGGTCGGCCTGGAGGTCAGCGACCAGGATCGCCGACAGGTCGCCGAACTGCGCCGCGGGGAGCCCTGGTTCCCGGCCGCCTTCGCCGCGTTCGAGCGGATCTGGTCGGGCCACGCCACGGCCGCTGACTGGGCGGCGATCGCCCCGTTCCTCTGGGGCCGGTGGGACGCGGCCAGCCAGGCCCACGTCGCCGGGGAGGCGACCCAGCGGAACGCGGACGCGGCGGCCGCCTACTACTCAGCCGGCGCCGTCGACCCGGAGGCCGTCAGATCCGCCCTCGGCCGCCTTCAGGCGCGGGTCCTGCTCGTCGCCGGCGAGTACGACGTCTCGCTGCCCCCGAAGCGCGCCGCCGAGTACGCCGGCCTGTTTCCGCAGGCCGAGTTGGCCGTACAGCCCGGCGGCGGGCACTATCCCTGGCTCGACGATCCGGAGTGGTTCGGGCAGACGACGGTCGGCTTCCTGCCACACCCGTCCTGACCGCCGGCCAGCGTCAGGGCGGCACCACCAGGGACGCCGGCACCGCCGTGTCAACCGGCATCAGCCGGGACGATCGCCCGGCTGCGCCACCCGTGCGGCCAGCAGCTCGTAGACGATGTCGTGTGCCGGCGTCGGCGTCCCCGTGGCGGCGCCCAGCCGGACCACCGCCCCGGTCCACGCCTCAAGCTCGGACGGGCGGCCCGCCAGGATGTCGCGCTGCAGCGACGAACGGCCGCTTTCCGGCTGCTGGTCGACGAACGCCAGCGTGGTCTCCAGGATGTCCTCGGGCAGGCGGATCCCGCGGGCCAGCGCCACGTCACGGATCTCCCGCATCAGGGTGGTGAGCAGCTTCCGGGTGCCGGGCCGCGAACGCAGGACGCCGATCGGGGCGTCCGTCGCCGCGCCGAGGCCTCCGAACGGCGCCACGAACAGGAACTTCGACCACAGCTCCAGCCAGATGTCCGCCGGCACGGTGCTCGCCACGCCCGCCTCGTCGAGCGCGCGGCGCAGCCGTTCGACCCTCGGGGTCACCCGGTTGTCCCACTCGCCGTACGTCAACAGACCCGGCCCGCCGACATGCCGCACCTGTCCCGGCGCCTCGACGTGCGCGAAGATCTTCGCGGTCCCCGGCAGCACCGCCGCACGGCCGAACGCCTCGGCGACCCGCTCCGGGGTCTCGACCCCGTTCTGGGTGGTCACGATCGCCGTGCTCGGGCCGACGAGCGGACCGAGTGTGTCGACGACAGCGTCGAGCTGCCACGTCTTCACGGCGAGGAGGACGAACTCGCTCTCACCGAGGGCACCCGGGTCGTCGGAGGCACGCACGTCGGGCACCACGACGTCCCCCACGACGCTGTGCACCCGGAGGCCGTCCCGACGCATCGCCGCCAGGTGCGGGCCCCGGGCCAGGAAGCCGACGTCGTGACCGGCCGCCGCCAGGCGTGCGCCGAAGTAGCCGCCGATGCCGCCGGCCCCCACCACCGCGATTCTCATGATCCGCTCCGCTCACCGGCCGACGGAGCCCGGTTGGTCCGGACCATCGGCGTGTGGTCGACGCCGTCCGTGCCGGCGGGGCGGGCGATCGGCCTGGCGTCGTGCTGGCCCAGCCATGCCCGCGCCTCGACAACATTCCGCATGGCCTCGACCCTAGGCAGGCGGGGCTCGACCGGCTGCCCCGCGCGGTGCCCGGTTCGTCACACCAACTGGTCGCCGCCGCGAGAGGCGGCCTTCCCCGGCCCGGTTCGCCCTCCATCCCCACATCGGCCAGGGAAGGCCGTCTGACCCGTCTGTGTCAGTCGTGGGTCGGCCTTGTCACGCAACCGTCATGAAACCGCAGGGCCACCTCCAAGATTGACTTCGAGAGTGGTCGCGCACCAGTCGCCGGCATCGGAGGATCGCGCCCCAGCAGTCCTCACGTTTGCGCATCCGCGACAGCTTTCCGAGTTCCCGAGCGCTTCGGTCGGTCGGGACCAACCAGGGATGTGGGCAACGGGCGCGTCGCGCCCGCAGATGTCGCCCGCGTCCCGCGAACCACGGAGGGTCACAGACCATGACCGTGTCTGCCACACCTGCGGCACCTGAGGACAGCAATCTGCCGGGCGACGCGCCTGTCGGGCCGGACCGCGGGAGGCGGGACATCGACCGGACCGTGCTGGGCGTGGCCGCCGCGGTGTCGGTGCTCTTCGTCCTGTGGGGCGTCGCGGCGACCGACAACCTGGCGTCGGTCACCGGCACGGCGCTCGACTGGGTGGTCAGCGCCTTCGGCTGGATCTTCGTCCTCACCAGCGCCGGCTTCGTGGTGCTGTCGATCTGGCTGGCGCTGAGCCGGTACGGCCGGATCAAGCTCGGCCGCGACGACGAGCAGCCGGAGTTCTCCACCGTCTCCTGGGTGGCGATGATGTTCAGCGCCGGCATGGGCATCGGCCTGATGTTCTGGGGCGCCGCCGAGCCGCTGTCCCACCTGGGTACCCCACCGCGCGGCATCAACGAACCGAACTCCCAGCAGGCCGCCCGGGAGGCCATGGAGTATTCGTTCTTCCACTGGGCGCTGCATCCGTGGGCGATCTACGCCGTGGTCGGTCTGGCGCTGGCCTACTTCACCTTCCGGAAGGGCCGGCGCGGCCTGATCAGCAGCGCCTTCTTCCCGCTCATCGGGAAGCGCGCCGAGGGCGGCCCCGGCAAGGCCATCGACATCTTCGCGATCCTCGCGACGCTGTTCGGCTCGGCGGTCTCCCTCGGTCTGGGCGCCCTTCAGATCAACAGCGGTCTGACGAACCTGTGGGACGTGCCGAAGTCCACTCCGCTGGCGATCGGCATCATCGCGGTGCTCACCGCGGCGTTCGTGGTGTCCGCCGTCACCGGTGTCAAGCGCGGTATCCAGTTCCTGTCGAACACCAACATGGTGCTCGCGGTGGCGCTGCTGTTCTTCCTGCTCGTGGTGGGCCCGACGGTCTTCATCCTCAACACGCTCACCGCGTCGACGGGCGGCTACCTCTACGACCTCATCCCGATGAGCTTCCGCACCGGCGCCTTCGGCGGTGAGCAGTGGATGGCGGGCTGGACCATCTTCTACTGGGCCTGGTGGATCTCCTGGACCCCGTTCGTCGGCGCCTTCATCGCCCGGATCTCCAGGGGCCGCACCATTCGCCAGTTCGTCCTCGGTGTGGTGGCCATCCCGAGCCTGGTCAGCTTCGTCTGGTTCTCGGTGTTCGGCGGCACCGCCATCGACCTGCAACTCGGCGGCACCGACCTGTCGGCGGCCGTGTCGGCGAGCCCGGAGGCGGCGCTCTTCGCGGTGCTGCGGGAGTTCCCGCTCTTCACCGTCACCGCGATCCTGGTGATGGTGCTGGTGGCGCTCTTCTTCGTCAGCGGAGCCGACGCCGCCTCGGTGGTGATGGGCACGCTCTCCTCCCGCGGCGACATCGAGCCGAGGAGCTGGCTGGTCGCCATGTGGGGGGTGCTGACCGGCCTGGTGGCCGCGGTGCTGCTGCTCGCCGGCGGGCTGTCCGCCCTGCAGTCGCTGACCATCCTCGCCGCCCTGCCGTTCCTGTTCGTGATGGTCGGCATGGTTGCCGGGCTGCTCCGCGAGCTGCGCCGTGAACCCGCCAGCGCCACGATAGCCCCGGAAATCCGGGCTCTGGCCGTCGCCGTGGAGCCGGCACCGGCGAACCCCGACGCGTCCTGACCCCGGCGTGCTGCCGCGGGCCCGCCCCGGTGGGGCGGCCCGCGGCGCACCGCGCTCCGTCAGTACGCGCCCGGGATACTTGCGGTCCCCGCCGGCACCGCCACACCGGAGATCACGGGTTTCCCGAAGTCTTGCGCAGACCGGCGAACTGCAGGCCGGTGAAGCCGGCGACCACGAGCGCCTGGGCGATCACCAGGGCGGTGCCGAGGCCGGTCAGCGGGAACCAGCCGGCGATGAGAAGCTCCACGCTCGCGGCCACCCAGGCGACGTTGACCGCCATCACGACGGCCACAGCGGCCCTGCTCACCGTGGGCCGCGACGCGAGGAGGAGGAGCCCGGCCGCGAAGGCGACCAGGAACACACCGACCGGGTAGAGGAACGCGGCGGGAAGGCCGAACAGCCCGCCGAAGATCGCCGCGACGACGACGTAGACGACTCCGTTGGCGCCCGAGCCCATCGCGTCCTGCTTGAGGGCGAAGCGGAGCAGCCGGGCGTCGGTGGCGGTCTGGACGGTGCTGGCGACGGTGGTCATCTTGGAGATCCCTTCGTGGTGCCGACGTGCCTGTGATCACGAAGCTACGAGGGTCCGGGCCCGGTCGAATCAGTCGTCGTGACGGTAGGTTGCTGACCGTGTTGCAGGGACGAGCGGGGGAACAGGCCGCCATCGAACGGCTCCTGGGGGAGGCTCGGGCCGGTCGGAGCGGCGCCCTGGTCATCCGGGGCCCGGCGGGGATCGGCAAGTCGGCGCTGTTGGACCATGCCGCCGGGCGGGCCGCGGGCATGCGGGTGCTGCGGGGCGTCGGTATCGAGTCCGAGACCACGTTGCCCTTCGCCGCGCTCCACCTGCTGCTGCGGCCCGAGGTCGACCGGATCGCCGCACTACCCGACGCGCAGGCCGCCGCACTCAGCGGCGCCCTGGGACTGGGTGAAATCGCCCCGGTGAGCAGGTTCCTGGTGGGGCTGGCGACGTTGAGCCTCCTCGCCGATCTGGCGGAGGACGACGCCCTGCTCTGCCTCATCGACGACGCACAGTGGTTCGACCAGGCGTCCATCGACGCGCTGGTGTTCGCCGCCCGCCGGCTTGACGCGGAGGGCGTCGTCATGATCTTCGCTGCCCGGGCCGGTTTCCAGGCCGTCGGGCTGCCCGAGCTCCACCTGGGCGGACTGGACGGTACGGCCGCCGCCGCCCTGCTTCCCGCCGACCTGCCACCGCAGGTACGGCAGCGGCTCATCGAGGAGGCGGACGGCAACCCCCTGGCGCTGCTCGAACTGCCCGCCGCGCTCAGCGCCGAACAGCGGGCGGGCCGACTGTCACCGGTGGGCGCCATGCCCGTCGCGGATCGGGTCCAGGAGGCGTTCCACGCACAGATAGCCGCGCTTCCCGAGCCCGCGCAGGCCGCGTTGCTGATCGCGGCGGCGGACGGCTCCGGCGAGCTGGAGACGCTGGTCGCCGCAGGTGCCGCCCTGCCCGGTCTGGAGGCGGCCGAGCGGCGCCGGTTGATCGAGATCAGGGGAACGACGGTCGCCTTCCGCCATCCTCTGATCAGGGCGGCTGCCTACCAGAGCGCGCCGGTCAGCCAACGCCTCGCCGTGCATCGCGCCCTTGCCGACGCCCTCGCCCGCTCGGCGGCCGCGTCCGCGGCCGACCGGCGGACGTGGCACCTGGCGGCCGCGACGCTCGGTCCGGACGAGGACGTCGCCCGGGAGTTGGAGGGGACGGCGGAACGGGCCCGGAACCGCGGCGGTCACGCCGCGATCGCGGCGGCCTACGAGCGGGCCGCCGAGCTCACCGCCGATCCGGTACGCCGATCCGGACGGCTGGCCGCCGCCGCACTGGCAGCCAGTGACGCCGGCCTGATGGGTCGGGCCGCCGCGCTCGCCGACAGCGCCACGCCCGAGGTGGACGACCCCGACATGGTCACCGCGCTGACCCAGGTACGCGCCCATCGCGAGTTCGAGCTGGGCACACCGCTCGCCGCGGGCCGGATCATCATGGACAACGTCCCCCGGGTCGCCGCCCGCTCCGCCGAGCAGGCCACCTGGCTGCTGGTGGAGGCCATCCGCTGCGCCTGGTACGCCGGTGACCCGGGGCTGGCGGAGCAGGCCGCCGCCAGCCTGCGCGCGCTACCGGCGATCGGCTCGCCGCTGGTCAGCGGGGCCCTCGGGTTGGCCCGCTTGTCGGCCGGTGACAGCGCCGGTGGGATCCCCCTGATGGGCGAGGCGGTGACCGGATCTGCCCACGTGCGGTTGGGGGTGCCGGGACGGACTTTCGCCGCCGCTCTCTGTCTCCCACTGGGCCGGGCCGACCTCGGCGAGGAGATCAGTGGATCCGTCGTTGCGGACTGCCAGGAGAGCGGGATGATCGGCTGGCTCGCCTTCGCGCTGCAGGAGCAGGGGCTCGCACAGGGGTGGCTCGGCCGGTACGGCGAGGCCCGGGCGACGTTGAACGCGGGGCTGCGGCTGGCCACCGAGCTGGGTCACGAACACCGGGTCAGTCACCTCACCTGCTCGCTCGCCTGGGTGCACGCGCACCAGGGGGAGACGGACGAATGTCGGGCGAAGGCGGAACAGGGCGTGGCGAGAGCCGACCGCCAGGGACTGGCGCCGGCGGCCGCCATCGGGCGGTGGGCGCTGGGCCTGCTGGAACTCGGGCTGGGCCGGCCGGACGCGGCGCTGCGGCAGCTGGCGGCCATCCCGCTGGTGGACATCGGCGTCCACTCCGCGGCGGACCAGGTCGAGGCGGCCATCCGCGACGGCCGGCCGGAGCGGGCGAGGGAGCCGCTCGCCCGCTACCTGGACTGGGCACGGCACGTCCGTCAGCCGTCGTCGGATGCGATCGCCCTGCGCTGCCGCGCCCTCGTTGAGGAGGACGAGGCGCACTACGTGCACGCGGTACACCTGCACGAGCAGAGCGACCAGCCGTACGAGCAGGCGAGGACGCAGCTCGCATACGGCGAGTGGCTGCGGCGGGCGCGGCGGCGGGCGGACGCCCGGACCCAGCTGCGCCGTGCGCTGGCGACCTTCGACAGCCTCGGGTCGGAGCTGTGGGCCGAGCGGGCCCGGGTCGAGTTGCGCGCGACCGGGGACGTGCCGGCCGCGCCGCGCACGGCCGGCGACCCGCTCAGCGTGCTCACTCCCCAGGAACGCCAGGTCGTCCGGCTGGCGGCCGAGGGCGCCTCCAATCGCGACATCGCCGCCCAGCTCTTCCTCAGCCCACGGACCGTCGGCTACCACCTCTACAAGGCGTTTCCCAAGCTGGGGATCACCTCCCGAGCCCAACTGGCCGCCATCGCCCGGTCGTCGTCGGTGCCCGGCTGACCGGCGTCCCCCGGCTGGAACACCGCCGGTTTGGCTGCCGACCCGATTCGCGTCCGATCCACAGAAGGCGCGGCGCGACGACTTGGGACAACCGGGCCACCAGCCTGTCGACCAGGCGCATTTGTCGACGACACGGCCCAGGCACTCGCGCTGTCCGCACCAATCGAGGCCGTAGAGTCGAGGTATGGCGATCCGTCCGGGCGTCATCGCAGCCGTCGCCGCCGTCCTGCTGGTGGCGGGATGTGACGCGCCGGGTGACGCCACCCCGACCGGGACGACCACCCCTGGCGCCGGCGCGACGACCTCCGCCCCTGGCGCCGGCGCGACGACCACCGCCCCGGGCGGCAGCGCGACCACCGCCGCGGTGCCCGGCCGGGCCGGCCAGGGCGAGGTGCGGATCACCACTCAACTCGGCGAGCAGTGTCCGCACATCCCGGCCACCCCCGACCCGCGCTGCGACCCGAAACCCCGACCCGGCACCGGCTTCGAGATCCGCTCCACCAGCAGGGACTTCGTGGCGAGGGGCCGCTCCGGCCCGGACGGTCGGGCCAGCGTGCCGGTGGCGGCCGACACGTACCTCGTGCGGGGGGAGCCGGTCGAGGGTTACCGGTTCACCCCGGAGCGGCGGGTCACGGTCGGCCGGGACGCCACGGTCGACGTCCCGCTGACGTACACCAACGGCATTCAGTAGCCGGGGCGTCGGCTGCGACGCCGGGCGGCCACGGACACCGGCCCGCGGGGGACAGAATGCCCGCGTGAGTGACTTCATCGTCTCGCTGATTCCGACCGACCCGCGCTGGCAGCCGGACACCGCGGCGGCAGCCGACGCGGCGGCCTTCGTCCGGCGCGCCTTCGCCGATCCCGACGGCATGCTGGAGGTGTCGGTGGAGTTCCACGACCGGATCATCGCGATCGACGCGGGCGAGAACCTGGAACGGATCGCGTGCCCCCGCTGCGGCGGCGATGTGCCGCTCGACTGGTACGGCGACCTCCTCGAGGAGGCGGAGGGCGCCTTCGACAGCCTGGACACCGTCGTTCCCTGCTGTGGCGCCGTGGTCGGCCTCGACACCCTGGGCTACCACTGGCCGTGCGGGTTCGCGCGCTTCGAGATCGCCGTGCTCAACCCCGCCCGTGCCCACGTCGAGTTCACGCCGGCTGAGCAGCGGGTGGTGGCGGACCTGCTCGGCCACCCGGTCCGCCAGGTCGTCGCCCACCTCTGAGGTCGGCGGTTGGTCGGTCGACGGCCGACGGGCGTAGGAAACGCGCGTCCGGGGTACGGGGAACGGATGCCGGACGTGGGGGACCTCATCGGCGACCGTTACCGCCTGACCGACCGGATCGCCGCCGGCGGCATGGGCGAGGTGTGGCGCGCTGTCGACGAGACGCTGAACCGGACCGTGGCCGTCAAGGTGCTGTACACCCGGTTCATGGTGGAGCCGAGCGCCGGCGAGCGTTTCCGGCGGGAGGCGCGGGCCATGGCGGCGTTGCGGCATCCCGGTGTCGCGGAGGTCTACGACTACGGCGAAGTGTCCGAACCGGGCCCGTCCGGTCTCGCCTACATCGTGATGGCCCACGTGCAGGGTCAGCCCTTGTCGGCGCGGATCGCGGAGACCGGTCGGCTGAGCACCACCGAGACGATGTCGATCGTGGCGCAGACCGCCCGCGCGCTGCAGGCCGCGCACGATGTCGGCCTGGTGCATCGGGACGTGAAGCCCGGCAATCTGATCATCGAACCGGACGGGCACGTCGTCCTCGTCGACTTCGGTATCGCGCTCTCCTCGGAGGCGACCGAGTTGACGGCGGCGAACCAGGTGGTGGGCACGGCCCTCTACATGGCGCCGGAGCAGCTGTCCCGAACGGGAGTCACGTCAGCCGTGGACGTCTACGCGCTGGGTGCCGTGGCGTACCACTGCCTTGCCGGCCGTCCGCCGTACCCCGGTGACAATCCCGTCGCCGTGGCGCTGCGCCGCCTCGACGAGGAACCACCCCCGCTGCCCGACGATGTCCCCGCGGCCGCCCGCGACCTGGTCGCCACCGCGATGGCCAAGGATCCTGATCACCGGTTCCCCACCGCCGCCGCCCTGGCCGCCACCGCGGACGCCGCCGCCCTGGCCGCCACCGCGGACGCCGTCGCCGGATCGTCCGGTGCGCCCACGGCCGTCGCGCCCGTGACGGTGGCTCCGGCCGCACCGCTTACCACCGCTCCGGCCGCACCGCGCGCCACCGCTCCGGCAGCTCAGGCGGCACATGCGGCCGCGGGCCGGCCCGGCCGGGGCCGGCGGCGGGCGATCGCCGCTGCCGTCCTCGTGTTCCTGGCCACCGCGGCAGCCGCCGTGGTGCTCGCTGACGGCACCGGTTGGGCGCCTGGTCCCGCCGATGTGCCATCGCCCTCCGTCGGCCGGTCGCAGCCGGACACCGTCGACGGGGACCCGGCGGATACCCCGGGCGAGAACCGGCCCGCGGCGCCTGATCCGGACGGCGCCACGCCCGGTGCCCGAGCCTCCGAACCCACGCCCACGCGCTCCGCACCGCCGAGCACCACCGGTCCCGGTGCGCCGCCCGCCACGACGTCGGGAACCCCCGTCGGGACCAGCGGGCCGACGGCCGAACCCACGGTGGAACCGACCGACGAACCGCCCACCCGGTCCGGCCCACCCTCACCGCGGGCAACCAACTGATCATGCCGCTGCGCCGGCTGACGGTCGCCCGCACCGACCGGGGGATCCGGCGGTGGCCGGTGGGAGCGCGCCTCGGTGCATGCTCCCACCGGCCGGTGCCTACGGCCCTACCTGCCGGTGCCTCCCTTCACCACGAGGGTCACGTCGTCGGTGTTGTTGCCGGCCACCGGGTCCGGCGTCGAACTCGTCAACGTCGCGGCGTTCTGGATCGTCCGGACGCTGCCCTGCGCCTGCGTCTCGATGACGAAGGTGGCCGTGGCGCCCGCCGGCACCGTGGCCGCCGTGCAGGTCACCGTGTGCGTCGCCCTGACGTAGCTGCACTGCGGCGAGAGGTACTGCACGACCAGCTTCTTCGGGTCCAGGGGCAGCTTGTCCGTCACGGTGACGTTCTGCGCGTCGGACGGGCCGCCGGCCCCGCACGTCGGCGTCGGTGTCGACTGCGCGTCGGTCTCGCAACCGGCGTCGTTGTGCACCCGCAGCGTCCACACGATCGTCGGGGACGGGTTGCCCGAGCGTGGCTCGCCGGTCTTGTCGAGCCACAGTTCGGCGGAGGTGCCGACCGTCGTCTGCTGGGTCGCCGTGTTGTTGCCGGCGCTCGGGTCCGGTGTCGTCGCCGACACCGTCACCGAGTTGGTCAGCGTCGTTCCGGTCGGCACCGACGGCGCCACCAGCACGGTGAGGAACACCGCCCGGCTCTGCCCCGGGTTCAGTGCGCCGAGTGCGCACACGACCTGGTCGGACTGGACCAGCGTGCAGACGGTGGCGCCGTTGCCGTCGACACCGCTGACGTAGGTCGTGCCCGCCGGGAGGGTGTCGGTCGCCACGACGTTCTGCGCGGTCGACGGCCCGGCGTTGCTGACCGTGATGGTGTAGGTGATCTTTCCGCCGGCGAGGACCGGGTCGGGCGAGTCGGTCTTCGTCACCGACAGGTCGGCGGCGGCGTTGACCGTCGTCGACACGCTGTCGCGCACGTCGTCGTTGTCCGGGTCGGCGGTCGCGCTGGACACGATCGCCTCGTTGAACAGCACCGTGCCCGGCGCGACGTCGGCCGCGACCAGCGTGCCGATGGTGATCGTCGCCGTCGCGCCGCTGGCCAGGTTGCCCAGGCCGCAGCGGACGTCGCGGGCGGTCGGCTGGCCGTTGGTGCAGGTGCCGACCGACGGCGTCACGGACACGAAGCTGACCCCGGCGGGCAGCGTGTCGGCGACCACCACGTCGCGGGCCACGGACGGGCCGTCGTTGGTGACCGTGATGACGTACTGCATCTGGGTGCCCGCCGTGACGGCTGCCGGCCCGGTCTTGTCCAGGCTCAGGTCGGCCGACCCGACGAACTCCACCCGGCCGGTGGCCTGGTTGTTGGCGGTGTTCGGATCCTCGGTCGCGCTGGTGACCGTGGCCACGTCGTTGATCTGCGCCACGTCGTCCGCGCTCACGGTCACCCGGACGGTGGTCCGGCCGCCGGCCGGTTCGGTGCCCAGGTCGCAGGTGATCGTGACGCCGGTGACCGGGCCGGTGCCGGTGGGCGCGCAGGACCCGGACGGGGTCACGGTCACGCTCACCACCTCGAACGGGGTCGCCGAGGTCAGCACGTCCGTCAGCTCCACGGACGTCGCGTCGGACGGGCCGAGGTTGTCGACGTGGATGTCGCAGTAACCGGGGGTGCCGGCGGACGCCGGCTTGTCCGGCTTGCAGATCTTGGTGACGGCGAGATCGGCGCGGCTGCTGACCGTGGTGGTCGCGGTCGCGGTGTTGTTGCCCGGATTCGGGTCGAACTGGTTCGCCGCGGCCACCGTGGCGGTGTTCGTGATCGTCCCGGACGGGAAGCCCGGCGGGATGCCGACCTGGATGACCAGCGGCACCGACTGGCCCGGGAGCAGCTGCCCCAGCGCGCAGGTGAGGGTGCCGGCCGCGCTGGTGCAGGGCGGCGCGCTGGACAGGAAGGTCACCCCGGCGGGCAGCGTGTCGGTGACGGTGACCGAGGACGCCGTGTTCGGGCCGTCGTTGCTGACGGTGACCGTGTAGGTGAGCTGCTGCCCGGCGTACACCGGGTCGGGGGAGTCGCTCTTGCTGATCCGCAGGTCGGTCTGGTCGCACGAGGTGAACTTGAACGCGCCGATCCGGGTCTGCCGGGCGCCGCCGTGCTGCTGGGTGTACCAGAACGTGCAGTCGTCGACGGGGTCGACGTTCATCGAGCTGTAGTCGCCCCAGCGGTCGGCGTTGGTCTGCGACGTGGTGCCGCTGAACATGGTCTGCTCCGGCTCGGGCATGCTGCCCAGTGGTGCGCCGGCGAGTCGACCGGTGTAGGCGATCGACGGGAAGACGTTGTTGGCGGCGTCGACGATGCTGTAGCCGAGGGCGATGTTGCCCTTGCTGTCCATCGCGGCGGAGCCCATCCATCGGTCCGCGGTGCCCGGCGCGTAGGTGCCCTGCTGGTGGATGGCCCAGCCGGCGCCGCTGTTGCGCAGTTCGTACCAGCGGGTGCCGACGCGGTCGTTGCCGTCGGCGTCGACCGAGGACTGCACCGCCACCATGGCCTGGTGCGAGCCGAAGTTGCGGTACTGCACGCGGTGCATCAGCCGGCCCGGCAGCGCATCGATCTGCTGCGTCGTGCCGGGCTGGTCGATGCAGTCGCGGGCGGCGCCGTTGCCGTCCACGTCGGTGCACCCGACGTTGATGTCGAACGGCTGGGTGTTCAGCGTCGTCGCGAGACCGAAGGTGCTGTTGGCCGGGTCGGTCCAGTCGACGTGGAAGTCGTAGACGTCGATGCCGTCCTGCGCGCCGCCCTGGCCGTTGTCGGCGTCGCGGGACAGCAGGAAGTGGTTCGGCTCCCCGGCCAGCGGCGGGTTGACCCCGTCCCAGTCGCTGGGGAACAGCCGCACCCGGCCGGCGGAGGACACACCGGGGCCGAGGGCGCCGGCGCCGGATCCGAAGTACTGGAAGGTGGCGGGGCTGCCGCTGACCATCGCCGAGCGGTCGAAGGCGTACGCCCCGAGAGTGCCGCCCTCGAAGGTCGACATGTACAGCCCGTCGGACCAGACGCCGAACTTCTCGTAGTCGTGCGAGGCGCTCAACCGGAACGAGTAGGTGAAGTACGCCCCCGTGGGGTCCGGGGTCTGGGAGTAGGCGATGCACATGTCGAACGGTGCGGTGTTCGGGCTGGTGAACTGGGCGAGCATCCACCGGTCGACGGTCTGGTCGTACAGCACGATCGGATCGCCGGCGTTCTGGGTGTCGCAGCCGTTGTCGTTGACGGTGTTGGAGGTCCACAGTGAGTTGATCGGGAACGGTCCGCCGTTGGCGGGGGATGTGCCGTCCTTGTTCCAGATCTGGAAGGTCGTGTTGACCATCTGCACGTAGTGGTCCGGGCCGACGTCCCCGACGGTGTCCGGGGGAGTGCCGCCGGTCTGGCCGGCGAACGGGGTGTTGGTCGGCGTCAGGTCGTCGTTGACCGGCGCGTCGGCGGCCTGGATCACCGGATCGGCCTTCCCGGCGACGTCCGGCTGGGCGTCCATGGTGTCGATGGTGAGCGCGGTGGCCCTGTTGCCGCCCCTGGCGCGGGCCAGGGAGCGCACCGGCTTGGACTCGCCGGCCCGCACCGGCTCCACCACGCCGACGTGCTTCGGCTTGGCGGGCTTCTGCGCCACGGACGGGGCGGCGGCGGCCGGGCTGGGGGCCACCAGCACGGTCAGGCTGGTGATCAGCAGCATCGCCGCGTGCGCGGCGAGTGCGCGTCTTCGGGTCACGGATCCTCCTAAAGAGATCGCGTCGGGTGACGGTCCTCGACTTCATAACGCCCCGTGGTTACGCGGTGACCGCTGTGACCCTGATCCGACAAGGGACGCGAGCGGGCTTCACGGGGGAGCGGCTCGACCGGAGGGACCGGCTCGGATGATCGCGGTGGTGGCGCTGGTCCTCGGCGGCCTGGTCGTGGTCACAGCCAGCGCGGTCGCCCGCGGGAGGATCTGCGCGCCTGGCGGGACCGGGCCGCCTCGCCGACGCCGACATGCGGATCCTGGAACGCGAGCCGGATCACGCGGAGAGCGTCCTGCCGCCGTTACCCCCGGCGCGAGCGCGGGGGACTCACCTCCACGCAGCAGGCACCCGGGCGGGGCGCCAGCCGGGCCTCGACGTCGGCGGCGCCGAGCCCGTCGAGCAGCCCGGTGAGGAAGGCGTGGTTCAGGCCGCAGACCAGGGCGGTGTGCCGGGTGGCCAGGGCGTGGAACGGGCAGTTGTGCAGCAGCACCCGGCGCTGTGCGTCGGCCCGCGGCTCGAATCCGAGGCCGTCCAGTGCCGCCAGGAGCCCGCACCCGTCCGCGGCCAGGCCGGCGCCGATCTCGCGGCCGCGCCGCCCGGCCAGGCGGTGCGCGGCGTCGTCGGCGTGGCCCGGGTCCTCGGCCACCGCGTCGGCGAGGATCTCGGCGATCAGTTCGTAGCGGCGTTCCGGGATGGTGACCGCGAGACCGTCGCCGGCCGGCTCGTACACCTTGGGGCTGCGGCCCCGGCCGCGGGGCTGCTCGGGCGGAGCCTGGTAGCGGGCGCGCAGCAGGCCGGCGTCGACGAGCTTGTCGAGGTGGAACGCGGCCAGGCCGCGGGTGATCCCGGTGGCGTCGGCGGCCTCCTCGCGGGTGACCGGGTGGTCCTGGTGACGGACGTGGTCGTACAGCGCCCGCCGGGACGGGTCGGCGAGCGCGGCCACGGCTGTCCACCGGTCCGGCACGTCACGAGATTATCACCAGCGTCCGCTATTGAAATTCTGCCGCACCGGGTCCAGCATGAATAACGACAACGCTGGTTGGTGAAAACAGATGGGTGGTCGACATGGACCTGATGGGCCGAGCGTCCACGACCGACGGTCCGTCCGCCGCCGCGGACGAGCCCGGTGGCCCGCTGCAGGTCCTGCGGCGCCGGCCCGCCCGGGACCTGGCCGCCGCCGAGCAGGCCGCCGCCGCGTTCCTGGCGGCGCTCGGGGTGGACCTCGACGCCGACGGGCTGGCCGACACGCCGGGCCGGATGGCCCGCGCCTACGCCGACCTGCTCACCCCGCGCGAGTTCCGGCTGACCACGTTCGACAACGACGAGGGCTACGACGAACTTGTCGTCGCCCGGGCGATCCCGATCCGCTCGGTGTGCGAGCACCACTTCCTGCCGTTCATCGGCGTCGCCCACGTCGGCTACCTGCCCGGCGAGCGGATCCTCGGGCTGTCCAAGCTCGCCCGGGTGGTGGAACTCTTCGCCCACGGCCCGCAGGTGCAGGAGCGGCTGACCAAGCAGATCGGCGACTGGCTCACCGCCCACCTGCGCCCGAAGGGCGTCGGGGTGGTGGTCGAGGCGGAGCACCTGTGCATGACCCTGCGCGGGGTGCAGGCGGTCGGCGCCACCACCATCACCTCCACGCTGCTCGGCACGCTGCGCGACGACTCGCGCTCCCGCGCCGAGTTCTTCACCCTCACCGGAGTTGGCGCCCGCGCCTGACCACTAGGAGAGACCGTGACCGAGCAACGCCCGTTCGTGATCGTCGGGGCCGGCCTGGCCGGGGCCAGAGCCGCGCAGACCCTGCGCGAGGAGGGGTTCGACGGCGAACTCGTCCTGCTCGGCGCGGAGGCCGAGCGCCCGTACGAGCGGCCGGCGCTCTCCAAGGGCCTGCTGCTGGGCACCAGCGAGCGGGACAGCGTCTACGTGCACGACGCCGGCTGGTACCAGGCCCACGACGTCGACCTGCGGACCGGCACCCGGGCCACCGTCCTCGACCGACAGTCCCGGCAGGTCACCACGGCCGACGGGGAGTGCTTCCGGTACGACCGGCTGCTGCTGGCGACCGGGGCACGGGCAAGGAGCCTGCCGGTCCCCGGCGCGGACCTCGACGGCGTGCTGCGGCTGCGTACCCTCGCCGACAGCGACCGGATCTCCGACTCCCTCGTCGACGGGGCGGACGTGGTCATCGTCGGCGCCGGTTGGATCGGCCTGGAGGTGGCGGCCGCCGCGCGTACCCGGGGCGCCAGCGTCACCGTCGTGGAGGTCGCCGACCTGCCCCTGCAACGGGTCCTCGGCGACCGGCTCGCCACCGTCTTCGCCGACCTGCACCGCGCCCACGGGGTGAGCTTCCGCTTCGGCGCCCAGGTCCGGGAGTTCGAGGGTGCCGGCCGGGTCAGCGGCGTCCTGCTGGCCGACGGCACGGCCCTGCCCGCCGACCTCGTCGTCGTCGGGGTCGGCGTCCAGCCGGACACCGACCTCGCCGAACAGGCCGGCCTCGCCGTCGACGACGGCGTCCTCGTCGACCACACCCTGCGGACCAGCGACCCGCACGTCTGGGCCGCCGGCGACCTGGCCAACGCCCAGCACCCGCTGCTGGACTCCCGGGTGCGGGTCGAGCACTGGGCCAACGCGCTGCACTCCGGGCCGGCCGCCGCCCGCGGCATGCTCGGCCGGCCGGTCAGCTACGACCGGCTGCCCTACTTCTACACCGACCAGTACGAGCTGGGCATGGAGTACACCGGTCACGCCCCGCCCGGCTCGTACGACCGGGTCGTCGTCCGGGGCGACCTGGCCGCCGGAGAGTTCGTCGCGTTCTGGACCGCGCGGGGGCGGGTGCTGGCGGGCATGAACGTCAACGTCTGGGACGTGACCGACCCGATCAAGGACCTGATCCGCTCCCGGCAGCCGGTCGACCTCGACCGGCTGGCCGACCCCGCCGTCGCCCTCGGCGATCTGTCGAAGCCTCACTAGTCGCGGCAGCCCCCGGTCGCCGCCCGCCCCGAGCCGGGCCGGCGCGGCGTCACCGGGCTTCGCAGATGCGACCGCTGAACGCCGGGTCGGCCTCCATTCCGGCCGTCCAGATCGGGTTGAGCCACAGGGCGAGGGGCGGCGCCTGCCAGGCCGCGCCCAACTGCTGGATGAGTCGGTACTCCGGCCGGGGCTGCTGGACCGGCTCGTTGGCGAGGAACTCCGTCACCGCCCGCCGCACCAACTCCTGGTCGAGCGGGAACGCGTGCAGTCCGGGCACCTCGACGGTGGGGATCCGGGAGTACTCGCCCGGTGGTGCCTCCACGGCGGAGACGGTCGGCAGGAAGGCGATCATCCGCACTCCGGCGACCGGGCAGAGCGTGCGGTTGCGGAAGAAGGCCGCATCCGCGATCACGGACCGGACGAACGGCTCATCGGGGTCGCTGTCGACTTCCTTCGCGAGGTTGGACAGCCGCGCGATCTGGCGCAGTTCCCACCCCGCGACCACGCCCCAGCCGGAGTAACCCTCCGGTGGGTAGTAGACCCGACCAGGGCGGGTCAGCGGGCTGAACATGACGACCGCCTCCACCGGCGACTGCGGCCACCGTTCCAGGTACATCCGGGCCACCATGGCGCCCTCGCTCTCGCCGAGCAGCGCCACGGGACGGCCGGTCCGCTGTCGCAGCGCCTCGACGTGCTCGGAGAGCAGCGCGGCGCTGGAGCCCACCGATCGGTGGGTGTCCAGCGGCTGGTACGGCAGCGGGCGTTTTCGTTCGTCGAGCCCCCGGTAGGAGAACCGCTCCACCCGGGGGTCCACCGCGGGCCGGCCGTCGTAGCTGGAGTCGTGCCCGGCGATGGCGATCACGGCATAGGGGACCTGCTCCGGCAGGCGTTCCGAGAGCACCGGAACGCGCCAGTCGCCCTGCCCGCCGGCCATGATCCCGAGCCCGGCCTCGGCGAACACCGCCGAGGCCATGATGACGACGATCGCCAGCGGTGCCACCGGCACCCGGCGCAGGCGCACCGGTGGGGGCAGCGCCGCGGCGGTGACGGTCCGCCGCCAGAGCAGGCCGTTCGCCACCCCGGCCGCGGCGGCGACCGGGATGCCATACCACAGCGGTACGACCGAGATGAGCGCGCCGGCCACGGTGAGGACCACGAAGGTGAGCAGGGACCAGCCGAACAGGGCAGCCGAGGGCAGGCCGCGCCACCATCTGTCGACGACGCCGCCGCGCACGAGGAACGGCGCCAGCACGAGCATGGGCAGCACCGACGCCAGCAGGTACCACGACAGCGCCACCGCCGAGTACGCCACGGCGAGGGCGGCCCACGGCGAGATGATCACCGTGGCGAGGGCCGCCACCTCGATGTTGCGCCGGATCAGCCAGCGGTACGACGGGCGTGGGGTGTGCGCCGGCCATGCCAGGCCGGTCAGCCCCGCCGAGAGCAGACCGCGGACCAGGGTCACGGCCAGCAGGCCGAGCAGGAACGCCGACCAGGAGTCGTGGTAGACCAGCAGCCACCGCAGGTCATGGTAGGAGTCGTACGGCCAGACGGCGGTGACCTGGGGCGCCAGCCCCCGGGCGGAGTAGAAGTTGAAGACGGCCAGCACGGCGGCCTCCACCGCCGGCGGCACAGCGGCCAGGGTGAGCAGCGCGACGGTTCTCCGGCGTGGCGGAGCCCCGGCGCCCCCTTCCGACTCCTCATGTCGCACGTGAAGCAGCTCCTACCGGCAACCGGTCTCGTGTCGCGGGATCCCGCGCGGGGCTGCTTACCCCGGTTGCCGGCCTTCTTGCTGCGCCACCTGACAGATCTGCGCAGGTGGCTGCCGTGGCACGGCCGCCCGGGTCAGTCGGTCACGCCGTGCAGGACCATCGAGACGGTCTGGCGGACGAAGGCGTCGTCGGCGGGTCGCCCCCGGAAGACCACGCGGGACCAGATCGCTCCGGCGAGCGCGTCCATGATCGTCATAGGGTCCGCGTCGGGGGCCAGCTCGCCACGGCGGACGGCCCGCTCGAAGATCGGGCGCTCCCGGGTCAGCCGGTCGGCGAAGAACCGCTGCGTGCTGGCCGCCAGCTCGGCCCGGTGGGCGGAGGCGGCGAGCGCGGCCACGGCCACGTCGGCCGCGGGTGGCGTGGTGAGGAGCGCGACGATGCCCCCCGCCACCACTTCCAGGTCACCCCGCAGGCTGCCGGTGTCCGGGGTGGGCAGGTCGAGCATCGGCGCCTCCACGAGCGCGTCGGCCAGCAGCGCGGGCTTCGACGGCCACCACCGGTAGATCGTCGTCTTGTTCACGCCGGCGCGCCCGGCCACCGCCTCGATGGTGAGGCGGTCGTAGCCCTTCTCGGCCAGGAGGGTCAGGGTGCTCTCGAAGATCTCCTGCTGTCTGCGCGGTGCCACACCGAAGAGGATAGCAACGCAACGATGCGTTGTGTTCTACTACAACGCAACGCATCGTTGCGTTGCGAATGAGGGGAGAGCGCATGACCCTGCCCGTCGTCCTCGTCCACGGCATCCGCGTCAGCCGCACCATGTGGGACCCGGTCGTCACCGCACTCGACCGGCCGGCCCTCGCGGTCGACCTGCCCGGCCACGGCACCCGCCGCGGCGAGGCGTTCACCCTGGCGGCCGCGGCCGAGACCGTCGCCGCGGCCGTCGACCGCGTCGGCGGGCGGGCGCTGCTCGCCGGCCTGTCACTCGGCGGCTACGTCGGCATCACCGCCGCCGCCCGCTTCCCCGACCGGGTGGCGGGGCTGGTCGCGATGGGCTGCACCTCGCGGTCGACCCAGCTGGCCCGGCTCTACCGCGCGGCCGCCGCCCTCGCCGCCCGCTTTCCCGAGCAGGCCAACCGGTTCAGCGTGTACGCGTTCCGCCGCGCCCTGCCCCGGCCGGCGGCGGACTCCGTGGTCGCGGGCGGATTCTCCTGCGAGGCGCTGCCGGCGGTCGTCGCGGCGCTCACCGGACAGGACCACCTCGCCGCCCTGGCCGCCTACCCCGGCCCGGTCTGGCTGGTCAACGGCGACCGTGACCCGTTCCGCGGCGACGAGCGCGCGTTCCTCGACGCGTGCCGCGACGGCCACCTGATCCGGCTGCCCCGCACCGGTCACGTGACCATCCTGGCCGACCCGGTCCGGCTCGCGAGCCTGCTCGACGACGCGGCATCCGAGGTCGAGCAGCGGCGTCCCGCCCAGCGCTGAGCGCGACCGGCCCGCCCGGGCGGGCCCCAGGTTCTCCGGTTCGCCGTACGTGCCGCCACCTCCTCGACCACAGTGGTGGCGTGGTCGAGGAGGTGGCATGACCGGATTGCGGACCGACCTGTACGAGCTGCGGATGGCGGCCAGCTACCTGCGCCGCGGCATGGTCGAACACGCCACGTTCAGCCTCTTCGCCCGCCGCCTGCCCCCGCGGCGCGGCTTCCTGGTGGCCGCCGGCCTGGCCGAGGCGCTGACGTTCCTGGAGGGCTTCGCCTTCGACGACGACGACCTCGACTACCTGCGCGACGTCGGCGGATTCGACCAGCAGACCCTGACCGCGCTGGCCGGGATCCGGTTCACCGGCGACGTCTGGGCGGTACCGGAGGGGCGGGTGGTCTTCGCCGACGAGCCGCTGCTGGAGGTCACCGCGCCGCTCGCCGAGGCGCAGCTGGTCGAGACCGGCCTGCTGAACCTGATCACCTTCCAGACCACGATCGCCAGCAAGGCCGCCCGCTGCCGGCTCGCCGCCGGCGGCGCCCAGTTGATCGACTTCGCGTTCCGGCGTACGCACGGGATCGACGCCGGTGCGGGGGTGGCCCGTGCGTCGGCCATCGCCGGCTTCGCCGCGACCAGCCACGTCGAGGCCGCCAAGCGCTACGGACTCAAGCCCTCCGGCACGATGGCCCACTCGTACGTCGAGGCGTTCCCCGACGAGCGGGCCGCGTTCCGGGCGTTCGCCACCGACTTCCCCACGAACCCGATCTTCCTGGTCGACACCTACGACACCCCGGCCGGAGTGCGGGCCGCCGTCGACGTCATCGCCGAACTCGGCCTGACCGGGCCGCTCGGCGTCCGGCTCGACTCCGGCGACCTGGCCGCGCTGGCCGGGCAGACCCGCGCGATCCTCGACGCCGCCGGGCTCACCCGGGCGCAGATCGTGGCCAGCGGCAGCCTCGACGAGGACCTCATCGCCGCGATCGTCGCCACCGGCGCGCCGATCGACGCGTACGGCGTCGGCACCCGGATGGGCGTCTCCTACGACGCGCCATCACTGGACAGCGCGTACAAGCTGGTCGCCGTCGGCGACCGGCCGGTGCTCAAGCTGTCGCCGGGCAAGGCCACCCTGCCCAGCCCCAAGCAGGTCTTCCGCGATCCCACCGGCGCCACCGGCGACGTGGTCGGGCTGCGCGACGAACCGCCGCCGGGCAACCGCGAGCCGCTGCTCGTCCCGGTGATGCGCGGCGGCCGCCGCCTCGACCCGGCCGACCCGGCCGGCGAGGTACGCGCGGCCCGCGGCCGGTTCGACGCGGACCTCGCCTGGCTGCCGGAGGCGGCGCGGCGGTTGGCGGACCCGACGCCGCTCACCGCCTCGGTCAGCCCGGCGCTGACCGCGCTGCACGACCGGGTGGCCGCGCAGTTCGGCCGCGGTGGCCGGTACTGAGGGTCGGCCCGGCCGCGGCCCCGCTGGTGCCCGCGTGGTCGGGGAGCGCCTAGGCTCGGTGGATGGCGAGGTACTACGACGTGCACCCGGACAACCCGCAGCCCCGGGCCCTGCGGCAGGTCGTCGACCTGATCCGGGACGGCGGGCTGGTCGCCTACCCGACGGACTCCTGCTACGCGTTGGGGTGTCAGCTCGGCAACCGCGACGGGCTGGACCGGATCCGGGAGATCCGGCACCTGGACGAGCGGCACCACTTCACCCTGGTGTGCCGGGACTTCGCCCAACTCGGCCAGTTCGTCAAGGTCAGCAACGCGGTCTTCCGGCTGGTGAAGGCCTCCACCCCGGGCAGCTACACCTTCATCCTGCCGGCCACCCGGGAGGTGCCGCGGCGGCTGCTGCACCCGAAGAAGCGCACCGTCGGGGTGCGGGTCCCGGACCACACGGTCGCCCAGGCGCTGCTGGCCGAACTCGGTGAGCCCCTGCTGTCGAGCACGCTGATCCTGCCCGGCGAGGACGAGCCGATGACCCAGGGCTGGGAGATCAAGGAACGGCTCGACCATCTCCTCGACGCCGTGATCGACGCCGGCGACTGCGGGAAGGAGCCGACCACCGTGGTCGACCTGTCGCAGTCCGAGCCGGAGATCCTGCGCCGGGGCGCCGGCGACCCGTCCCGCTTCGAGTGACGGCGGGCGCGTCGGCGCGGCCGGCGCCTGACGCCGGCCGGTGCGGCGTCGCTACGGGCCGGTGGGTGTCGGGCTCGGCGACGAGCCCGGCTCCGGGGCCCGGACCGGGCCGTCGCGTTCCGGCCGGCCGGCCTCCCGCGAATGCCGGAACATCGCCTCGCCCTTGGCGAACCACGCCACCCCGAAGGCGAGCACCGCGACCGCCTCGCACCAGAACAACGGCTTGAGCGTGTCCCGGGTGGACTCCGGAAGCGCGTTGCTCGCCACCGCGAGGGCGATGGCGGCGAGGATGATCGCGCCGCAGGCGTGGTAGAGGCCGTTGCGGGCCCGGGTTCGGGACTCACGGATGCGGGGGTCGGCCCGGGGAAACAGGACGATGCAGAAGACGGCGAGGATCACGAACAGCGCCGCGGCCGAGATCTGGTGCACCCGACCGACCGTGACGTCGGCGGACGTGATCGTGCCGCCCGGATCATGCGTCGCGGCGGGAAACAGCGCGACCGTGATCGCCAGCACCCCGGCGATCGTGCCGAGCACGTCGTCGACCTTGCGCTGGCGGTAGGAGATGAGGAAGACCCCGATCGCGCACATACTGCCGACGAAGACGTCCCGCATCTCCGTGTAGTAGAAGGCGCTGATCGAGTTGAGCAGGGTCAGCGTGCCGGTGACCAGCGCGTGGCCGACGGTCAGCACGAACGGCAGCGCCATTCCGACCACCCCGATGCCGAGGCGCAGCCGGCGTACCGTCTGGGCGTCCTGCGCCGGCGTGACGGGCGAGGAGTCCATGGGTCCCTCCCGGGTGTGGTCGGGCTCGGCACCTTCAGTTGAAGCCGCACGACGCTGCGTGTCAATGCGGTTGCGGCAGGTCGGCGGGCAACGGGCGAATCGGCCCAAAGGCCTGCTGCCCCGGTCGGGCCGCCGATAGGCTGCGGACGAGCGGCGGGACCGCGAGTGCGGGCGCACGCGCGAACGGCCACGACTGGGACATGGAGGAGCGCACCCGTGACAGTCACCGTCCCTGACGTGATCTCCCGTTACTACCGGGCCAGCAACGGACGCGACCCCGGGGGGCTCGTCGCGTGCTTCACCGACAACGCCATCGTCGCCGACGAGAACCGGACCCACGAGGGCCCAGCGGCGATCCGGGCCTGGTACGAGCGGACCAAGACCGAGTACGACCACACGGCCGAGCCGGAGGCCGTGGCGGAGGAGGCCGGCGGCAACGTGGTGGTGACCGCCCTCGTCTCGGGCACCTTCCCGGGCAGCCCGGTCCGGCTGCGCCACCGTTTCACGCTGCGCGACGGTCTGATCGGCGCCCTGGACATCCGGCAGTAGCACCCTCGGCGGCTGCCCGCGCGGGGCCGCCGCTCGGCGCACGGCACCGGGCTCACCGCTTGGCGGCGGAGCCCTTCGCCTGCTCGACCGGGTAGCGCACGGCGGCCTCGTCGAGCTTGGCCAGGGCGGCCTCGACCAGGTCGATGCCGAGCACGTCGGCGAGGCGGGTCAGGTAGATCGTCACGTCACCGATCTCGGCCCGGACCCGGGCGCCGGCCACCGGGTCGGACATCACCTCGGCCGACTGCTCCGGGGTGAGCCACTGGAACTCGGCGAGCAGCTCACCGACCTCACCGCCGAGCGCCATGGCCAGGTTCTTCGGCGTGTGGAACGGCTGCCAGTCGCGCTCCTCGGCGAAGACCCGGACACGGTGGCGCAGCAACGGGTGGCCGGAGCGTCCCGGCCCGGGCTGCGCGGGTTCGGCTGTCATGGTCGCCGAGGATACGTGCGCCGGCCAGCCGGCGACCGGCTGGCCGCAGCCGTCGGCGTCCGGTCAGCGGCGCCGTCCCGCTCCGGGGTCCGCGCGGCCGGTGGCCGGCTCGGCGCGGACCTCGACCGGCCACCGGAGCCGGACTGTCGGCCGGCCGAACTACTCTCCCCGCCATGACTTCGACCCCACCCGGCCGGCGCGGCGTCGACTCCGCGCTGGACCCTTCGGCCGAGACGATCCGCGACATGGCCGGCCAGGCCGTCGAGTGGGTCGCCGGCTACCACGACTCACTGCACGACCTGCCCATCGCGCCGCGCACCACCGCCGCCGCGCTGCAGGAACTGCTCGCCGAGCCGCTGCCCGTCGAGGGCCGCGACTTCGCCGACCTGCTCGCGGTCTTCCGCGACGTGATCGTGCCCGGCAGCCGGCACAACGGGCACCCGCGCTTCTTCGGGTACGTCTCGGCGCCGGGCACGGCGGTCGCGTCGGTGGCGGACCTGCTGGCCTCGACGCTGAACGCGAACCTGCCCGCGTGGCGGTCGGCGCCCGCTCCCACCGAGCTGGAGCACGTCACCATCGGCTGGATCACCGAGGCGCTCGGCTACGCCCCGAGCGCCGGCGGCCTCTTCACCAGCGGCGGTTCGATGGCCAACCTCACCGCGCTCGCCGCCGCCCGACACCGGCACTGCGGTGACGCGGTCGCCACCCGTGGCGCGAGCGCCCATCCCGCTCCGCTGCGCGTCTACACCTCCACCCAGGCCCACCACTCGATCCACAAGGCTGCCGCGCTGCTCGGCATCGGTCGCGCGAACGTCCGCGAGGTCGCGGTCGACGCCCGCTTCCGGATGGATGCCGACGCCCTCGTCCGCGCCATCGAGCAGGACCGGGCCGCGGGTGCGGAACCGTTCTGCGTGGTGGCGAGCGCGGGCACGGTGGTCACCGGCGCGGTCGACCCGCTGCCGGAGATCGCGGCGGTCGCGCGCCGGTACGGGCTGTGGCTGCACGTCGACGCGTGTTACGGCGGCTTCGCCCGACTGGCCCCCTCTGCCCGCCCGCTCTTCGACGGCCTGGCGGAGGCCGATTCGATCGCCCTCGACCCGCACAAGTGGCTCTACCTGCCCGCCGACTGCGGCTGTCTCATCTACCGCGACCCCGACGCGGCGCGCGCCGCCTTCCGCCTGGACGCCGACTACACCCGGGTCACCCAGACCGAGCCCGCCGAGGCGTTCGCGTTCTGGGACCACGGCCCGGAGCTCTCCCGGCGCTTCCGGGCGCTCAAGGTCTGGATGCTGCTGGCGCACGCCGGTTCCCGGGCGATCGGCGACGCGATCGAGGGCAACCTCGACTGCGCCCGCTACCTGGCGGAACTCGTCGAGGCCAGCGACGACTTCGAGCTGCTCGCCCCGGTCGGGCTCTCCATCTTCTGCTTCCGCTACCTGCCTCCGTCGGCCCGGACGGGTGCCCGATCCGAAACCGACGAGGAGGAGCTCGACCGCCTCAACGAGCGGATCATGGTGTCGCTGCAACAGGCGGGCAGCTCGTACCTGTCGAACGCGACCGTCAACGGCCGCTTCGCGCTACGCGGCTGCGTGCTCAACTACCGCACCACCCGCCGCGACATGGAGATCCTGCTCGGCGACGTCCGCCGCGCCGCCGAGGTGTCGGGCGGCGGGTAGGCGAGGAGCGTCGCGCGGGGCGGCGGCGTCGGCGCCCGACGGCACGCCGGCTCGTGACGGCGTCCCCCGTGCCCCGCCGATCCGCGCCCCGGCGACTACGGCCCCGGTCGCCGCTCAGCAGCCATCGAAGGAGGTCTTGCGTCGGTCATCGTATACAACATACGCTCCCCGAATCGCCCACTCGAGGAGCTCCCGATGACGAACCTCTCCTTCAGCGAAACGAGCCCGCGAAGGCTCCGTCCACTCCGGGCCGCTGTGGCGGCGGTCGCTGTTGCCTGCACCGTCGCAGCCTGCTCGCCGGTGTCGGACAGCGGGGGCGGCGCCCAGTCCGGCGACAACCAATCGGCCGGCCAGGACTCCTTCGGCACGCCGGCGGACCCCGCCGCGGTGAAGAACGGCGGTAAGTTGGTCATCGCCCTCTCCGCGGAGCCGGACGCGCTGGACCCGACCCTGTCGCGCAGCCTCTACTCGCGCTACGTCTTCCAGGCGATGTGCCAGAAGCTCTACGACGTGGACGAGCAGGCGCAGGTCGTACCCCAGTTGGCGAGCGCTCTTCCCACGACCAGCGGCGACGGGAAGGCGGTGACCATTCCGCTACGCCCGGACGCGCGCTTCGCGGACGGTACCCGGTTCGACGCCGCCGCCGTGAAGGCGACCCTGCAACGGCACCTGACCAACGCGCGGTCGGCACGCAAGAGCGAACTCGGTCCCATCGAGACCGTCGACACGCCTGACGCGCACACCGTCGTCATCCGCCTGAAGCAGCCGTTCGCGCCCCTGGTCGGCGCGTTGGCGGACCGGGCCGGCATGATCATGAGCCCGAAGGCGCTGCAGACTCTCGGCGACGACTTCGCCTCGGCGCCGGTCTGCGTCGGGCCCTTCAAGTTCGCCAAGCGGGTGCCGCAGAACTCGATCGACGTCGTCAAGGACCCCAACTTCTACGATGCCGCGAAGGTCCACCTCGACGCGATCTCGTGGCGCATCCTCAGCGACGCCAGCATCCGCGCGGCCAACCTGCGCTCCGGCGACGCCCAGGTCGCCGACAGCATCTCCACCCAGGACGTCGCCGCGTTGCAGGCGGACAGCTCGGTGTCGGTCCTGCAGTCGCAGTCGCTCGGCTACCAGGGACTCACCTTCAACATCGGCAACGTCGATGGCGTCGGCACCACACCCAGGCCCATCAACCGTCCGATCGCGCAGAGCGCCAAGGTCCGACAGGCCTTCGAGCACGCGATCGACCGGAAGGCGCTGGTCCAGGCGGTCTTCAACGGAATCCCGGCCGTCGCCTGCTCACCGATCTCGCCCGCGAGCCCGTTCTCGTCGCCGGAGGCGCAGACCTGCCCGCCCCACGATCCGGCCAAGGCCAAGCAGCTGCTCGCCGAGGCGGGCGTCCAGACGCCGTACCCGGTGACGATGCTCGCGTCGAACACGCCCGACACGCTTCGCCTGGCGCAGGCGCTCCAGGCCATGGTGAAGGACGGCGGATTCGACCTCAAGATCAACCCGGTGGAGTACTCCTCCCTCCTCGACGAGCAGGACCGCGGCAACTTCGAGCTGCTGCAACTGGGCTGGAGCGGGCGGATCGACCCGGACGCCAACATCACGAACTTCGTCGGCACCGGCGGGAGCCAGAACGTCTCCGGCTACAGCAACCCGCAGCTCGACGCCGTGCTGACCCAGGCTCGCCAGTCCAACGACCTCGAGGAGCGCAAGAAGTTGTACGGGCAGGCGGTGGCGATCCTCCAGCAGGACGACGCGCTGATCTATCTCTACCGGCAGCGGAACCTGACCGCCGTCTCCAGGAAGATCCAGGGCCTGCAGGTCTTCCCGGACGGCGTGATCCGCGCGGCCTTCGCCGGGTTCACCAAGTAGGTCTCCGGTGGCCCGGTATCTGATCACGCGCGCCTGGCAGTCCGCGCTGACCCTGCTGTTGTCGACGGTCGTGGTGTTCCTCGGCGTGCGGGCGCTGCCCGGGGACCCGGCCCTCGCCCTGGCGGGGGAGGACCGGTCCCCGGAGGCGCTGGCGGCCATCCGTCACCACTACGGGCTGGACCAGCCGCTGCCACTGCAGTTCGCGCAGTACGTGGAGCGCGTCGTGCAGGGCGACTTCGGCGAGTCGATCCGAACCGGGATACCGGTCTCGTCGATGCTCACCACCGCCCTGCCGGTGACCGTCGAACTCTCCGTCCTGGCGATCCTCATCGCCGCGGCGCTGGGCGTCGGCGCCGGGGTGCTCGCGGCAGTACGCCGCGGGCACCCCGCGGAGTGGCTCGCCAACGGACTGGCACTCGTGGGCCTGTCGGTGCCGCACTTCTGGCTCGGCCTGCTCGCGATCCTCTACCTCTCCGTGGCCACGGGGCTCTTCCCGGCCTCGGGATTCGTGCCCTTCCTTGAGGACCCGGTGGACAACCTGCACCACATCGTCCTACCGGCGGTGATCCTCGGCACGGGCCTCGCCGCCATCATCATGCGACAGACGCGCTCGGCGATGCTGGACTCGCTCTCCTCCGACTACGTGCGTACGGCGAAGGCAAAGGGTCTTCGGCCACGAGCCGTCATCACCCGGCACGCGCTGCGGAACAGCCTCATCGTGGTGGTGACGGTCGTCGGCCTCCAACTCGGGGGCCTGATATCGGGGGCGGTTGTCACCGAGCAGATCTTCGGGCTCCCCGGCTTCGGCAAGATGACCATCGACGCGGTCTTCCAGCGGGACTACCCGGTGATCCAGGCCGTCGTCCTGCTCACCGCGACGGCCTACATCGTGATCAATTTCCTGGTGGACCTGCTCTACTCGGTCATCGACCCACGGATCAGGGTGACGGGAGATCCGGCATGAGCGTTCTCACCGTTCCGATGGCGGAGACCGGTCCCGCCACCGTCACCCGGCGTACCCGGGTGCTGCGGCGGTTGCGGAGGAACCCGCTAGCCGTCGTGAGCTTCGTGGTCCTCGCGCTCGCCGCCGTCGTCGCCGTGTTGTCGCCCTGGATCGCCCCCTACTCGGTCGAGCAGACCGACTTTGCCCACACCTTCTCACCCCCGGGCACCCCGGGACACGTCCTGGGGACCGACGACCTGGGTCGTGACGTCCTGTCCCGCATCATGCTCGGGGCGCGGGCCTCCCTTCAGGTGGCGCTCCTGGCGGTGGCCACCTCGCTGGTCATCGGTGTGCCGCTCGGGCTCGCCGCGGGCTACTTCCGGGCCTGGGACGCGGTGATCTCACGCTTCACCGACCTGTTGCTCGCGTTCCCGTTCCTGATCATGGCGGTGGGGTTGGCGGCCATCCGGGGCGCCAGCCTCGGCAACGCCGCGGTGGCCATCGGGATCGCCCAGATCCCCGGGGTGATCCGCGTGGTGCGTTCGGACACCCTGCGGCTGAAGTCACTGGACTTCGTCGCCGCGGCGGTCGTGGACGGCGCCAGCGACCCGTGGGTGCTCGCCCGGCATATCCTGCCCAACGCGACGTCGGTGATCCTGGTGCAGGCGACGGTCGCGATCCCGGCCGCGATCCTGGGCGAGGCGGTGCTCTCGTTCCTCGGCCTCGGCATTCAACCCCCGGCCCCCAGCCTCGGAACGATGCTGGCCACCGCCCAGCAGTTCGCCGCGCGTGCCCCGTGGGCAGCGGTCCTTCCCGGCGTCGTGATCATGGGCCTGGCGCTGGCGTTCAACGTCTTCGGCGATGCCCTTCGGGACGCCCTCGACCCGAAGGGAGACCGCTGATGACGACGGTCCAACGGGCGGGTGCCGCCGCCGTGGTCGGCGCACCCGTTCTGGAGGTACGCGATCTCTCGGTCTCGTTCACCACCGAGGGCGGAACCGTGTCGGCCGTCGACCGGGTGGACCTGGAACTCGCTTCCCGAGAGACCGTCGGAATGGTGGGCGAATCGGGGTGTGGCAAGAGTGTCACGGCGATGAGCATCGCGGGCCTGCTCCCCGACAGCGCCCGCATCTCCGGCTCGGTGCGGCTCAACGGGACCGAGCTGGTCGGCACCCGTGAGTCGGTCCTGCGTCGGGTGCGCGGGAAGGAGATCGCCTACATCTTCCAGGAACCGATGACGTCGTTGAACCCGGTGCTCACGGTCGGCCGTCAGATCGGGGAGGTGCTCCAGGTCCACGAGCGGATGTCCCGCCGGGCCGCCCGGGCGCGGGCCGTCGAGCTGCTGTCGCTCGTCGGTATTCCGTCCGCCGCGAAACGGGTCGACAACTACCCGCATCAGCTCTCCGGGGGCATGCGTCAGCGGGTGATGATCGCGATGGCGGTGGCCTGCGGGCCGCAGGTGCTGGTGGCCGACGAGCCGACCACAGCCCTGGACGTCACGGTCCAGGCCGGCATCCTCCAGGTGCTCCGGGACCTGCGGGACAGGCTGGGCACGACCATCCTCATCATCACCCACGACCTCGGCGTGATCGCCGACATCGCGGACCGCGTCGTCGTCATGTACGCCGGGCGGGTGGTCGAGCGAGCGCCGGTCACCGCCCTGTTCGCGCACCCGCACCACCGGTACACGGCCGGACTCCTGTCGGCTTCTCCGACGCCGGGCAGGCACGCCGGCACCGAGCGTCTGCAGGAGATACCCGGCCTGGTGCCCGTCCTGTCGAGCCAGCCCGACGCGTGCACGTTCGCGGACCGCTGCCCGGCCGCCGACGCACTGTGCCGGGCGGCCGCGCCGCCGCTGGAGGTGGTCCGACCAGCGCTCGCCGCCCACCTCGCGGCATGTTGGCACCCCTGCCCGACGCCTCGGACGCAGCCTGAGGAGACGACCGCATGACGCCGCAGCCGAACGCCCTCGAACTCGAGGACCTGGTGATGCACTTCGGGCCCGTCCGTGCCGTCGACGGCGTGTCCCTCACCATCCCCAAGGGCCGGGTCACGGCGCTGGTGGGGGAGAGCGGCTCCGGCAAGTCGACCGTGGGTCGGTGCGTGGTCCGGCTCGTGCAGCCCACCGCGGGCGCGGTCCGGATCGCCGGCGCGGATGTCACCCACCTGTCCCGGCGGCAGCTACGCCCGCACCGGAGCACCGTGTCGATCGTCTTCCAGGACCCCGCCGGCTCGCTGGACCCGCGCATGCTGGTGGGCGACATCGTGGCCGAGCCGCTACGGCTGTCCGGCAAGCGGATCTCCCGGCGCGACCGGGAGGCCCGAGTCGCCACGGAACTGGGAAGGGTGGGCCTCAGGGCCGAAGTGGCCCGCCGATATCCCCATGAGCTCTCCGGGGGGCAACGCCAGCGGGTCAGCATCGCCCGGGCGCTGATCTCCGAGCCCATGCTGCTCATCGCGGACGAACCGACGAGCGCACTTGACGTGTCCGTGCAGGCGTCGGTGCTCAACCTCCTCGCCGACCTGCAGCGGGACATCGGTTTCGCCTGCCTCTTCATCACCCACGACCTGTCCGCCGTGGAGTACCTGGCCGACGACATCGCCGTCATGTACCTCGGCCAGCTCGTCGAGAAGGGCTCGCGCGAGCAGATCTTCACCCGACCTGCCCACCCCTACACCCAGGCGCTGCTGTCGGCCGCACCGGTGGCCGACCCGGTTCGCCAACGCCGGCGTCAGCCGGTCCTGCTCGGCGACGACCTGCCCTCCGCGCTGGATCCTCCCTCAGGCTGCCGCTTCCGTACCCGGTGCCCGCTCGCGTTCGACAGGTGCGCGACGACGGTACCGGCGCAGGTACCGATCGGTGGCGGCATGGCCGCGTGCCACCTGGTCCAGCCGGACGGCAACCGGCCCGACGTCCGGGCCGCCGACCCGAACGAGGTGTTGTCATGACGTTCACCACCAGGCCGACCCTGCAGGGAACCTTCGGGATGGTCTCCTCGACACACTGGCTCGCCAGCCAGGCGGCCATGGGCATCCTCGAGCGGGGTGGCAACGCCTTCGACGCGGCCGCCACCGCCGGGTTCGTCCTGCACGTCGTTGAGCCACACCTCAACGGGCCCGGCGGCGAGGTGCCCGCGATCGTGGCGACGGCCCAGGACCCGGCCCCGAAGGTGCTGTGTGGACAGGGGCCGGCGCCGGGCGGCGCCACCATCGCGCACTTCCGGTCCCTCGGCATGGAGCTCATCCCCGGATCCGGTCCGCTCGCGGCGGCCGTGCCCGGCGCCGTGGACGCCTGGCTCCTCCTGCTGCGGGACCACGGCACGCTTCCTGTCGAGGACGTGCTGGAGCCGGCGATCGGATACGCCGGCGCGGGCCACCCGCTGGTCGGCAGGGTCGGCGACACGGTTGCCGCCGTGCGGTCGCTGTTCGAGGAGCACTGGCCCACCTCCGCGCAGCTCTGGCTACGCGACGGCAGACCGCCGGCGGCGGGTGTGATGTTCGCCAACCCGGCCTACGCCCGGACCCTGCGACGACTGGTGGACGCCGGACGGGCGGCCGGATCCGACCGGGCGGCACAGATCGACGCCGCGCGTCGGGCCTGGGGTGAGGGTTTCGTCGCCGAGGCGATCGACCGGTTCAGCCGGCAACCCTTCCAGGACTCCAGCGGGCGTCCCCATGCCGGCCTCGTCACCGGCGCGGACATGGCGGCCTACCGCGCGACCTGGGAGGACCCGGTCACCCTCGACTGGCGCGGCTACTCGGTGGCGAAGACCGGCTTCTGGGGACAGGGACCGGTGTTGCTGGAGACGCTGTCCGTCCTCGACGCGCTCGACGACCCCCGGGTGTACGACCCGTCGACCGCCGCCGGCATCCACGCCCAGACCGAGGCGCTCAAGCTCGCCTTCGCCGACCGCGAGGCCTGGTACGGCGACGGTGACGTGCCCGCCAAGACACTCCTCTCCCGGGAGTACGCGCGCCAGCGGGCGGCCCTGATCGGACCACAGGCGTCGACGGAGTTGCGACCGGGGCGTCCCGACGGGGCGGAACCCCGACTGCCACGCCGTGTCCGGCACGGCGCCGGACGTCGCGCCGACCTGGCGGACGCCACGACGGGGGAGCCGACGGTGAAGGCCGACGGGGTGACCCGCGGCGACACCTGTCACGTCGACGTGGTTGACCGCTGGGGCAACATGATCTCCGCAACCCCGAGCGGAGGGTGGCTGCAGAGCTCTCCCACCATTCCGGAACTCGGCTTCCCCCTCGGCAGCCGCCTGCAGATGTTCTGGCTGGAGGAAGGACTCGCCTCGTCGCTCGCCCCGGGACGCCGACCACGCACCACACTGAGCCCGACCATGGTGCACCGCGACGGGCAGCCCGTCCTGGCGTGCGGCACACCCGGCGGCGACCAGCAGGACCAGTGGCAGCTGCAGTTCCTGCTCCGCCATCTCGCGCGGGACCAGTCCCTGCAGGAGGCCATCGACGCGCCCATGTGGCACACCGTCAGCCTGCCGGCGTCGTTCTACCCGCGCGACTGCGAGCCCGGCGTCCTGGTGCTGGAGGATCGCCTGGACGCGGAGGTGCTGGCGACACTGCGTGCGTACGGGCACGAGGTGCGGCTGTCCGACCCGTGGAGCCTCGGCCGGCTCTGCGCCGTGACCCGCGACCCGGTGACGGGTGTGCTCGCGGCCGGAGCGAACCCGCGCGGAATGCAGGGCTACGCCTGCGGCCGCTAGCCCTGCAGGGCTCCATACCCGCTCTCGGCGTTCTCGAAGGCCGCCGCGGACGCCGCGTCGAGATGGGCGAGTGCGGCCCGCTCGGCCCGGTCACCGTCGCCGGACTCGATCGCGTCGACCAGCTGAATGTGCTCGGCCCACGAGTGTGTTGCCCGTTCCGCGGCGCCCAGCCGGAAGACCCACTGCACATGGAGGTAGAGCGCCTTGGCGATCGAGGACAGCCAGGGGTTTCCGCTGATCTGGAGGATCCGCAGGTGCAGGGCGCTGTTCAGCTCGGCGACCCGGCGCAGGTCCTGCCGCTGCGTCGCCTCGCGGCCCTGGTCCAGCAGTGCCCGCAGAGCGGCCACATCCGCCGCCGTCGCCCGCTCGGCCGCCAGCCGGGCGGCCAGCGCCTCCAGGCGCTCGCGTACCGCGAACATGTCCGCGATGGTGCCGCTGCTCGGGGAGGCGACGACCGCCCCGCGGCGGGGCAGGATCACGACGAAGCCCTCCGCTTCCGCGACGCGCAGCGCCTCCCGGACGGGGTTGCGGGAGACGCCGAAGTCTTCTGCCAACCGGTCCTCGGTCAGCCGCTCACCGGGGAGGTAGTCGCCGTTGATGATGGCGGTCCGTAGTGCGGCGAGGACCTGATCGCGTAGCGGCAGGTGTTGAGCGCCGATCTTGTCCCGCAGGTCTTCAGTCAACCTGATCGCCTCTCCGTGAACCGTCCAGACGAAGTGTATACGAAGAACAATCTTGTGAGGATGGCTGACAGTGCTGAGAACACTGCCACGCGTCAAGCGCCCGAGAGCCGTGCGGGGAGAGCGACCGGATCTGCTGCGGCGGCGGCACGCCCTCGTCGTCGTGCTCACCTTTCTGACCGGCAGCGCCGACGCCCTCGGCTTCCTCACCCTCGGTGGGGCCTTCGCCAGCGTCATGACGGGCAACATGGTCCTGCTCGGGCTCTCGGCGGGCCGCGGCGAAGTCGAGCTCGCCCTGACCTCAGGCAGCGCCATCGTGAGCTTCATCGCCGGTGTCCTCGCGGGCGCGCGTCTCGCCGGCTCGGCCCGGCCTGACGACCCGGTCTGGCCACGGCGGGTCACCGCAGCGCTCGTCCTGGAACTCCTGGTGTTCGTCGTGTTCCTCGTCGTCTGGGAGGTCAACCTCCCCAACCACTCGGAGCACGTCGATCTCACCCTCCTGATGCTGTCGGCAGCGGCGCTGGGCGTGCAGAGCAGTGCCGTTCAGCGGTTCGGGGTGCCGGGCCTTTCCTCCACGTACCTGACCGGCACCCTCACCAGCCTGATCGCCGGCGTCGCCGCTCGAAGCCCCTGGCACAGTCTGCGGCCGAAGGCGCACGTCCTGCTGGCCCTGATGACCGGCGCCGCCGTCGGTGCGCTCGTTGCCGTAAGCCTGCCCGCCTGGGCGCCGGCACTGCTGATCGTGCCCCTCGTGTTCGTGATCGCGGTCTCCGCGCGGATGGCGGAGCGGACCTCCCCGGACGTCAAGGCACGCCCGTCCTGATCCGGTGTGCGAACGGAACCGGCTACTCGACGGGGCCGGCGCCGGGTGCGGGGCCGCTACAGCCGGTGACGGACCCAGACGTTGGGCTCGACGTAGACGGCGTGGTCGTGGGCCACGTCGCAGTGCACGGGCACCAGGGCGCCCGGCACGTGCACCGGCCCGCTCGCGTCGAACGGCAGGCCGGTCCAGCGGCGCCAGTCGGCGAGAGTCCCGCTGATCATCATCGACCGGGGGGCGACGCGTTCGATGCGCCCGCCCGCGCGCACGTGCACCCGCAGCCACGGGTCGACCGGCAGGCCGTCCTCCCGCACCTGCGCCGCGTACTCGGTCATCGGCAGGTCGGGCCGGGTGTGCTTGCCGTTGGGCCGCACCGGCGCGACCAGCGTGTCGTAGCCCAGTTTCGCCACGGTCTGCCGCATGGCGCCGAGCATCAGCGCGGACAGACCGGCGCCGCGCCGGTCGGGGCGGATGCAGATCTCCAGCGCCGAGACGATGTTGGGGGTGGCGCCGGCCAGGCGGTTGATGCTGGCCCGCTGGATCACCCGGTCCCAGCCGCCGTCGGGCAGTTCCGGCTCCGTCCAGCGCAGCGGCACGGCGTACGCCTTGGCGACGGCGCGGCCGGGCTCGGCGGGGTCGACGGCGGCGAACACGAACTCGGGGTACAGGTCGTGGGCGACGCCGTAGTACACCGGGCCCATCGGATCCCAGAGCATGAACGGCGGCCACGCCCCCTCGAAGTCCTCGTCGAGCAGCGGTGCCAGGTCCGGGCGGTCCGCCAGGGTCGCGATGTCCAGAGCCACGGCCGAACCGTAGAGCGTCGGGCCGGCACGCGCACGTCAATTACCTGGCCCGGCCCGCGCGCGGCAGCTCCACTCAGCGTCGCCGCCAGCCCCAACGGCGTGACCCGGTCCCACCGGCGGCGCGCTCGCGGGACAGCATCTCGGTGGCGACCCGGAGCTTCAGGGCGGGTTCCGCGCCGGCCGGGCCGAGGGTCCCCACCAGCCGGTTGCCCAGCTTCAGCACCGTGCGGGCCCGGTCGAAGTCGCGGATCAGCACCAGGCACTGCGCGTACACGCCGTAGGTGTTGGCCAGCTCCCAGAAGCTGAGCGGGCGGGCCGGGTCGAGCAGGCCCTGACGCAGCTCGCAGGCGCGCGAGGCGGCCAGCGCCGCCTCCGTCGGACCCTCGTCGCCGGCGGCCCCGATCAGGGCGAGGTGCAGCAGTGCGGTCGCCTGGTTGTGGTAGGCCGTGCCCATCGCCTCCCGCGTCCGCGGGCCGGCGGTCTGCGGCGAGCCGACCGACAGCAGCCCCGCGGCGATCGCCCGCTCCAGCAGCTTGACGCGGGCGGCGGGTTGCCCGGCCGCGAAGGCGATCTCCGCGACGTCGACCACGGCGGTGATCAGCTCGGCCAACGCCTCGTCCCGGCGGGGCGCCGTCGGGTCCTGACTGGTGCCCCGCGCCGCGTCGTTGAGCTGCTCGAAGACGGTCACCGCCTCGCGGCCGGGAGTCATCCCGGGCCCGGGCCGGCCCCGCGCCGACAGCAGCATCGCCCGACGCCACAGCGCGCGGGCCAGTTGGCGCCGGTCCTCCGAGTCGACCGGACCGGGATGCCGCGTGGCGTCCCGATAGGCGTCGATCACCTTGACCCAGAGCCGGTCGGCCTCCGTCCACATGTGCTGGCGGGTGGAGTACTCGCGTGCCTGATCGAACAGCCGTTTCCGCTCGCCCGGTCCCATGTCCGCACCGCCCTCCGCCGTCGTCACCCGGGACGCGGCGGTCCGCGGGCGATGAATCGTCATCGATCCTAGGGCGGGGCGACAAGGCCTCGGGCCTGAGCTTCGCCGTTTTCCAAGGTCGAATCGCTGCCGCCGGCCGCGCCGATCCCCAGATGGTCCGCATCCGCTCCGCGACCACAGGTGCTTCCCTTCGGGTGCCCGAGCTGCATGCGGTGATGAAGAGCCACGGATCCCACGGCGATCCGGAGGAGTGCTCCGGCGCCTACGAACGCCGCTACGACGGACCCGACGGTCACGACGCGCCCCACGTCGAGATCGACGACGAAAAGTCGGCTCGCTGAGAGAGGGCGAGGGATCGTTTATCGGGAGCTGCGTGAGCGGCACGCCGTCGCCCGTTTCGGTGCAGTGAGCCCGCCAGCCCTTCCGCCCTGTGCGTTCCCGGAAGACCACGTAGGCAACCCGCCGGCTGACGACAGCGGCCGGGAAGACCGATATCCTCGAAGATCACGATTGGGCCCCGATCGGGAGTCGGGCCCGACCGGGCCGTTGACGGTCCGGTGCATCTCCCGTGTGCTGTGCGCGGGCAGGACGCCCGGATCGGGGGGGCACGACGATGGAATCCACGGCACCGGGGCCGGCACCCGTTACGCCGCCGGGACCGCACCGACTCCGGGGATGGTTGGCGGTCGCGGTGGCCGGGGTGCTGGTCGGCGGGGCTGCCGGGGTGACGGTCTGGCGGACGAGCGCCACCCGGTCACCGGCATCCGCCGAGGTCGCCGCCCCGGTCACGGCCCGGGAACTCCTCGCCGGGCTGCCCGGCCGGCTGCTGCCGCCGGCCACCCCGACCGCCCTGCCCACCGACCGGGCCGTGGGACGGGGCGCCCTGCTCTACCAGGTCGACGACCCCGATGGCTTCGACGTGGCGACCGGCGCCTTGCCTCGACGGCCGATGTACCTGGTGACCGCCTCCGGTGAACAGTTCGGCGTCGGGATGGCGGCCGCCATGGGCGCGTTCAGTCAGGCGCTCTCCCCGGACGGGCGGTGGTTCGCCCAGCGCAGAGACGGGCAGTGGTGGATCCGCGACCTCACCGGGATCACCGAGCGGGCCGTCCCGCCCGGGTACGAGTTGCGGCAGTGGTCGACCGACGGACAGGCGTTGCTGCTCGGGCAACCCTCCGGCGCCGGCGAGGCGTACGCAGCGTTCACCCTGCCCGGCGGGAAGCTGCGCCCGCTGGCGTTGCGCGGGACGCCGGGCCGCCGGATGCTGGCGTTCCTGGACGGGCGTGAACTGGCCACCGCGGAGTTCAACCTCGGCCCGAACGCCCGGCCGCACAGCCAGCTCACCATCGCAGTTCAGGACGTCGACGGACGCACCGCCCGCTCGGTGTCGCTCGCCACCACCCAACAGGTGGGCCCCGGCGACATCCGCAACGCGCTCGTCCCGCTCGTGCGCGGCGGCGGCGATCCGCCGGCGGTGTGGGCTCTGGTCACCCGGCCGGAGGACGTCCCGACCGGCCAGCCGGAGGGGACGCGGGCGGTGCCTCCCATGACGTTGGTCGGGGTCGACCTGCGGTCCGGCCGACCGGCCGGCCGGATCGACCTCGTGGTGCCCGGGGGTGGTGAGGGCGAGAGCTTCCTCGGTCTCGCCGGCACCGAGATCCTCCTGCAACGCTGGACCGCGGTCGGCGGTGAGCTGGTCGCCGCCGACCCGGCCACCGGCCGGCGTCGGGTGCTGACCGCGCTGCCCGACGGTGCGCGAGTGATCGTCCCCGGCGAATAAGGGGCCGGGGCCCAGACCGATGCTGTTGACGTGACAACGCCCGGAAGGAAGCGGCCAGGGCGGCGCGACCCCCGCCGCGTACGCCTGTCTGCTCCCTGGCCGCAGCCTGGCCGCACCCGCCCCGTCGCCGACCTGGCAATCCTGCTGGGCAATGCCCGGATACCACCAGTCGAACAGGCCGACCGCCTCACACTGATCGATCGCTGGCGCCACTTTCTCCTCGATCAACCGGTTCTCGTTCGTCCCGGCGAGACGATCTGGCAGAAAGACGGCCACCTCGTGGTACGGCGGCTCGATGGGCGAGTGGACGCCTACCCCGGCTGCACGAACCGCTGAGCCTCACGGCCGGTCCGATGGCTGAGCTCCTTCGCCACCGGCTGATCCACCTGCGTCTAAGCCGGCGGCGGGGGAGGGGTGTCACAGGAATGGGAGCCGAGGGGCGGTCTGGATGTGCCATCCACGGGCCGGTAGTCGCACGGCCCAGCGGTCCCGAGCCGGCACGAGACGTAGTTGGGCCGGCCGTTCACAGCAGGCGTTTCGGGTGTCACGACAGGTTGAGCGTGCACGCCGTCGATCAGCCGTGTTATGGCAATACCGGCCGTCAGCAGGCTTGATCTCTGCGCGGCGCGGCCACGTATGGTCGGTGACCCGCGCCAAGGAGGGCAGATGGAGACATGGCGCTTCGTGGCCGGTGTCTTGATGAGTCTGACCATGGGCCTCATCGGTGTCGCTCTGGCAGCCAACTTTCGAGGCGTGACGGAGTGGCACGTGCGCCGGTCGATGGTCACCGCCAGCGTGCTACGGCGAGTTCCGCCCTGGCGCTGGCTACCGGACGCGCGGTACGACAAGCGTCTGGCGCGTTTCGTTCTGCTGGAACGGGTGATCGGCGTGATCTTCGCTGCGGCCGGCGTCATGATCCTGGTCGTTCTCGTTCACGGCAGCCTGTCCGGCCGGCCGATGCCGTCGAGCCGATGAGGAAGCCGCGCGCCTCTGTGGACCTCCCGGACGAACGGTCCGCATCTGGTTCGCAAGAGGCCGGCGGACGGTGGTCGAGCATGCCGTCATCCAGCTCGATGCCGGACATCGGTTATGCCTCCTGGTACATCCCGCGCCTCGGCTCATGGTGCTACGGCTCTCGCCGCTCCCCAGGACCGCGAGGTTAGGTTACCCTCGCCTAACTTCGGAGCCCTGGAGGCGTGTGTGAAGAGAAACTGGGAAGCCCTCGTGCTCAAGGCCATGGGCGGCAAGGACTTCAAGCTGACCGTGCTCGACTCGGAGCCGGTGAACGGGCACTACCACCGCCTCCTGATCGACGGGGGAGGGTTGCTCGAGACCTGCGGGGTGCACCCGACGATGTGGATCCGGATGTGGTTCGACAACGACGGCCGCCCGCACCAGCGGGCGTACACCCTGGTTGACCCGGACCCGGCCACCGGACGGTTTCACCTGGAGTTCGCGTTGCACGACGGGTGCGCGGCGCGCTGGGCCACCGCGGCCCGGCCCGGCGACACCATCGTCGCCACCGTCCAGGGCAGCGCCTTCACCCTGCCCGACCCGACGCCGACTCACCTGTTCCTCGCCGGCGACGCGGCCTCGCTGCCGGCGGTCAACAGCCTGCTCGACGCCGCCGCCACCATCCCCGCAACCGTCTGGCTGGAGTACGCCCACGAGGGCGAGAAGGCTCTCGCGCCGCGCGCCCGGGGCCACCACGAGGTGGTCTGGGTGCCCCGCCGCGACGGCGGGCGGCACCTGGTGGAAACCGTCACCGCCGCGATCCCGTCCGCCCCGGACGGCGCCTTCTACTGGGTGGCCTGCGAGGCGGCCAGCACCCGCGGCATCGTCAAGCACGTCCGCAAGGGCCTCGGCGTGCCCAGGCAGCGGGTCGAGGCGCTCGGCTACTGGAGCGCCGCTGAGCCCGGTGGCACCCGGCGCGGGTGGGCGGACCGGGCAGCTTGACACGTTTGAAGGTTAGGCTAACCTAAGCGCGTGTTGAGCGACCGAGCCTTGCCCCGGGACGAGAGTCTGCGCGGCGTCGACCTGCACCTCGGCTACCACGGCAGCACCGTGGTGCGGGGCGCGTCCATCGCCTTGCGGCCGGGGTCGGTCACCGCGCTGGTCGGCCCGAACGGCAGCGGCAAGTCCACCCTGCTGCGGGCGCTGGCCCGACTGCACCCGATCGGCAGCGGCGCGGTGCTGCTCGCCGACGGCACCACCGCCGCCGGGCTGCCGGCCCGGGAGTTCGCCCGCCGGGTCACCCTGCTGGCCCAGAGCCGGCCGGTGCCCAGCGGCGTCACCGTACGGGACGTGGTCGGCTACGGCCGCCACCCGTACCGGGGCCGCTGGCGGGCCGACGACCCGGACGGCCCGGCCGCCGTCAGCCGCGCGATGGGCGTCACCGGCGTCACCGCCATGGCGGACCGACCGGTGGACGAACTCTCCGGCGGCGAACTGCAGCGGGTCTGGCTCGCCACCTGCCTGGCGCAGGACACCCCGGTCCTGCTCCTCGACGAGCCGACCACCTTCCTCGACCTGCGCTACCAGGTGGAGATCCTCGACCTGATGCGGGATCTCGCCGACGACCACCACGTCGCGGTGGGGGTGGTCCTGCACGACCTCAACCAGGCCGCCGCCGTCGCCGACGAGGTGGTGCTGCTGCAGAAGGGCCGGGTGCGCGCCGCGGGCACCCCCGCCGACGTCCTCACCGAGGATGCCCTCACCGAGACGTACGGCATCCGCATCGAGGTGAGCACCGATCCGGTCAGCGGAATCGTCACCACCCGCCCGGTGGGCCGGCATCTGACCCGCCTGCCGGCCTGACCGACCAACCCAACCCGTACCCGAGAAAGATCACCATGACCCGTACCCGTGTCACCGCCCTGGTCGCCGCGGCGGCCGCGCTGCTGCTCAGCGCCTGCGGCACCACCGAGAACACCGCCACCCCGGCGGCGTCCAGCTCCTCCGCCAGCGGCCCGGTGACCGTCACCGACAGCCGCGGCAAGCAGGTCACCCTCAAGGCACCGGCGACCAAGGTCGTCGGCCTGGAGTGGGGCGAGGTCGAGATGCTGGTCAGCCTCGGCGTCATGCCGGTCGGCGTCGCCGACCCCAAGGGCTACGCCACCTGGGTCAGCGCCGCCAAGCTCGACGCGGGCGTCAAGGACGTCGGCACCCGGGCGGAGCCCAGCGTCGACTCGATCGTCGCCCTCCAGCCCGACCTGGTGGTGATGGAGGAGGGCCGGGGCGGCACCCTCATCACCCAGCTGGAGAAGTACGTGCCGGTGGTGGTCACCAAGGGCAGCGACGCCAAGGACAACCTCGGCCGGCTGCGGTCGGACCTGAACATGATCGCCCAGGCGGTCGGCAAGACCGCGGAGGCGCAGAAGCTCCTCGCCGACCTCGACGCCGCCATCGCCGACGGCAAGAAGAAGATCGCCGACGCCGGAGCCGCCGGCCGGCCGTTCGCCTTCGCCGACGGCTGGAAGGAGGGCAGCACGATCAGCATCCGGATGTTCGGCCAGGGCTCGTTCGTCTCCCAGCTCGGCATCCAGCTCGGCCTGACCAACGCCTGGACCGGCAAGACCGACGAGGTGTGGGGCCTGGGCCAGAGCGACGTCGAGGGCATGACGGTGCTCAAGGACCCGAACCTGCACTTCTTCTACAACGCCTCCGACGGCGACGACGTCTTCGCCGACGGCCTCGCCGGCAACGCCATCTGGAAGTCGCTGCCCTTCGTCAAGCAGGGCAACCTGCACCGGATGCCCGACGGCATCTGGACCTTCGGCGGCCCGCTCTCCGCCAAGCAGTTCGTCGACCACTTCGTGAAGACCTACACGGTGTGACCACGCTGAGCGCACCCCCGCGCCCGGAGCCGGCCACCCGGCCGGCTCCGGCCGGGCCCCTGTCCACGCCCCGCGTCCTCGGGGCCTTCGCCGCCGCGATCCTGCTCCTGGTCGTGGTCGCGGCGGTGCACCTCACCCAGGGCACCTCAGGAATCGGCGCCCTCGACCTGCTGCGGCTCGCCACCGGTGGCGACGACGAGGCGGCCCGCGTCCTGGTCGCCTCCCGGCTCCCGCGTCTGCTCGCCGGGCTCGCCATCGGCGTCGCGCTCGGCTTCGCCGGCGCCGCGTTGCAGTCCATCGCCCGCAACCCGCTCGCCTCACCGGACACCCTCGCCGTCAACGCCGGAGCGCACCTGGCCATCGTCGCGGTCGCCGCGTTCGGCATCTCGCTGCCCGTGCTGCCCGCGGGCGGGCTCGCCCTGCTCGGCGGGCTGGCCGCGGCCGCCCTGGTGATGGCGATGTCGGCCGGCGGCCAGTCGAACACCACCCGGCTCATCCTGGCCGGCTCCGCCACCGCGCTGGCGCTGAACTCGGCGACCATGCTGCTGCTGATCCTGTTCGAGCAGGCCACCATCGGCCTGTTCGCCTGGGGCAACGGCTCCCTGGTGCAGAGCGACCTGGACGCGCTCACCCAACTCGCCCCGGTCATCGGCGTCGCCGTCGTCGCCCTGGTCCTGCTCGGGCACCGCCTGGACATCCTCGGCCTCGGCGACGACACCGCCACCGTGCTCGGTCTCGACGTCCGGCGTACCCGGCTGATCGTCACGGTGCTGGCCGTCCTGCTCTCCGCCGCGGCGGTCACCCTCACCGGCCCGGTCGGCTTCGTCGGGCTCTGCGCGCCGGTCATCGTCCGGCTGCTCGCGCCGCTGGTCCCCGGCGTGCACCGGCACCGCGTGCTGCTGCCGCTCTCCGGCCTCGCCGGCACGATCATCGTGCTCGGCTCCGACGTGCTGCTGCGGGCCGTGATGGGCGCGCAGGCCGGCGTGGACATCCCCACCGGCGTCGTCACCACGCTGTTCGGCGCGGCGATCCTGATCTGGCTGGCCTGCCGGCACCGCGACGCCGGGCCGACCCGCCGCCCGCCCGGCGGCCACGCGGCGGTCCGCTCGGCGAGCTTCCACCGGGCCGTGGTCACCTGCTGCGCCCTGATCGCCGTCGCCGCGGTCGTCGTCGGGATGCTCGCCGGCGACACCTGGGTGCTGCTCGGCGACGTCCTCAACTGGCTGCAGGGTCGCACCGGACCCGCGTACACCTTCGTGCTGGACCAGCGGTGGCCGCGCGTCGCCGCGGCGGCGCTGGCCGGCGCGGCGCTCACGGTGGCCGGCACCACCGTGCAGGCGGTCTGCCGCAACCCGCTCGCCGAGCCCGGCATCCTCGGCATCACCGCCGGCGCCGGCCTCGGCGCGGTCTCGCTGCTCACCTTCGTGCCGCTGGCCGGCGTCTGGGCGGTCTCCGGCGTCGCCGGGGTCGGTGCGATCCTCGCCTTCGCGCTGGTCTACGGCGCGGCCTGGCGCGGCGGGCTGAGTTCCGACCGGCTGGTCCTGATCGGCTTCGGCGCCTGGCAGGGCGGCATGGCGGTGATCACGTTCCTGATCGTCGCGTTCGACCCGTGGAACACCGGCAAGGCGCTGACCTGGCTCTCCGGCTCCACCTACGGGCGGACCTCGACCCAGGTGCTGCCGGTGGCGATCGCGCTGCTGGTGCTCACCCCGGCGGTGGTGGCCGCCCGGCGGGAACTGGACCTGCTCGCCCTCGACGACGACACCCCGCGGGTGCTCGGCGTCCGGCTGGAACGCACCCGGCTGGTCGCGCTGGTCGCCGCGGCGCTGCTCACCTCGACCGCCGTGTCGGCGGTGGGCGTGATCGGCTTCGTCGGCCTGGTCGCCCCGCACGCCGCCCGCGCGCTGGTCGGCGGGCGGCACACCCGGGTGCTGCCGGTCGCCGCGCTGCTCGGCGCGGTGCTGGTCAGCGTCGCCGACACCCTGGGCCGCACGGTCATCGCCCCGGCGCAGGTCCCCGCCGGCCTGGTCACCGCGTTGATCGGCACGCCGTACTTCGTCTGGCTGCTGTGGCGCTCCCGCGCCGTGGTGTCCCCGAGCGCCCGCTGACCGGTATGCGCCCGCGGGCCTCCGCGCCCGGGACGCGACCGGCTCAGCCGGCCTGGATCGACACGGCCAGGTCGGTGAACGACGCGGCGACGCTCCCGTCCCGGGTGTACGCCGCGAACGCGGAATCCTTGGTCAGGCCCACCACGAACGGCGGCGCGTCCTCCGCGGTCGTGCCCGTCGTCGCGGTGGACCGGCCGGCGTCGGCGAGGTCGAGCGCCGCGCCGAGCAGCGCGTACGAGCCGAACACGTCCGCCGACGGTGCCCCGGCCGGCCGGTCGTCCGGGGTCAGCGGCGCGCTGGCGGCGGCCTTGGTGACCTGCCAGCGGCCCGGACTGTAGCTGTCGCCGTCGGTGAGGTAGCTCCAGCGGACACCGCTGATCGACCAGTGCCCGCCGACCTGGCCGACCTGCGCCGCGCGCAGGTCGAGCACGGACACCCCGTTGCTGCCCACCACCCGGGCGGATTCACCGGCGGTGCCCGCCCCGGTGACGATCAACGCGGTGTCCTCGCCGACCCCGTGCACCCGGTCGTGGCCGGTGTCCGCGGCGAGCCGGATCGACCGGCCGGTCCGCCCCCGGGCGTCGAAGTGGGTGTCGACCAGGCCGGAGGTGAAGAAGCCGAAGCCGCCGGCGGGCCAGTAGCCGAGGACCTCGTCGGTGTCGAAGTACCCGGGCTGGGCCCCGTCGCGGACCCCGTGGTAGCTCACCCCGCCGGTGATCATGTCGGGGCCGGCGAAGATCTGCATGCCGGCGCTGGTGCCGGCCACGGGCGCGCCGGCGAGGAACCGCTGCCGGACGGCGGCGAGCACCGCGCCGTCCGAGCCGTCCGGGTGCATCATCGACTGGACGTAGCGGAACTGGTCGCCGCCGGCGAAGAAGAACCCGGTCATCGAGGCGGCCAGCGCGGCGTGCTCCGGGTCGTCGCCGCTGCCGTCCCGCTTCACGTTCACCGGGATCCAGGTCACCTCCGCGGCCCCGTGCCGCTTGAGGACCTTGCCGACCTGGTTGGCGCTCCAATGCGGGGTGGCCGACGAGGCGCTCAGCACGCCGATGCGGGCCTGGGCGGCGCCGGCCTGCCGAACGAACTCGCCGTAGACGGCGCTGTTGTCGTCCGCGAGCGCGCCCCCGACCAGCATCATCACGCCCGGCCCGGCGTCCGGCCCGGCGGGGGCCGCCGACGCGGCCGACGGCGGGAACGCCGCCGCGGCGGCAGTGACGACCAGGGCGGCGAGCAGCGGCAGGAACCTGGGCCGGGTCATGCCCGACGCTAAACAGCTCGATCCGCAGGCGTCAAGCTCCGTCGATGCGCCCCTGCCGCGGGAGGGTGGCGAACCGGACCTGGTCGAGGCCACCTCGCGGTCGGTCGCGGCGGCTCTCGGTGGGCGGGGAGCGGCCGACGACCGATTTCTGGACTTGCCGGTCCATTTCCGTCGAGCCACTGTATGGACCAGGCGGTCGGACCCGGGCCGGTCGCGGAATTGGCGGACGAGCGATCTGGAGATGCACGTGAGGCACGACTACTACCTGCTCGGCCGGTCCGGACTTCGGGTCAGCCGGCTGGCACTGGGCACGATGAACTTCGGCACCGCCGGTTTCCACGCCGCGTACGGCAGGAGCGAGGCGGAGGCCGAGCCGATCTTCCGGCGCTACCTGGAGGCGGGGGGCAACTTCATCGACACGGCGGACTTCTACACCGCCGGCGAGAGCGAGCGGATCCTGGGCCGGTTGATCGCGTCGGCCGGGGTGCGGGACCGGCTGGTGCTGACGAGCAAGTTCACCAACAGCATCGATCCGAGCGACCCGAACGCCAGCGGCAACGGCCGCAAGCACCTGATCCGGGCGGTGGAGGCGTCGCTACGCCGGCTCGACACCGACTACCTCGACCTCTACCTGTTGCACACCTGGGACCGGATCACCCCGGTCGAGGAGGTCGTGCGCACCTTCGACGACCTGGTGCGGGCCGGCAAGATCCGGTACGCCGGCCTGTCGGACGTCCCGGCCTGGTACGCGGCCCGGGCGCAGAGCGTCGCCGAGGCGCACGCGCTGACCCCGATGATCAACCTGCAGTTGCCGTACTCGCTGCTGGCGCGCGGTGTCGAGCCGGAGTTCCTGCCGATGGCGCAGTCCCTGGGTCTGGGGCTGACCGCGTGGAGCCCGATCGGCGGCGGCCTGCTCACCGGCAAGTACCGGCGGACCGAGGACGGTCTGACCGGTACGGGGCGGCTCGGCGGCGCGGGCGCCACCGGGCGACCGGTCACCGACCGGGACTGGCGGGTGATCGAGGCGGTGGAGAGTGTCGCCGCCGAGCTGGGCCGGAGCATGGCCCAGGTGGCGATCAACTGGGTGGCGACCCAGCCCGCCGTCGGTTCCGTGATCATCGGGGCGAGCGGCCCCGAGCAGGTGGACGGCAACCTGGCCGCGCTCGACTTCGAGATCCCGCGGGAGTTGCGCGGCCGGTTGGAGCAGGCCAGTGCCGAGCCGCTGGCGGCGCCGTACTCGATGTTCACCCCGACGTACCAGTCCTGGATCGTCAGCCCCGGTCTGGGTATCGGCGACAAGCCGGCCGGCTACGCGCCGCCGGTCTTCAACGGCGTCGACTGACGACTATCCGCCCGACACGGTCACGGCGTCGTCCCGCGGGACGACGCCGTGACCGCGCGGGGCACCCCACTCGACGTGGCACGGCACCACCGGCGTGTCGTTACGGTGGACCTGCACGTCTGATCACCGGAGGCCGGATGACCCACGCGTTGACCCGCAAGGGCGAGGCGACCCGAGCGCGGATCGTCGCCGGCGCGGCCGCCGAGGTGCGCGAGCGCGGCGTCGACGAGGTACGCCTCGAGGACGTGATGGCGCGTAGCCGCACCAGCAAGAGCCAACTCTTCCACTACTTTCCCGGCGGCAAGGAGGAGCTCCTGCTCGCGGTGGCCGAGCACGAGGCCGACCAGGTGCTCGCCGACCAGCAGCCGATGCTCGGAAACCTCACCTCCTGGCCCGCCTGGCAGGCGTGGCGGGACCGGCTGGTCGCCCGCTACCTGGAGCAGGGCCAGACCTGCCCGCTCAACGGTCTGCTCGGCCAGGCGAGCCGCCGGTCCCCGGCGGCTCGGGCCGTGGTCACCGGGCTGATGCGGCGCTGGCAGGACGAGATCGCCGACGGCATCCGGCACATGCAGTCGATCGGCGAGATGGCCGTGGACGTGGACGCCGACCGGGCCGCCGCGGCCCTGCTGGCCGGCATCCAGGGCGGCGTACTGCTGCTGCTCAACACCGGAGAGATCGACCACCTCGAGGCCGCCCTCGACCTCGCCATCGACCGCCTCCGCGGGCCGCTGCCCGCCGCGTGACGCCGGGCCCGCATCCCGGGCAGCGCTGCCCGGGGGCGCGCTGGTCACCCGCGTTGCCAGCGGACCTCGCCGCCGACGACGGTGGTCAGGACCGTGGTGCGCAGCACCGCGTCCGGCGACTCCAGGAAGGGGTCGGTGTCCACCGCGATGAAGTCGGCGAGCATGCCGGGCGCGAGGACGCCCTTGCGGTCCGCCTCGCCCGCGGCGTACGCCGCGCCAACGGTGTGGGCGGCGAGGGCCTCGGCCATGCTGAGCCGCTGTTCAGGCTGCCAACCACCGGCGGGCGTCCCGTCCGGCCGGGTACGGGTCACCGCCGCGTACAGCGCGGCGAACGGGTTGGGGTGTTCGACCGGGGCGTCGGAGCCGAAGGCCAGCGCGACGCCGGCGTCCAGCATCCCCCGCCAGGCGTACGAGGCCAGGTCGTGCCCGGCCAGCAGGGCGTCGACGAGGTCGATGTCGCTGGTGCAGTGCACGGGCTGCATCGAGGCGGCGATGCCCAGCCGGGCCATCCGGGCCAGGTCGCCGGCCCGCAGGTGCTGGGCGTGCTCGATGCGGTGCCGCAGCCCGGGCGTACGGCCGATGGTTTCGTAGGCGTCGATGACCAGATGGTTGGCCTGGTCGCCGATGGCGTGCGTGGCCACCGCGATCCCGGATTCCGCGGCCCGGGCGAAGAGTTTGACCAGGTCCTCGTACGGCGTGACGGCGATGCCCACGTTGCCGTGCTCGCCGGCGAAGGGCTCGCCCATGTGGCAGGTGTGCGAGCCCAACGCCCCGTCGCTGAAGATCTTCACGGGCCCGGTGCGGAACCAGTCGTCGCCCTGCCCGGTGCGGCGGCCCTCCGCGATCGCCGCCTCCAGGTGGACCAGCGGGATCGCCTTGTGCACCCGCAGCTTCAGCTCGCCCGCCGCCCGCAGCTCCAGGTACGCCGCCCGGCAGTCCTCGCCGTCGATGTCGTGCACACTGGTCAGGCCGAGGGAGAGCAGCTCCTCCTGCCCGGCGCGGAGCTGGTCGCGCAGGTCGGGGGAGACCATCAGGTCCCGCAGCGGGCGACAGGCCGACTCGCGCAGGATGCCGGTCGGTTCCCCGGTCGCGTCCCGGACGATCTCACCGCCCACCGGGTCGGGAGTGCTGGCGCCGATGCCGACCAGGCGCAGGGCCGCCGAGTTTGCCCACACCGTGTGGCCGTCCACGCTGGGCAGCGCGACCGGCAGCTCGGGGCAGACGGAGTCCAGCGCGTACCGGTCCGGCTGGGCCGGCGGATCCCAGGTGTTGCTGTCCCACCGGCCGCCGAACAGCCAGGCGCCCGGCCGCAGCCGCGCCGCGTGAGCGGCCACCCGGGCCAGCGCCTCGTCCAGGGAACCCGCGTCGCGCAGGTCCACCGCGTCCAGGCTCTGGGCGTACTGCGCGGTGTGGATGTGCGCGTCGTAGAGCCCGGGGAGCACGGCCGCGCCGGCCAGGTCGATCAGCTCCGCGCCCGGTCCCACGGCGGCGCGCACCTCCGCCTCGGTGCCGACGGCCAGCAGCCGCTCGCCCCGCACGGCCATGGCCTGGGCCACCGGGTTGCCGCTGTCCCCGGTGCGGATGGCGGCGTTGCGGTACACGCGGATGCTCATGTCACCTCAAGGGCTCGCAGGCGGGGGTGGCCATCACTGTAGGAGTGGGGCCGGGAAGTCGGAAGAGTCGTCACACCACCTCGACCCACGTCCGGTGCACGTCGACTCGGGCCAGCTGAGGCAGCCCGAACCGGTCGAACAGCCGGTTGTCCAGGAACCGGGTCATGCCCCCGATCCCGCCACCGTTCAGGGTCAGGACCATGACGCCGGCGGGCCGGCCGACCGGCTCGTCGGGCTCGGCGAGGTAGCAGCCGTACGCCGGCTGCCGGTTCGCCCGGGTCGGCACCAGCAGCAGGCGCCGGTCGCCCTGCCAGGCGCCGCTGACCCGCAGGAAGGACGCGACGGCGGCCGGCCCGTGGTACTCGTGCGGCGCCGGCGGCATGGCCAGCCACGCGTCGTCGGTGAGCAGCCCGAGCAGGCCGTCGAGGTCGCGGGCGATGAACGCCGCCGCGAACCGCCTGGACAGCTCCTGCTCCTGGGATGAGCCGGCAGCCACCCGGTGGCTGGCGGGGCGGCTTCGGTCCAAGGTGGCCCGCGCCCGCTGGAGCGCACCCTTCACCGCGGTCTCGGTGGTGTCGAGCATCCGGGCCACCTCGGCCGCGGAGTAGCCGAGCACGTCGCGCAGCACCAACGTGGCGGCCTGGCGCGGCGGCAGCCGCTGGAGCCCGGCCACGAACGCCAGCTCGACCGACTCCCGAAGGCCGTAGCGCGCCTCCGGCCCGGGCGCGTGGTCGGGCGCCTGGTCGAGCAGCGCGTCGGGGTACGGCTGCAGCCAGGTGACCTCCGAGCGGCGGGTCGGTTCGGGCGGCCGGAACGGCGGTACCGGCGCGGGCGGGATGCGGCGGGCGCTGTCCCGGATGGCGTTCAGGCAGCGGTTGGAGGCGATGCGGTACAGCCAGGTCCGCAGCGAGGCCCGCTCCTCGAAGCCGGCCAGGCCCCGCCAGGCCGCCAGCAACGCCTCCTGCAGCACGTCCTCGGCGTCGGTCAGCGACCCCAGCAGCCGGTAGCAGTGCAGGTGCAGCTCACGCCGGTACGGCTCGACCAGATCCCGGAACGCCCGCTCGTCACCGGCTCGGGCGCGAGCCAGCAGTACCTCGGTCACCCTCGGATCCTGCCACGCCGGACCGTTCCGTTTCCGTCTCGCCGGGTGTCAGTACCGGCAGAGAGACCCGACCCGACCATGCACCTGGAGTTGCGATGACCGATCAGCACAGTCCTGCCCTGCGCGTGGCGTTGGCGTACCACCGTGCGTGGACGAGCAGGAACCTCGACGAGGCCATGGCGTACATCGCCGACGACGTGGTGTGTGACGCGCCGGCGGGCCGGATCCAGGGCGCCGAGGCCTACCGCGCGTTCATGGCGCCGTTCGTGCAGTTGCTGGTCAGCGCCGAACCGGTCGCCGCGTTCGGCGACGAGGAGCGGGCCGTGCTGGTGTACGACACGACGACGACGCTGGTGGCGAGCGGACCGGCCGCCGAGTGCGTCACCGTGCGGGACGGCAGGATCGCGTACAGCAGGTTCATCTTCGACCGGCTCCCGTTCCAGCTGGCCCGGTCGACGACTGCCTGACGTGCCCTGAAGGTGTGCGCCCAGAGGCCCGGCCATGTCCTGCCTCGCGGTTGGTGACCGGGTGCGGCGGGAGGCGTGCCCTGCCTCCCCGCCCCCGGTCCCGGCCGCCCGGGCCCCCGGCCACCACGCACGCTGGCGTCGCGGAACGCCGGGTAGTACTCGTGCAGCAGCGATTCGCAGCGCGGCGGGCTGCGTCAATCCAGGGAGCTACGGTGATCGCAGGGGCGCGAGCTGCACGGTCCAAGTCCGGGCTGTCCCGACGACCGCGATTGCCCGGCAGAGGAGGTCGCAGCCCAGCTGCGGACTTCCTTCTGCGAAGCCGCGGTTGATGAAGCTGATCGCTTTCGGGTGGTCACCCGCTTCAAGAGCATTCTCGAGCCCGGTGGCCAGGACCGCGGCGAGCGCCGCGTGAAAACTGTCTGCCCCTCTTTCGCGGAGGGTCTTGGCGGGCTCGCGCAATGGTGACGGAGAGACCGCGGGCGGGGCTAACACGAAAGTCATGTCCTTCTCCGTGGTGTCGGTGTTGCTCGGTCAGGCCCGCCAGATCGGCGCCCACCTGCCGCGGCCGTGCCGCAACGGCCCCGTCGTACCGCGCTGGGCGGGATTGGCTGATTGTTGTCGGCAGGTAGCGGCTGATGACCCGGGCATGATCGCTGACAGGACGCCAACGCGTCGTTGTGCCTGGGGCAAACGTCTCCCGAAGGGCCGCCTGAAGGGGATGACCCGCCACTGGACGCCAGCCATGCCTCCGATCATGACGGTTTGCCTCACGGCGTCGCTGGTCGTCGCCTGTAACGGACGCGGCGTTGTCCGTCAGCAAACTGAAGTGTCGGTGGCGATCGGATGGTCTGCCAACGCTCGGCCCTCAAACCTCGAAGTTGTCCTGTGGACACTGCCGAGACCTGGGCAGCACGCCCGGTAGGCGCTGGCCCGCCAACGATGTCGACGAACTGATCCACCACCCACTCTACGCGCACTACCCGCAGCGGTGCCGCTGCCAGCTCAGGGTGCTGACTCCAGCGATGAATGTGGCTCCCTATCGGCGAGGATCGACACGACCCGTCTCGTGTCCATTGTCAGGTCCGCCCGGGTGTGGTCCATCGTCCGAGCCTCGCCTGTGTCGGCGACCTGCGACCAACAGCAGCGTCGCTACATCTGGCTGGGCGAGTCGACCAAGGAGCCCGCGACAGCGCCACTGCACCTGGCGTCCCCACTCGACTAGCTTCTACGACATGGCAACTACGGTGCTACGCGTCCGGCTCATCGGCGGCGACCGCATGGACCTCACGTACGACAAACCGGACGTCTCCGGCGAGGACGAGCTTGTGGAACACGTGATCTCGACACTGGCGCAGGATTCGGGAGTGCTGCGCACCAAACACGGTGATCGGCTCGTCGTACTCTACGGCCGAGGCGTCGCAGCGATCGAAGTTGCGCCTCGCGGTGCAGTGCTGTGACGGAGGCCGTTCGCATGGGGCTGGCGGCGGCCGCCGGATTCTGTGTTATGGTTGCCCGGTTGCAGTTTTGATTTCCGTAGACGTTTCGGCGCCTGATGGGTTAACCAAAACCCATCCAGGTGCCTTTTTCGTTTCGTGTCGTTTCCGACGCGGCTGATCAACGCGGCGGCGCGCGAGTCCGCACAGTGCGGTCTCCAACAGCCTGCGAAGGAGCAGACATGGCTACAGGTACCGTGAAGTGGTTCAACGGCGACAAGGGCTTCGGCTTCATCAGCCAGGACGGCGGCGGCGCCGACGTTTTCGCCCATTTCTCGGCGATCTCCGCGAGCGGCTTCCGTAGCCTTGCGGAGAACCAGCGGGTGGAGTTCGACATCACCCAGGGCCCGAAGGGCCCGCAGGCGTCGGACATCCGCTTGCTCTGATCCACGCTTTGCCGCGGCGGCCCGACTGGTTCAGCGGGCCGCCGTTCGGCGTTCATCTATCACAAGATGAGATGTCCTGCCGGCACCGAGGGCAGCGGCGATGGACGCCACTGCGGAGACGGCCACCACCACGCGGTTGCACGCCCTGGACAACGAGGTGACCGCGGTCACCGCGCCATCGACCGGCGCGCAGACTTGTTCACCGAGCCGGGCGTCGAGCGCGGCGGTACCCGGCGCATCGCAGAACATGCTGCCCGCGAACTCAATGACGAGCCCGGTCGTCGTGGCCGGGGAGAACGTCGTGAACTGCGCCGCCGAGTGAATCAACGATGTGGCACCTCTGCCAGGGAGGGGAACGCGGCGCGCGGCTGCTGGCCCGCCCACCACAGCCCGATCGCGAGCGCCGCTGTCGCCTCCAGGTACGCCGCCCGCGCCAGCCCGCCGCAGGGCGCAGGAGTGCAGCCGATGGACCTGATGAGGTTCTCCGTCGCCGCGGCTGCCTCGGCCTGGTCGGCGCAGTAGGGAACGGCCAGCGGTACGCCCTCGAAGGTTGGCGGACGCAGTGTCCAGATGCTCACGTGGCAGAGGTTGAACGCCTTGACCACGTGCGCGTCGGGCGCGGCAGTTGCCAGTTGCCGCGCCATAGACATGGTGCGACTGGTGCTGAGCATCAACCCGTTGCTGGTCGGTACGACGGGGTTGGTGCAGTCGATGACCGTCCGACCGGCGAGATTCCCGGCGAGGCCGCACACCAGTTGCGGCGCGTCTGCCGCCGGGACAGCGACGAGGATGACATCGCCGTGGCCCGCCGCGTCCGCTAAGTTGCCATGCCCGGCGGCGCCAATTCGTCCGGCGGTCTGCTTCGCCCGCCCCTGATTCCGGCCGCCGATCACCACGTCTTGGCCGGCCGCAGTCCACGCGCCGCCGAGCGCCGCAGCCATACCCCCCGTGCCGAGTATGCCGATCTTCATCCGCCTGCTCCGTTTCTCGCTCTGCGGCGGCTCGGTACACCGCCGTGCAGGACGATAGGCAGGCCGATGCACACCGAACGGTGTGCAATACACCGGGCAGGATGAACGCATGGGTAATCGCGCCGACCAGCTCGACGCCTACACCTCCGACTGCCGAGCCCGCGTGGCATTCGAGGTGCTCGCCAACCGCTGGGACAGCGTCGTTGTCTTCACGATCGCCGCGCACGGTCCGATGCGTCCGGCGGTGCTCATCACCCGGATCGGCGGGATCAGCCCCAAGGTACTCAACGACGCGTTACGCCGGCTGGAGTACAACGGCCTGGTGGAGCGCCGGCCGTTTCCGGAAGCGCCACCGCGGGTGGACTACGCGCTCACGGAAGCGGGCGCCGCGCTGCTGGAGCCGATGCAGGCGATGGGTGCCTGGGCCACCCGGTACGCCGATGCGGTCCTTGACGCCCAGGAGCGGTTCGGGGCGCGGAAGACGTCCATCCGGCCCGGATCCGCTCGGCGTCGCCGCTGAAAGCATCCCACCCACCAGCGAGCCCGAGGTGGCACCCACAGTGAAGGCGCCCGACCGCAGACCTCCTCGTACGGCTGGCGGCACGCTGAACTCGGCAAAGTCGTGCCTCCGTGACGCGCGATCCAGCACACCGCCGAACTTCCACTACCGCAAACGACTCAGCACGCTCGGAAGCTACGAACCGCCGCAACAGTATTAGGGGGCCGGCCGGCCGTATGGGTCGTGGCTGAGCTGCTGGATGTCGCCCTGCTGGGGCCCGCTGTACGGGCCGGGGAACCCGTCGGCCGGCGGCCTCGTGTGCAGCACCGCGGTCGGTGCGTCGCTCATGCCCGCTCCGGCCGGCGCCGTCAGCTGAGTCGCCGCGTACGGAGCCGGCTTGTCCGGCGTGTTCCGGCGGCGGTTCACCATCAAGGCCAGTGCGCCCAGGCCGGCGGTGACCAGCAGGCCGCCCAGGATGAACGGCAGCGAACCGCTGCCCTCGTTGCTGACAGCTTCGAGGGCGGGGGGTGTCGCCGCGGCTACGCTGGTCTCCGGCTCGACAGCCTCGTCCGCTGCCGCCGTTGCGGTGGGCGACGGCGGGGTCGTGGCGGGCGCGGCCACGGCGGCCAAGGTCAGCCGCACGCTCGCGGTGTCACCGGCGGAGCCCTGTACGGTCGTGCGGGTGGTGCGATAGCCGGCCAGGGCCGCGACGACCGTGATCCGGCCCTCGGCGATCGTCTTGCCGGCGCCCGACTTGATCGAGAACCGGCCGCTCCGGTCGCTCGTCGTACGGTATTCGTGCCCGGCGCTGTCCCGGACGGTCAGGGCCACGCCGCCGATCGCCTTGCCGCTGGTGTCGCGGACCTGGCCGGACACCCGGTCCACCTGGGACGACGGCTTGTCCGCACCGGGTTGCGGCGCGTCCGCGCCGGGTTGCGACGTGCCCGGGCCGTGAATGTAGACCATCTTGTAGTCGAAGCTGTTCTGCCCGCCGAGCCGTACGGCGACCGAGATGTTGAGACCGAGGGTCTCGCCCGCGCTCACCTCGGGCGCGACAACGGTGGCCTGGAAGTCCTGGCTCTGGCCGGGTTTGAGGTTCGGCTCCGCCCGGCAGCCGGTGGTGCATTGCAGGCCGCCACTGACCACCACGATGGCCGTTTCGGCCCCGCTCCCGTTGTTCGTGACGCGGAACTGAACGCGAACCTTGTCGCCGGGCTTCACGTTCTCCGCCGACACGCTCAGGATGCTGATGGGTGCCGGGGCGCCCGCCACGGGTGCCGCGGACACCGCGAGCGTCCCCCCGGTCAGCGCGATCAATGCGGCGGCCCGGGCCCATCGGGCACGTAAGCGCGTCGTCACTTCCTACCACCCTCTCCACGGGCAGGCGACATCGGCCGATGACGCCGCGGGACACTATGCCCTGTCGGGGGTGGGTTGCGCGACTCGCGGGCCCCCTTCCCGGCCTCTCGCAGGGGGAACCCGATGCCCCGACCAGGAGCCTCGCCTGTGCTGTCCTACCCGTCCACGATCTCGTTGTCCAGCCGAACGCTCACCGGATGTTCTTTGAGTGGTTGCTTCCGCTCAGGTGGATCCTCCAACCACTGCCGCGATGATGGTGGCTGGCAACGGTTATCCAAGCCCGCGCCGTCAACGGCAGATCCGGTCGATGCGGGAACAGCGCTGATGCGCGAGGCGCCATCTTGCCGGGTGAGGTCTTCGGTGGCTGACCTGGTGTAGCGAACCGGGCCGCGCCGCTGGCTGTCGTACCCGTGTGTGAGGCTCCGGGGCGTGGCGACTTTCGTTCTGATCCACGGCGGCGGGGGCAGCGCCTGGGACTGGCATCTTCTGGTCCCTGAGCTGGCCATCCGGGGTCACGACGTGGTGGTGCCGGAGCTGCCGATCGAGGACAGGTCTGCGGGGTTTGCCGAGTTCTGCGAAACGGTCGTCACCGCGATCGGCGACCGAAGCGACCTTGTGGTCGTCGGACACTCGTATGGGGCGTTCACCGCGCCGCTGATTGCCGACAAGCTGCCGGTGCGGCTGATCGTCCTGCTCACGCCGATGGTTCCGCAGCCCGGTGAGAGGCCCGGGGACTGGTGGGACAACACCGGTCACCGCGGCACGGAAGGGCTCAGCGAGGAGCAGCAGTTCTACAACGGCGTACCGGCCGAGATTGTCGAGGAGGCTGCGGCGCATGGCCGGGAGCAGGTCAGCGCGGAGTGGAACGAGCCGTGGCCTCTGGACGCCTGGCCGGCCGTGCCGACGAAGGTGCTCATCGCCCGTGAGGACCGGTTCTTCCTGGCGGACTCCCAGCGTCGGGTGGCCGCCGACCGGCTCGGCGTCGCCCCGGATGAGATCGACGGTTGCCACTCAGTGGCGCTCAGCCACCCGAAGCAGCTCGCCGACCGGCTGACCGCGTACCTGCTGCACTGAAGGCGCTAGTGCGGTGGCCACTAACGTTCGCCGGGTTGGTCAGGGCCGGGGAATTGTCGTAGGGGTGGTGTTGGCTGGGGTT
>NZ_JBSWCE010000015.1:0-164821 GCF_056780015.1 Micromonospora sp. R311
CGACCGACGCACCTACCAAGCAACCATCACCATCAACCTCTTGACCACACCGATCAGCCCATAACTTCACGGCGTTGTGCTAAGGGCCCCGGCTGGGCGTGGCCGTCCGACCACTTGGACGTGGGCGTGGCGCGCCCGGCCGGTGCCCACGCGTCCCGATCGAAGATCACGCAGTTAGCCGGGAAGCGCGACCACGGTCCTACTCGTGCCGCCACGCCCGGCCCGCCCCACCGCTCGGGGTCACCGCCGGCATCGGGCGGCCAGCCTCACCGCCGCGCCATCCACGAGGCACGCCAGCGCGGCCGTCAGCGCCGCCGTGGCGGTGAGCTCCGCTTGGTCGGCGGATCGCCGTACGGTCCGTGGCCTTCTCCGCCACCCGGCTTGCGGAGGTCTTGGCTCTGGCCCGTGATCGTCTGCTGCTGGACAGGGCGGAGAGGCTTACCGTCGCCTACTGAGCATCAGACGATCTTGGTGAGCGCTCACCCGCCTGCCTCGATCTCCGGCGCCGTGGACGGTGGCGGGCCGGCGGGGGTTCCCGGCCACCGGCCCGGCGGCGGCTGGCCGAGCCCAACCGGGCGGAGGGCCTGGCCGGGGGCGAATGGCGTCCGCGCGACCGGTCGCATACGGTGCCGGACGTGGACGGACGACGGAGTTCTGCCGAAGATCAGGAGCCCCGCTGGTATCCCGGTGAACGCGAGCGCGGCTACGGCGAAGCGGACTGGCGTGGGGCGGCCGAGCCCCGGTACCGGGACGACGAGTTCCGACCGCCGGAGCAGCGCGGCACCGACCCCACCCGCTACGCCGAGTCCGCCGCCCGCCTCGGCGACCCCGGCCGCTTCGGCGCCGACCCCGAAACCGGTCGCTTCGCTGCGGAGCCGGACTCCGGTCGCTTCGCTGTGGAGCCGGACTCCGGTCGCTTCGCCGCGGTCGACCACGGTCGGGGGCGCTTCGGCGCGGGCGACACCGACGGCGGCCGGTTCGGTGCGGGCGTGGTGGATGAGTCGGGGCGGTTCGCCGCGGTCGACCCGATCGAGGACGCACGGGCCGAGACCGACGGATACCGGCCGGCGCGCTCACGCCGGGCGGAACCGGACCCGGTGGAGACCTCTGGTGAGCTGCCCGGCGACCGTGCGGGGCGACGGGCCGCCCGGGAGCCGCGGGACGTCGCGAGGCCCGCCGCCGAGGCGCTGACCGGCGCCCCCGCCGATCCGACGCGGCCCGCGCCGCTGGCCGGGTACCCGATCCTGGAGCCCGCCCGGACGGAGCCGGCGCGCCCGGTGGAGGCACCCGGACGGACGGCCGAGCCGGCGCCCCCGGTGCAGACGGCCACCCCGGCCGCGGAACCGCCGCACCCGCTGGAGATGCCGACCGGCCCGATGCCGCCGGTCGGTCCGCGCGGCGAGCCGCCGGTGTACCCGCCGGTGCCCGGTCCGGGCGTGCCGGTCGGCGACGGCGTCTACCGGACCCGGCGGCCCGCGCTGGCCGCGCTCTTCGCGGTGCTGGTGGCGGTCTTCGAGATCCCCGCCCTGCGGGTGCTGCTCACCGGCGTGACGGGCGACCCGGTGTCGGCCGCCGACGTGGTCGTCGGCACCTTCCTGGTCTGCGGCCTGCCGATCTTCGCCGTCGGCCTGTACGGGCTGCGGACCGGCGGCTTGTCGCTGGCGGACGGGGGCCGGGGCTGGCTGCGCCCGCCGACGGCCTACCTGACCGTCGGCCTGGTGCTCTTCGTCGCCGCCGCGCTCGCCGCCAACTGACAGCAGGCCTCACCGTCAACCGACAGCCGCCCTCGCCGCCAACTCACAGCCGGCTGCCAGCGGCGCTCACGACCGGCTGACCGGAGCCCGGGCCGCCGGGCGGCACCGGTCGCGCCGGCGCCGCTCGCCCCGGGCGGCACCCGCCGCGCCGGGCGTCCGGCCTCGCGGCGGAGATCGACACCGTGGGCGACGGCGGTGCCGCGCGCACCCGGGGGTCGACGGACGGGGGAGGGGCGTACACTGGTCGACTGGCGACCGCCTCGCGCGGTCGACCTCGCGCGCCCTCTCCACGAGCCGTCGTGGGGCGACGGCCTCCCTGGTCCCGATCTTGGTCGGGCCCGCCATGGCCGGCGACCGGGCGCCAGGACGCCCGGCCGCCGGCCGGGCGGGACAACCAGGGACCAAGGAGTACCCCACCATGGCCGTCGTGACCATGCGTCAGCTGCTGGAGAGCGGTGTCCACTTCGGGCACCAGACCCGGCGCTGGAACCCGAAGATGAAGCGCTTCATCTTCACCGAGCGCAACGGTATCTACATCATCGACCTGCGCCAGACGCTCGACTACATCGAGAAGGCGTACGACTTCGTGCGCGGCACCGTCGCCGAGGGCGGCAGCATCCTCTTCGTCGGCACCAAGAAGCAGGCCCAGGAGGCGATCGCCGAGCAGGCGACCCGGGTCGGCCAGCCGTACGTCAACCACCGCTGGCTCGGTGGCATGCTGACCAACTTCCAGACCGTGTACAAGCGGCTGCAGCGGATGAAGGAGCTGGAGGCCCTGGGTGACCTGAGCGGCACCGCCGCCGGTTACACCAAGAAGGAGACCCTGCAGCTCTCCCGCGAGAAGGAGAAGCTGACCCGCACCCTCGGTGGTCTGCGGGACATGCAGAAGCTCCCGGCCGCGATCTGGGTGGTCGACACCAAGAAGGAGCACATCGCCGTCGACGAGGCCCGCAAGCTGGGCATCCCGGTGATCGCCGTGCTCGACACCAACTGCGACCCGGACGAGGTCGACTTCCCGATCCCGGGCAACGACGACGCGATCCGCTCGGCCGAGCTGCTGACCAAGGTCGTCGCCGCCGCCGTCGCCGACGGCCTGATCGCCCGTTCCGGCCGCCGCCGGGGCACCGACGAGAAGCCGGAGCCGGGCGTGGCCTCCGACGAGCCGCTGGCCGAGTGGGAGCGCGAGCTGCTCGAGGAGCCGAAGAAGGCCGAGGAGCAGCCGGAGCAGCCCGCCGGGGAGCCGGCCACCGCTGCCGCGGAGTGAGGCGCACCGTCGCTGCCCCGCCGTCCGTTTCGACGTATGGCGGGGCAGCGGCGGGCCCGCCGGGCACATCCGGCCCGGATCCGGGTAACCGGCACCTCTGACCATCCACACGCCGTCTCAACACCGAAGAGAGAGCCATGTCCCAATTCACCGCCGCGGACGTCAAGAAGCTCCGCGACCTCACCGGCGCCGGCATGATGGACAGCAAGAAGGCGCTGACCGAGGCCGAGGGCGACTTCGACAAGGCCATCGAGATCCTGCGCGTCAAGGGCGCCAAGGACGTCGGCAAGCGGGCCGGTCGCACGGCCGCCAACGGTCTGATCGCGCACTCCGGCAAGGCGCTGCTCGAGCTCAACTGCGAGACCGACTTCGTCGCCAAGACCGACGCCTTCATCGCGCTGGCCCAGCAGCTGGTCGAGCACGGTGAGCGCACCGGCGTCAGCAACGCCGAGGAGCTGCTGGCGAGCGAGCTGGACGGCAAGAGCGTCGCCGACCTGATCCAGGAGCAGTCCGCCAAGATCGGCGAGAAGCTGGTGCTCAACCGGTTCGCCAAGGTCGAGGGCACCACCGCCGTCTACCTGCACCGCAAGAGCCAGGACCTGCCGCCGGCCGTCGGCGTGCTGGTCGAGTACACCACCGCCGCGGCGAGCGCCGGCCGGTCGACCCCGGACGACGAGGCGTCGGACTCGGACGCCCGCGCGGTCGCCATGCAGATCGCGGCGATGCGGCCGAAGTACCTCACCCGCGACGAGGTGCCGGCCGAGGTCGTCGAGTCCGAGCGGCGCATCGCCGAGCAGACCGCCCGCGAGGAGAACAAGCCCGAGGCGGCGCTGCCGAAGATCGTCGAGGGCCGGGTGAACGCCTTCTTCAAGGACTACGTCCTGATCGAGCAGGCGTCGGTCGCCGACAACAAGAAGACGGTGAAGCAGATGCTGGCCGAGGCCGGTATCGAGGTCACCCGCTTCGTGCGGTTCGAGGTCGGCCAGGCCTGAGCCGCCTGATCGGGCGCGACGCGCGCCCGTGGGCAGGAACGTCGACGAGGAGGCCGCCGGTGTACGTGACAGGCACCGCGGCCTCCTCGTCACATAGGGTCGGCAGCGGCAGTTTCGCGGTATGCGGCGCACGGGGCGCGCGCGTGGGAAAGGGCGGGGCGGATGACGCAGATTGTGAGTGACCGGACGCTGGCGGCGGACGACCCGACGGCGCCGCCCCCCGGCCGTGCCCGGCGGGTGGTGCTGAAGCTGTCCGGCGAGGTGTTCGGCGGCGGCGCCGTCGGTGTGGACCCGGACGTCGTGCAGGCCGTCGCCCGGCAGATCGCCACCGTGGCCCGCCGCGGTGTGCAGGTCGCCGTGGTGGTCGGCGGCGGCAACTTCTTCCGCGGCGCCGAGTTGCAGAAGCGCGGCATGGACCGGGCCCGGGCCGACTACATGGGCATGCTCGGCACGGTGATGAACTGTCTCGCGCTGCAGGACTTCCTGGAGAAGGAGGGCATCGAGACCCGCGTGCAGAGCGCGATCACGATGGCCCAGGTCGCCGAGCCGTACATCCCGCTGCGCGCCATCCGGCACCTGGAGAAGGGCCGCGTGGTGATCTTCGGCGCGGGCGCCGGGATGCCCTACTTCTCCACCGACACGGTGGCCGCGCAGCGCGCGCTGGAGATCCGTGCCGACGTGGTGCTGATGAGCAAGAACGGCGTGGACGGGGTCTACACCGCCGACCCGCGGATCGACCCGACCGCCAGCAAGTTCGACTCGATCACCTTCTCCGAGGTGCTGCAGCGCAACCTCCGGGTCGCCGACGCCGCCGCGTTCAGCCTCTGCATGGAGAACGGCCTGCCGATGTTGGTCTTCGGCGCGCAGGGCGACGACACCATCATCCGTGCCGTGGCGGGCGAGAAGATCGGCACCCTGATCACCGCCTGAGCGGGCTCCGCGGCCCACCGACGGTCCTCCGACACACAGCACAGCCCACGACGAGCACAGAAGGAGGCGAGGAGACCGGTGATCGACGACACCCTCCTCGAGGCCGAGGAGAAGATGGAGCGTGCGGTCGAGCACGCCAAGGAGGAGTTCGGGGCCATCCGCACGGGCCGCGCCACTCCGGCCATGTTCTCCAAGGTCATCATCGACTACTACGGAACGCCGACGCCGCTGACCCAGATGGCGTCCGTGGCCATCCCCGAGCCGCGGATGGCCATCATCAAGCCGTACGACAACTCGCAGATCAACGCCATGGAGAAGGCGATCCGCGACTCCGACCTCGGGGTGAACCCGAACAACGAGGGCAACCAGCTGCGCATCCTGCTCCCCCAGATGACCGAGGAGCGCCGCCGCGACATGATCAAGGTGGCCCGGCACAAGGGTGAGGAGGCCAAGGTGGCGATCCGCAACATCCGCCGCCGCGGCAAGGAGGAACTCGACCGGCTCGTCAAGGACGGCGAGGTCGGCGAGGACGAGGGTCGCCGGGCCGAGAAGGAGCTGGACGACCTGACCCAGCGCTACGTGGCGGGAGTCGACGAGCTGGTCAAGCACAAGGAGACCGAGCTGCTCGAGGTCTGAGCCGTACGTCGTCACGCGAGGCCCGCCCCCGGCCCGGGGAGCGGGCCTCGTGCCGATCCGACCGCCGGCGCGGACGGGTGTGAACGCGCCCGCTCCCGGGCCGGACCGCAGGCGGGTCATCGTCCGCCGTGCCGGGGTGACCGGTGCAGTAGGCTCGGCAGGATTCCCGGCCACCTCGCGGTGAACGACGGGGATCGACCGGTCGTCGGGCCGGTCAACCGGAGGAACAGTCGCGCCTGTAGGGGATGGTTGTGCTCTTGCGTCATGTGGTGGATCTCGAGCCGGCTCCGCTCGGTGCGTGATGTCCCACCTCGACCCCTACGGAAGTGAGCCGCGCGGCTGGGACCGGCCGGACCGGCCGACCGCCCTGCCCTGGCCGGAGCCGGACATCGAACCCGGCCCCTGGGCCCGCCGCCCCGCCCCGGACCGGTACGCCGAGCCGCGCGGGCTGAACCGCCCGCCCGCCGACCCGTACCGCGGCGTCGACGGGTACCCCGGCCAGCCGTACGACGAGCGGCCGGCGGGGACGAACGGTCACCGCGACCACGACGACTACCCGACCGCCCAGCTGGAGCCGGTCCGCGCGGACCGCGACCCGGCACCCGGACCCGAGCCGGCGGCGGAGCCGCCGCGGGGCCGGCGGCAGCCGGGACGGCGCCGGGCCAGCGCCAGCCGACCGCCGTCCCAGCCGAGCCGGGCCGGGCGCAACCTGCCGGCCGCCATCGCGGTCGGCCTCGGCCTCGGCGTCGGCGCCATCGTGCTGCCGCTCTTCCTCTTCCGGCCCGCCTTCCTGGTGGTGGTCGCGGCCGCGGTCGGCATCGGCGTGTGGGAGATGGCCCGGGCGGTACGCCGCAGCGGGGCCCGCCCGCCGCTGGTGCCGCTGATCGCCGGCGGGGTGCTCACCGTCGGGCTGGCCTGGTTCGCCGGCCCCGACGCGCTCAGCCTCGGCCTGCTGGTCACCGTGCTCGGCACGATGGTCTGGCGGTTGGGCGACGGTCCCGGCGGCTACCAGCGTGACCTCACCGCGGCCACCCTGATCGCGGTCTACGTGCCGTTTCTCGGCGGGTTCGCCGCGCTGCTGGCGGCGGTGCCGGACGACGGGCACCTGCGGGTGCTGGCCACCCTGGTCGCGGTGGTGCTCTCCGACACCGGCGGGTACGCGGCCGGGGTCGCCTTCGGCAAGCACCCGATGGCGCCCACGATCAGCCCGAAGAAGTCCTGGGAGGGCTTCGCCGGATCGGTCAGCGCGGCGGCTCTCGGCAGCGCCCTGCTGCTCTGGCTGCTCTTCGAGGTCGCCCCGTGGTGGGGCGCGCTCTTCGGCCTGGCGGTCTCGGTCGCGGCGGTTCTCGGCGACCTCGCCGAATCCATGATCAAGCGGGATCTGGGCATCAAGGACATGAGCAACCTGCTGCCCGGCCACGGTGGGTTGATGGACCGGCTCGACTCGATCCTGTTCGCCCTGCCGACCGCGTACCTGCTGCTGGCGGTCTTCGCGCCGATGGTGGGCTGAGGCATGGATCACGTCCGGGTGCCGGGGTCCTCCGCGAGGCCAGGGTCGATTCGGCACCTCCGGACAGGTGCGTCCGCCTTTCGGCGTGACAGACTGGACGCGCCATGACGAGCCTGCCCCTGATCCCCGTGGACCCCGACGCACCCGGCGCGCGCCGGGCGGCCATGCCACCCCGCCACCTCGCCGACCTCGACCTCGCCGGCCGCCGCGCGCTGGTCACCGAGCTGGGGGAGCCGGCGTTCCGCGCCAAGCAGGTCTCCACCCACTACTTCGGCCGGCTGGTCCGCGACCCGGCGCAGATGACCGACCTGCCGGCCGCCACCCGGGACCGGCTGGCCGACCGGCTGCTGCCCCGGCTGCTCACCCCGGTCCGCGAGCTGGCCTGCGACGACGGCGCGACCCGCAAGGCGCTCTGGCGGCTGCACGACGGCTCGCTGGTGGAGAGCGTGCTGATGGGCTACCCGGACCGGGTCACCGTCTGCATCTCCAGCCAGGCCGGCTGCGGCATGGCCTGCCCGTTCTGCGCCACCGGCCAGGCCGGGCTGACCCGCAACCTCTCCACGGCCGAGATCGTCGACCAGGCGGTCTACCTGGCCGGGGTGGCCGCCTCCGGGGCGGTGGCCGGGTCGCCGCCGCGGCTGTCGCACGTGGTCTTCATGGGCATGGGCGAGCCGCTGGCCAACTACAACCGGGTGGTCGCGGCGATCCGCCGGCTGATCGCCCCGGCGCCCGAGGGGCTCGGGCTGTCCCAGCGGCACATCACCGTTTCCACGGTCGGGCTGGTTCCGGCCATCCGCCGACTGGCCAGCGAAGACCTCTCAGTGACCCTTGCGCTGTCGTTGCACGCCCCCGATGATGATCTGCGCGACGAACTCGTGCCGGTAAACCAGCGCTGGAAGGTAGCCGAGGTGCTGGACGCAGCGTGGGACTACGCCGCCCGAACGGGGCGTCGCGTGTCGATCGAGTACGCGATGATCAAGAACGTGAACGACCAGCCGTGGCGAGCGGACCTGCTCGGCCGGCTGCTGGCCGGCAAGCTGGCCCACGTGAACCTGATCCCGCTCAACCCGACTCCGGGCAGCCGCTGGGACGCCAGCCCGAAGCCGGTCGAGCGGGAGTTCGTCCGGCGGTTGCGCGACGCCGGGGTGTCCACCACGGTGCGGGACACCCGGGGGCGCGAGATCGACGGAGCGTGTGGGCAGCTGGCCGCCGCCGAGGACAGGGACACCGACCGGACCACGGAGACGACGGCGTGACCGGCCGTAGCGAACGAGACCAGGAGACATAGTGGCGAGTCAGGGTCAGCGTTTCCGGCGCAAGGCGCTCCGCCGGGGATACAAGGTCGACGAGGTGGACGCCTTCCTCGACCGGGTCGAGGCGACACTCGACGGTCAGCCGGTCGGCGCCCCGGTGGCCTCCCAGGAGGTCCACGACGTCGTCTTCCGGGTCCGGTTCAACGGCTATGACGAGTGGCAGGTCGACCTGCACCTGGACCGGGTGGAGCGGCAGCTCGCCGAGCTGGAGGAGCGCGCTGGCGCGGGTCGCGGTGGCGACCCCCGGATGGGCGACCGGCTCGGCCCGCCCGACCGGATGAGCCCGCCGATGCGTGACGACCGCGGCCTGTCCCCGGTCCCGCAGCCGCTGCCGCCCCGGCCGATGCCGGCGCAGGCCGGTCCGCCGCCGACCGACCGCTACGGCCGCTACGACGAGCCGACCGGCGCCTTCACCGGTGGCTACGACGCCCCGCGCGGGGGCTACGACGCACCGCGCGGCCCCGCCGGTCCCGGCCCGAACCCACCGATGGGCCCGGGCCCGATGGGGCACGGTGGCCCGCCGCCGCGCGGGCTGCCCGCCGGCCCCGGCGGTGGCTACGGCCCGGACGAGCAGCGCTTCGACGGCTTCGAGGCCGGCCGGCGGGGGCGGACCGACATGACCGCCGAGATCCGGATGCCGGAGCGGGAGCGGGACATGCGGGGCCGCGGCCCGGCCGGTCCGCCGCCGATGCCGCAGCAGCAGGGCTTCGGTGGCCCGCCGATGGCCGGCCCGCCGGCCGGTGGCCCGCCGATGGGTGGTCCGCCGATGGCCGGTCCGCCCGGCAGCGACCTCTACCGGGTCGACCAGATCCGCCGCAGCTTCCAGGTGCGCCGGTTCGGCAGCGGCTACGACCCGGACCAGGTCGACCGGTTCTTCGAGAGCCTGCTCGGCGGGATGGCCGGGCGCAACCCGATGCCGGTGAACCCGAAGGACCTCGACACGCTGCGCTTCGGCCTGGTGCAGGGCGGCTACTTCGAGGCCGAGGTGGACGCCGCGCTCAAGGACGTGCAGGACATCCTCTTCGGCCGCTGAGCACACGACGACGAAGGGCCCGCTCCCCGGTGTGGGGGCGGGCCCTCGTGCGTGTCGCGGGCGGTGCGCGCCGGCGGCGGGGTCGGTCAGGAGCGCAGGCCGTTGCGCCGCAGCACCACGTCGCCGATGACGATGAGCAGCAGCAGCGCGGCCAGGCCGATCAGCCAGATGTCCTCGACCCTGCCCTCGTGGTTGCCGCAGATCATCGCCAGCAGCGCCAGCGCGGTCAGCACCGCGCCGATCCGCCCGGACTTGCGGTGCCCGGGCTTGTGCTGGTCTGGCGACGTTACCGGCTCGCTTCCTGCCACTGTCGGTCCTTCCCTCGCGATCGGATCTCTGGTTAGTCTGGCACGCCCCGTGCCGGGCCCGGCGCAGGGTCCGACCGGATGGGAGTCAGCGCCTGCCCGGCACCGACGATCGCGACCTGCCCCAGCGGGCCGACGAGGCGTGGTACGAGCTGGGGTGGGAGGCGCTTGGGTCCGGGCCGAAGGGCCCGGTCAGGCCCGGGCGGAACGGCACTACCGGCGTCGCGGACCGGGGGCCACAGTCACTCCGGTAGCGTTTGGCGTACACCTTGATGGTCTGTTTGAGGGGGAAACTGCGGTGCGAGTGACCGGTACGGGGCACGCGAGCATGCGGATCGACACGGCCGCGGGCAGCATCCTGTGCGACCCGTGGGTCAATCCGGCCTACTTCGCCTCCTGGTTTCCATTCCCGGACAATTCCCAGCTCGACTGGGAGACCCTCGGCCAGGTCGACTACCTCTACGTCTCCCACCTGCACCGGGACCACTTCGACGCGAAGCACCTGCGGGACTTCGTGTCGAAGGACGCGACCGTGCTGCTCCCCGAGTTCCCCACCTCGGAGATGGAGGACGAGTTCCGGGAGCTGGGCTTCACCAAGTTCCTCAAGGCGCCGAACGAGCAGGTCGTGGAGCTGCCCGGCGGCTTGAAGATCATGATCCAGGCGCTCACCAGCCCGACCGACGGCCCGATCGGCGACTCCTCGCTCTGGGTCGAGTACGACGGGGTCCGGCTGCTGAACCAGAACGACGCCCGCCCCACCGACCTGAGCGTCTTCGCCGAACTGGGCCACGTGCACGCGCACCTGCTCCAGTTCTCCGGGGCGATCTGGTACCCGATGGTCTACGAGTTGCCGCAGGCCGCGAAGACCGCGTTCGGCAAGCAGAAGCGGGACCGGCAGTTCGACCGCACCTGGCGTTACATCGACGACCTGAAGGCCTCGCACGTCTTCCCGATCGCCGGCCCGCCGTGCTTCCTCGACGACGAGCTGTGGCAGTTCAACGACATCTTCGGCGACGAGGGCAACATCTTCCCCGACCAGTCGGTCTTCCTGAGCGAGTACGCCAAGGTCGGCGGCACCAACGGCGTGGTGCTGCTGCCCGGCAGCGTCGCCGAGATCACCACCGAGAGCTGCGAGACCACCCACCCGGTGCCGGTCGAGGAGTTCTTCGCGAACAAGGTCGCCCACCTGGAGGAGATGCGCGAGCGCAAGCGCCCGATCATCGAGGCCGAGAAGGCGTCCTGGCGGCACCCGGAGATCGACGTCCTCAAGGAGATGAAGCGGCGGGTCGAGCCGCTGCTGGACGAGTCGATCTACCTGGCCAAGGGGGTCGGCGGCCCGGTCCGGTTCGACCTGGTCGGCTACGACGGGGAGAGCGTCGAATCGATCGTGGTGGACTTCCCCGGCAAGCAGGTCCGGCCGTACGCGGACGAGAAGGTGCGGTACCGGTTCCGCACCGAGCGGGCGCTGATCGAGCAGCTGCTGCACAGCGGCGAGGTGGACTGGGTCAACTCGCTCTTCCTCTCCTGCCGGTTCTCCGCGGCCCGGATCGGCCAGTACAACGAGTTCGTCTACGCGTTCTTCAAGTGCCTCTCCGAGGAGCGCCTCCAGTACGCCGAGGGCTGGTACGACGAGCACGAGCGGGCCGTCGACGCCGAGGACATCACCCTCGGCGACTGGGTGGTGCAGCGGCGCTGCCCGCACCTGAAGGCGGACCTGAGCCGGTTCGGCATCATCGAGGGCGACCAGCTCACCTGCCAGCTGCACGGCTGGCGGTTCGATCTGGCCAGCGGCCGTTGCCTGACCAGCGTCGGCCACAAGGTCCGGGCGCGCCGGGTCGACGCCGAAGCTCCCGCCCCGGCCGGCGAAGCGCTCAGCTGACGCTCTCCTGCCGCAAACCCCACCCGCCCCGCCCCGACTCCGCGACCATGCAGTGGTGGTGCCGCCCTGACCGCCCCGAACCGGGGCAGGACGGGCACCACCACCTGGTGATCGGCGGGAGAGGGTGGGTGGGGTGGCGTGACGGACGCCGAGGAAGCCGAGGAGTCGGGGTACCGGTACGCCCGTGACCGGGAGATGGCCCGGGACGCGTCCCGGGTGGAGGCGTTCAGCGACGCCGTCATCGCGATCGTGTTGACGCTGATGGCGGTCGAGCTGCTCCAGTTCGGCCCGGCGCGGGCGGAGGGGAAGGGGCTGGCGGCCGCGCTCGCCCACTCGTGGCCGGCCTACCTGGCGTACGTGATCACGTTCGCGATCGTCGGTCAGGTCTGGCTGACCCACCACAACATGTGGCGGTACGTCGTCCGGGTCGACCAGATGCTGCTGGTGCTCAACCTGCTCCTGCTGCTCTTCGTCGCGGCGATCCCGTTCACCGCCGACCTGCTCGCCGACAACCTGCGCGGTACGGTGACCGACCAGCGGCTGACCGCGGCGCTCTATGTCGGCACCGTGCTGGGCGAGGCGCTCTTCTTCAACCTGAGCTGGTGGTGGGCCCGTCGCCGCCGGCTGTTGCACCCCGACATGGATCCCCGGCTGGCCCGGGCGGTCGCGCTGCGCTTCCTGCTCGGCCCGGTGCTCTACCTGGTCGCGTTCGCCTTCGTCTTCGTCGACCCGGTCCTGAGCCTGTGCCTCTACCTCCTGCTGGTCGGCGTCTACCTCGTCCGCGGCCCCGGCGACCTCCCCTCCTCCGCCCGCTGACCCACCCCCACCGGGGCGGGGGAGCGGGGGTCAGGGGGTTAGGTCGGCGAGGATGCGGTGCGCGGCGTTGTGGCCGGCGGCGCCGATGACGCTGCCGGCCGGGTGGCAGCCGGCGCTGCCGGCGTACACGCCGTCGACGCCGGTGGCGTAGGGCATCCGGTCGGTGAACGACACGGTGTTGTCGACGTGGTGGATGTGCCCGCCGGTGATGCCGAAGTGCGCCTCGATGCCGGGCGGGGTCAGCGGCACCGCGTCGGCGATCAGGTCGCCGGTGCCGGGGGCGTACCGCTCGCAGATCGCGATCAGCTGCTCGACGTACCCGGGCAGCGCCTCGTCCCAGGTGGTGCCGGCCAGCTCGTAGGGGACCGACTGGACGAAGAGCGCCGAGGAGTGGTGGCCCCGGCCGTCCGAGAGCGACGGGTCGACGGTGGTGTGCAGGTACCACTCGATGGTCGGCTCCGCCGGCAGCCGGCCCGCCTGGACGTCCGCCCACATCGCGCGCAGCGCCGCCATCGGCGCCTCCCCGCCGCCGCCGAGCAGCGAGGCCGAACCGGGCAGCAGGTGGATGGTCGAGCCGAACGGGCTCGGCGCGTCCGCGGGCAGGCAGGAGAAGCGCGGCAGGCCGGTCAGCGCCAGGTTGAGCTTGAGCGTGGTGCCGGGGCGGCGGACCGCCGCCATCCGCTCGGCCAGCGGCGCCGGGAGCGCGCCGTCGGGCAGCAGCTCCATCAGCCGGTACGGGTCGCACGCGCCGAGCACCACCCGGGCGCCCACCTCCCGCCCGTCGGCGAGGACCACCCCGCTGGCCGCGCCGCCGTCCAGGGTGATCGCGCCGACCCCGGCACCGGTCACGATCCGCGCCCCGGCGGCCCGGGCGGCCTCGGCGAAGGTCCGCGACACGGTGCCCATCCCGCCCTCGGCGATCATCCAGGTGCCGTCCGAGCCGGGCAGCCGGCACATGTTGTGCACCAGGAAGTTGTGCCCGGTGCCCGGGTCGTCCGGCCCGGCGTTCAACCCGGACAGCCCGTCGGTGACCGCGTACATCGAGACGAGCAGCTCGGAGCGGAAGTCGAAGCGGGCCAGGTAGTCGGCGACCGAGCCGCGGACCAGGTCGACGAAGACCTGCCGCAGCGGCGGGCGGACGTACCGCTCGGCGGTCTCCTCGACCGGCAGCGGCTCGGCCAGCCAGGCCGGCGCCAGGTCGGCGCGCAGCGCGGCCAGCTCGGCCTGGAGGGCGTCGTCGGCGGCCACGTCGGCGGGGGAGAAGAACTCGGCGAGCTGGGCCCGGGTGGCCGCCGTGTCGCTGCCGAACAGCAGGTAGGGCGAGCCCTCCGGGCCCGGGGTGGGTAGGAAGTAGTGCGGGTCGCGGCGCAGCACCGGGATGCGCACGTCCAGCGTGGCGAGCAGCTCCGGCGGCATCAGCCCGAGCAGGTAGGAGCCGGTGGAGTGGCGCAGCCCGGGCACCTTCGGGAAGGGGCTCTCCGTCCGGGTGGCGCCGCCGATCACCTCGGCCGCCTCCAGCACCAGCACGTCGAGACCGGCGCGGGCCAGCAGGATCGCGGACACCAGACCGTTGTGCCCGGACCCGACGATCACCACGTCGGCCCGGGTCGGCAGCTCGTCACTCATGCCGGGGGAGCCTAGTGCCCGCCGGGCCCGCCGGGCAGCCCTTCGCCTCGGCCGCCTCCGCCGGCCCGGCGCGCCGCCCCGCCCGGGTCGGGCCTACCCGGGCGCCGGGCCCGGCCGCGCGCCGCCCAACTGGGCGGTGAACGTCGCCAGCTCCAGCTCGAACAGCGCCCCGGGTTCGGTGACCGCCCAGCTCAGCTGCTGGAAGACCTCCGCCGCGACCAGCCCGTAGAGCCGGGTCCAGCCGCTCAGGAAGGTGTACGTGACCTCGATCGGGATTTCGCCGTGGCTGAGCCGCAGCGGCTCCAGCCGGTCGCCGAGGCGTTCGCGGAGCAGCTCGGCCGGCGGGGTGGGGAACGGCGACCGGTGCCAGAGGTCGATCATCGGCGCGAGGAAGACCGCCCCGAACCGGGCGCCGGGGTGGTCGGGGTCGACGCAGTCGTCGGTGAAGGCGGCCAGTCCGGGGGTGGGCGCGCCGAAGATCAGCCCGAACTCGGCGGGGTGCGCCACCGACCAGGCCCGGAACGCCCGGCACATGGCCAGCAGCTGGTCGACCGGCTCGGCCCCGGTGGCGTCGCGGGCCGCCTCCAGGCGTAGCCGCAGCTCGTCGTAGAGGTCCCCGGCGAGCGCCGCGACCAGCGCCTCCAGGCTGGGGAAGTAGCGGTAGATGGCCGGCGCCGTCATGCCCATGTCCCGGGCGATGGCCCGCAACGAGATCGCCTCGGTCCCACCGCTCACCAGCAGCCGTCGCGCCCCGTCCTTGATCTCGGCGAGGGTGGCCGTACGCAGGCGTTCCCGTCGGGTCGGTGCGGTCATCCGGCTGACTCCCTTGACCAAAGCGAACGCCGTTGCCATAGTTAACGGCGTTCACTCAAATGAGCGATGGTCACAGTTTAGCCGTCGCCGGAGGGGGAGGCCATGTTCGCGTGGTGGGGTCGAGCGGTGGTGCGGCTGCGCTGGGTCGTGCTCGCCGCCGCCGTGCTGCTGGTCGCGGTCGGCTCGACCTGGGGGGCCGGGGTCTTCGGGCAGCTCACCGGGGGCGGGTACGACGATCCGGCCAGCGAGTCCAGCCGGGCCCACGAGCGGATCACCGACGAGCTGGGGCCGCAGGGGGCGGACGTGATCCTGCTCTGGTCCAGCGACTCGGTGACCGCCGACCAGCCGGCCTTCCGTGACCCGGTCGCCGCGACCGTCGCCCGGCTGCGCGGGCACCCGGCGGTCGCCAGCGTCACCACCTGGTACGACACCCGGGCCCCCGCGCTGCTCGCCACCGACCGGCGGGCCACCTACGCGCTGGTCCAGCTCCGGGCCGTCGACGAGGACGGCAAGATCGCGGCGTACGAGGAGCTGCGGCCGGCGCTGGAGACGCCGGGCGTAGGGACCGGGACGGGCGGCAACGTGCCGTTCCTGCACGAGGCGAACCGGCAGACCACCGAGGACATCACCCGGGCGGAGCTGCTCGCCATGCCGGTGCTGCTGGTGCTGCTCGTGCTCATCTTCGGCGGCCTGGTCGCCGCGGCCACCCCGCTGCTGATCGGCGGGCTGGCCATCCTCGGCGGGTTCGTCGCGGTCCGGCTGGTCAACCTGTTCACCGACGTCTCGATCTTCGCGATCAACATCATCACGCTGATCGGCCTGGGCATGGGCGTCGACTACGCGCTCTTCGTGGTCAGCCGGTTCCGCGAGGAGCTGGCCGCCGGCCACGACACCGCCACCGCGATCCGGCGCACCATGGCCACCGCCGGCCGTACCGTGCTGGTCTCCGGGCTCACCATCGCGCTCGCCATGGCCAGTCTGCTGATCTTCCCGCAGGCGTTCCTGCGCTCGATGGGGCTCGGCGGGATGGCCGCGGTGCTGGTCGCCATGCTCGCCGCGCTGACCGTGCTGCCGGCCCTGCTCGCGGTGCTCGGGCCGCGGATCGACGCGCTGCGCGTACCGCTGCCGTGGCGGCGGGGTGGGCGGCCGGCGGCGGGCGGCGGCGCCTGGGCCCGGATCGCGCGCAGCGTGATGCGCCGGCCGGTGCGCTACCTGGTCGGGGTCGTGGTGCTGCTCGGCGTGCTGGCCGTGCCGTCGGTGCGGATGGAGTTCGGCGGCTTCGACGAGCGGGTGCTGCCCGCGGACGCCGCGCCGCGGGCGGTCTCCGAGCGGATCGCCGCGGAGTTCCCGGGCGGCACGGTCGCGCCGATCGACGTGCTGGTCTCCGGCGCGCCGGCCGAGGCGGTGCGTCCCTTCGCCGACCGGGTGGCGCGGCTGCCCGGGGTGAACGGGGTGCGGGTGGCCGCGAACCGGGGCGACGCGACGCTGCTGACGGTGAGCTACCCGGGCGAGCCGACCGGCGACGTCGCCCAGGAGCTGGTCCGGAAGCTGCGCGAGCTGCCCGCGCCGGACGGGGCCGAGGTGCTGGTCGGCGGCCGCCCTGGGGCCGACCGGGGCCTGCTGGACAGCCTCGCCGACCGCCTGCCGTGGATGGCGCTGCTGATGGCCGCGGCCACCCTGCTGCTGCTCTTCCTCGCCTTCGGCTCGGTGGTGCTGCCGGTCAAGGCGGTCCTGATGAACCTGGTCTCGATCGGGGCGTCGTTCGGCGTGGTGGTCTGGATCTTCCAGGACGGCCACTTCGCCGACCTGCTCGGCTTCACCCCGACCGGGTTCATCGAGCCGAGCAACCCGATCCTCATGCTCGCGGTCCTCTTCGGCCTGGCCACCGACTACGAGGTGTTTCTGCTCTCCCGGGTCCGCGAGGCGTGGGACCGGAGCGGGGACAACACCGCCTCGGTGGCCGCCGGGTTGCAGCACACCGGCCGGATCATCACCGCGGCCGCGCTGCTGCTGATCATCGTGGTGGCCGGCTTCGCCACCGGCGGCATGGCGTACATCAAGCTGATCGGGGTCGGCATGATCGTGGCGATCGTGGTCGACGCCACGCTGGTGCGGGCGCTGCTGGTGCCGGCGACCATGCGGCTGCTCGGGCGGTGGAACTGGTGGGCACCCGGCCCGCTCGGCCGGGTCTACCGCCGGTACGGCCTCCGGGAGGGCGCCGAGCCGGAGCCGGCGGACCGTCACCCCGCGTTCACCGGGTAGAGACTTCCATCGATGCTCTGTCGGCTCTAGCGTCGACGGGGCATCGACCATCTCCGGGAGGTCTCCGATGGACCGTCGTACCGTCCTGCGCGCCACCGTCGCCGGCGGCGCCGCCGCCTTCTCCGGCAGCCTCTGGGCCGGCGCCGCGCTGGCCGCCCCCGCCCAGCCCGGCCCCGGCCCGTACGGGGAACTGCTCGCCGCCGACGGCAACGGCATCCAGTTGCCCGCCGGCTTCACCAGCCGGGTCATCGCCCGCTCCGGGCAGCGGGTCGCCGGCACCTCGTACCTCTGGCACTGGGCGCCCGACGGTGGCGCCTGCTTCCCGGCCGGCACCGGCTGGATCTACGTCTCCAACTCGGAGGTCCCGCTGGTCGGCGGGGCGTCGGCGGTGCGCTTCGCCGGTGACGGTTCGATCGCGGCGGCGTACCGCATCCTCGGTGGCACCAACGTCAACTGCGCCGGCGGCGCCACCCCGTGGGGCACCTGGCTCTCCTGCGAGGAGGTGCCGCTCGGCCGGGTCTTCGAGACCTGGCCGGACGGCGGCCGGGCCGCCGAGGAGCGCACCCGGATGGGCCGGTTCACCCACGAGGCGGCGGCCTGCGACCCGGACCGCCGGGTGGTCTACCTGACCGAGGACGAGGGCGACGGCTGCTTCTACCGCTTCGTCCCGGACACCTGGGGCGACCTGCGCACCGGCCGGTTGCAGGTGCTCTGCGCGCCCGCCGACGCCACCGCCGGCCCGGTGACCTGGCGGGACGTGCCGGACCGGGACGGCTTCCCGGTCCCGACCCGCTGGCAGGTCGGCGCGGCGAAGCACTTCGACGGCGGCGAGGGCTGCTGGTACGCCGACGGGACCTGTTGGTTCACCACCAAGGGCGACAACCGGGTCTGGGCGTACGACGCGGTCGGCCAGCGCCTCGACCTGGCGTACGACGATTCGCTGGTGCCGGCCGGCGCGGCGCCCCTGACCGGGGTGGACAACATCACCGGCAGCGCCGGCGGGGATCTCTACGTGGCCGAGGACGGCGGCAACATGGAGATCAACATGATCACCCCGGCCGGCGTGGTCACCCCGTTCCTGCGGCTGCACGGCCACCCGGAGTCGGAGCTCACCGGCCCCGCCTTCTCGCCCGACGGCTCCCGCCTCTACTTCTCGTCCCAGCGCGGCACCACCGGCGACCGCACCGGCTCCGCCGGCGTCACCTACGAGATCACCGGCCCGTTCCGCCCCTAGCCCGTTGGGGCGGCAGCGTTGATCATGAGGTTGGCGGCGCGGCGAGCGTCTCCCGACGCCGCAACCTCATGATCGACGCGTTCCGTGCGCGGCGCGGCGGGCACGCCAGTGGGCGAGGGCGAGGGTGGCGGAGTAGCCGGCCAGCACGATGACGTGGAAGAGGTAGAGCCAGAGCAGCACCGCGACGCCGGCGCCGATCTCGTCGAAGCCGCCGAACGGCGCACCCAGGTCGATCGGGAGCGACGCGAAGAGCACGAACCCGTGCAGGAAACCGGAGAGGTTCGCCGCGGTGAACGAGCCGACGCCCAGCGCGGAGAGCCAGTCCGGTGACGCCGGCCCGACCACCCGGAACACCCAGAGCAGCACCGGGGTGAGCACCAGCCAGACACCCAGGAAGGACAGCACCACCCCGAGCGCGCCGAGCCAGCCGCCCTGGCGGACCAGCCCGGTGGTGGTCGGCAGCGCCAGCAGGATCGACAGCAGCAGGGCCGGGGCCGGGGCGAGCAGCGGCAGCAGCAGCAGCCGGCCCCGCCAGCCGACCAGCGACTCGTCGTTGTCCGGGGTGGCCACCGAGACGAACGCCCGGCGCAGCCCCTCGCCGTAGAGCGACGCCGGCAGCAGCGAGGCCAGCGCCAGCCACGGCGTCAGTTCCACCCCGGCGTCGACCAGGGCGGCCACCGCGTGCGGCGCGCCGATCTCGGTCGGCAGCGCCCGCACGGCGTACGAGGTCAGCCGGCGGACCCGCTCGGCGCCCGCCACCAGCGCGGTCAACCAGATCGCCAGCAGGGCGACGGGGAGCACGGCGATCGCCCCGTAGAAGGTGATGGCGGCGGCGTGCAGGGAGAGGTCCCGGCCGCGCAGCGGACGGAACGCCGCAGCCGTGATCCGCTTCGCCCGCCGCCAGCCGCGCCCCATCGTGGTCCCATTCCCCCTCGCGACGGCCGGCACTCATTAAGATCGCCGCCCATGACCGTTCTCACCACGGAGCGCCTGATCCTGCGGGACTGGACCGAGGACCCGGCGGACCTGGACCGGATCTGGGACATCTACTCCCGCCCGGAGATCACCCGCTGGCTGGCCGCGTCCGGGCTGCCGCTGACCGACCCGGCGCAGGCCGCCGACCGGCTGCGGATCTGGCGTGAGCGGCACGCCGACCACGGTGGTCGGTACGGCACCTGGGCGATCGAGGTGCGCGACACCGGCTCGGTCGCCGGCACGCTGATCCTCAAGCCGCTGCCCGGCGCGGACGGGGTGACCCCCACCGGCGACATCGAGGTGGGTTGGCACCTGCACCCCGACTCCTGGGGGCGCGGGTACGCCACCGAGGCCGCCCGGGCGGTGCTGGCCCGCGAGTTCGCCGCCGGCAGCCGGCAGGTGTACGCCGTGGTCGCGCCCGGCAACGACCCGTCGATGGCGGTGTGCCGCCGGCTCGGCATGACCCACCTCGGCCGCCGCACCGACTGGTACGGCGGCGAGCTGCTGGAGACCTTCGTGCTGACCGCCCCGGTCTGAGGACCGGCTCGCAGGATCACCCGACCCGCCGGGGGGCAGCGCCTGGGCGGGGACGGCCGTATCGTCTTCGGCCGTGATGATCAGTTTCGAGACGCAGCCGGACCGACGCCTGCTGACGCACGCGCTGCGCCGCACGCTGCGCCGGGGCCTGTTCCCGTTCACGCTCTGCGGTTTCGTCCTGCTCCTGCCGGCGGCGGTCGCCGCGCTCGACGACGAGCCGGTGGTGGCGGTGGGTTTGCTGGTGGGGGCGGTCGTCCTCTGGCTCCTGCCGCCGCTGGTGGTGCGCAGTGCGGTCCAGGCGAGTTGGAAGACCTACGGCATCCCGATCGCTTGGCGCTTCACCGACGAGGGAGTGCGGATGGATTCGGCGCTGATGGAGAGCCTGCTCCGCTGGGAGGCGCTGGAATCGGTCGAACCGATCGCCGGCCAGTTGCTCCTCAAGATCAACCGTCAGCAGGTCGTCCCGGTCCCCATCGCTGGGCTGGCCCCGCCCGACCGCGACACGCTCGCCGACTTCCTGCGTGGCCGAGGCCTGCTGTCCGCCGGCACCGGGCTCACTGCCTGACGGTTTCGGCCTGACCCGGCCGGCCCGGGTGCGGTGCTGACTGTGGGTCCGTGGACCGCGTCGCCGTGGACACGGGGCACCGCCCCACGACCCGCACCTCAAGGCCGGCGGGCGACTCCGACAGTTCCTGCCCTCCGTCGCGTCCGCGGAGGTCAGACATCCGACAATTGATGTGACGGGCGGTGGGAAATGGGGAACCGCCGCCCCGCCGCGTGCCGCCTGACCTGCGTGAACAGCTGCCGTGCAGTGATCGTCGTCCCTTGCGCGGGCCGGCTCGCAGACGGTTCGCGGTGCCGCGGCCCCCTCGCCGTATGCCAGTGTTGATGCCTGATCAACCTCAGCGTCGTGATGAAACCGGCCGGGCGTCGGAGGAAACGTGATGGAAGACGAGAACAGGCCGAGCCGTGGCCGCCGGCTGTGGTCCCTCTTCGCTTGGCTCGGTGCGGCCGGCGCCGTTGCCGGCATCCTCAGTCTGGTGGTCCAGCTGATCGACCGCGACGGGCCCGTCACGTCACCGACGACGCAGGTGAGCGGCGCGGCCGGCGTGCCCACCGCCACAGCCAACGGTGACGAGCAGTTCGTGCAGGCAGGGCAGTGCGTACGCAACGTCGGCAGCGCGGAGAGTCCGGTTTTCGAGATCGCCGACTGCGGCCCCGGGACCCAGCGGGTCGTGGCCCGGGTCGAGCGGGCGATCACCGACGAGGCGCAGGCCAGGGCGGTGTGCGAGCGGGAGGCCGCCGACTTCACCGAGTTCCACTACTCGAACTGGGAGAAGCGCTCCGACTACGTCGACGTGGTGTTCTGCCTCGGCCCCGCCTGACCTGCCCGGCCAGGCGGCCGTCGCTGACGGGATCCGCGTCGCCGGACCCGGCCGAGCTGCTGGGCGAGGAGGCGTCGGCGCAGGAGCAGGCCACCGGGGAAGGCTGAGGCTCCCGCCGGGGGCGCAGTGGGGCTGGGGAAGAATGGCCCCGTGACCTCCCCCCGAGAACTGGTCCTGCTCGGCTCCACCGGCTCGATCGGTACCCAGGCCATCGACATCGTGCGGCGCAACCCGGACCGGTTCCGGGTGGTCGCGCTCGGCGCCGGCGGCGGCAACGTCGACCTGCTCGCCGCCCAGGCGCTGGAGCTGGGTGTCGACGCGGTCGGGGTGGCGAAGGCGTCCGCGGCGCAGGACCTCCAGCTCGCCTTCTACGCCGAGGCGAGCCGCCGGGGCTGGGCCACCGGCGACTTCAAGCTTCCGAAGATCGTCGCCGGGCCGGACGCGATGACCGAGCTGGCGCAGTGCCCCTGCGACATCGTGCTCAACGGCGTGGTCGGTTCGCTGGGGCTGGCGCCGACGCTGGCCGCGCTGCGCGCCGGGCGTACCCTCGCGCTGGCCAACAAGGAGTCGCTGGTGGCCGGCGGCTCCCTGGTCAGGGCGGCGGTGACCCGGCCGGAGCAGATCGTCCCGGTGGACTCCGAGCACTCGGCGCTGGCCCAGTGCCTGCGCGGCGGGAGCCGGGGCGAGGTGCGCCGGCTGATCGTCACCGCCAGCGGCGGCCCGTTCCGGGGGAAGCGGCGCGACGAGCTGACCGAGGTCACACCGGAGCAGGCGCTGGCCCACCCGACCTGGAACATGGGCCCGGTCGTCACGATCAACTCCGCGACCATGGTGAACAAGGCGCTGGAGGTGATCGAGGCGCACGAGCTGTTCGACGTGCCGTACGCCGACATCACCGTGATGGTGCACCCGCAGTCGGTGATCCACTCGATGGTCGAGTTCGTGGACGGGTCCACCCTCGCCCAGGCCAGCCCGCCGGACATGCGGCTGCCGATCGCGCTGGGTATCGGCTGGCCGGACCGGGTGCCCGACTCCGCCGCCGCGGTCGACTGGACGGCCAGCCACACCTGGGAGTTCGCCCCGCTGGACGACGCGGCGTTCCCGGCGGTCGCGCTGGCCAAGGCCGCCGGCCAGGCCGGGCGCTGCCGCCCGGCGATCTACAACGCGGCGAACGAGGAGTGCGTGGCCGCGTTCGTGGCCGGCCGGCTGCCGTTCCTCGGCATCGTCGACACCCTCGAGCGGGTGCTCGAGGAGGCTCCCGACTTCGCCGAACCAGGTACCGTCGAGGACGTGCTCGCCGCCGAGTCGTGGGCGCGCGCGCACGCGCAGGAGATCATCGAGGGATCGGTGGAAGGAGCTTGATGGCAAACGTGCTCGGGGTGGCGCTCTTTGCCGTGTTCATCCTCGTCTCGGTGAGCCTGCACGAAGCGGGGCACATGCTGACCGCCAAGAGGTTCGGCATGAAGGTCACCCGCTACTTCGTCGGCTTCGGCCCGACCCTCTGGTCCTTCAAGCGGGGTGAGACGGAGTACGGGCTGAAGGGCATCCCGCTCGGCGGCTTCTGCAAGATCGTGGGCATGACGCCGCAGGACGACGACGTGGACCCGGCGGACGAGCCGCGAGCCATGTGGCGGTACCCGGTCTGGAAGCGGACGATCGTGATGTCCGCGGGCTCCGTCGTTCACTTCGCCCTGGCCCTGGGCGCGCTCTGGATCATGTCGGTCTCCGTCGGCCTGCCCAACCCCGACTTCCCGAGCACCGAGGCCGAGGTTCGCAAGGAACCGGCCGTCATTCGGCTCTCCGACTGCGTGGTGCCGGAGAATGCGCTGCGCGCCTGCACCGCCGCCGACGCGGCCAGCCCGGCCGCCCAGGCGCAGCTGCGCGACGGCGACCGGATCACCGCGGTCAACGGCGCGCCGATCAACAACTACGGCGACCTGCTCACCACCCTGCGCACCCTCAGGCCGGGCGAGACGGCGAAGATCGCGTACGTCCGGGACGGCCAGCCGGGAGGCACGGAGGCGGTGCTGGCGAAGACCCAGCGCCCGCCGCTGGACGACCCGAAGGGCGCCGTCGCCGACGTGGCCGCGCTCGGCGTCGGCCTCATCCCCAGCACCCCGACCCGAGTGTCGTACGGGCCGGTCGGCGCGGTCGGCGCCACCGCCGACTTCACCGGCGACATGGCGGTGCAGACGGCGCACGCCATGCAGCGCATCCCGCAGAAGGTCCCCGCCCTGTGGACCGCGATCACCGGCGGGGAGCGGGACATGGACACCCCGATCAGCGTGGTCGGCGCCAGCCGGCTCGGCGGCGAGTTCGTGGCGAACGACGCCTGGTACGGGTTCTTCATGCTGTTCGTGTCGTTGAACTTCTTCATCGGTGTGTTCAACCTGCTGCCGCTGCTGCCGCTGGACGGCGGGCACATCGCCATCGCCTGGTTCGAGCGGGCCCGCTCCTGGGTGTACGCCCGGATCGGCCGGCCCGACCCGGGCCGGGTCGACTATTTCAAGCTCATGCCCTTCACGTACGCGGTGATCCTGATCGGTGGCGCGTTCACGCTGCTGACCATCACGGCGGACGTCGTCAACCCGATCACGCTCTTCTCAAGGTGAGTGCCTGAAGTGACCGCTGTCAGTCTCGGTATCCCCGCCGTACCGCCCCCGCCGCTCGCGCCGCGCCGGGCCAGCCGCCAGATCATGGTCGGCTCGGTGCCGGTCGGCGGTGGCGCGCCGGTCTCCGTGCAGTCGATGACCACCACCCTCACCGCCGACGTCAACGCCACGCTCCAGCAGATCGCCGAGCTGACCGCGTCCGGCTGCCAGATCGTCCGGGTCGCCGTGCCCAGCCAGGACGACGTCGAGGCGCTGCCGGCGATCGCGAAGAAGTCGCAGATCCCGGTCATCGCCGACATCCACTTCCAGCCGAAGTACGTCTTCGCCGCGATCGACGCCGGCTGCGCCGCGGTGCGGGTGAACCCGGGCAACATCCGGCAGTTCGACGACAAGGTCAAGGAGATCGCCAGGGCAGCCGGCGACGCCGGGGTGCCGATCCGGATCGGCGTGAACGCCGGCTCGCTGGACAAGCGGCTGCTCGCCAAGTACGGCAAGGCCACCGCCGAGGCGCTGGTCGAGTCGGCGCTCTGGGAGTGCTCGCTCTTCGAGGAGCACGGCTTCCGGGACATCAAGATCTCGGTGAAGCACAACGACCCGGTGGTGATGATCCGGGCGTACCGGCTGCTCGCCGAGAAGTGCGACTACCCGCTGCACCTGGGTGTCACCGAGGCCGGCCCGGCCTTCCAGGGCACCATCAAGTCGGCGGTCGCCTTCGGGGCGCTGCTGGCCGAGGGGATCGGCGACACCATCCGGGTCTCGCTCTCCGCCCCGCCGGTCGAGGAGATCAAGGTCGGCGCGGCGATCCTGGAGTCGCTGGGCCTGCGCGAGCGCGGCCTGGAGATCGTCTCCTGCCCGTCCTGCGGCCGGGCCCAGGTGGACGTCTACAAGCTCGCCGAGGAGGTCACCGCCGGCCTGGAGGGGCTGCCGGTGCCGCTGCGGGTGGCCGTGATGGGCTGCGTGGTGAACGGCCCCGGCGAGGCCCGCGAGGCCGACCTCGGCGTCGCCTCCGGCAACGGCAAGGGTCAGATCTTCGTCAAGGGGCAGGTGGTCAAGACCGTGCCCGAGGCGCAGATCGTGGAGACGCTGATCGAAGAGGCGCTGCGCATCGCCGAGGAGATGGGCGCCGAGCTGCCCGAGGAGCTGCGCGGCATGGTCCCCGGCCCCACCGTCACGGTGCACTGACCGGTCCGGCGCCCGCCGGACCCCCGAACCCGACGGAAAGAGTGGTCATCCCCCGTGGATGACCACTCTTTCCGCGTCCCGGCGGCCCGGTCCCGGTGCCCAGGGCGGGCGACCGGTCGGCGGCGCGATCCGCCTGCTGCCCGGGGGCAGGTCACGCCGATTCGGCGAGGATGGCGTACAGCTTGCGCCGGGTCTCGTCGAGCACCTGCGCCGCCCGCTCCCGCTGGTCGTCGGTGCCGGTCATCATCACCTGGCGCAGGGCGTGCATCGCCTGCGCGCCGGCGTCCCGGATGTCGTGCCAGCTGTCGACGGTGCCCTGGGCGAACTCCGCCCACGGCGGGGTCTGCGCCGCCTCGGTCGCCTCCGCCCGGCCGGCGTCGGTCAGCGCGAACCGCTTCCGCCCACCGCCGGTCTCGTCGGTGGCGGCCACGATCATGCCCTCGTCCTCCAGCAGTTGGAGGGTCGGGTAGACCGAGCCCGGGCTCGGCCGCCACGCGCCGCCGGTGCGGGAGTCGATCTCCTGGATCATCTCGTAGCCGTGCATCGGCCGCTCGACGAGCAGCGCCAGGACGGCGTGACGGACGTTGGGCCGGCGTCCCCGGCCCCGACCGCGGCCACCCCAACCGCCGCCCCGGCCCCCGCCGTGGCCGGGCGGGAAGCCGCCCCAACCGCCGTGGCCGGGCGGGCCGGGCGGGAATCCGAAGCCGCGCATCCGCGCCCCGTGCAGCTCGTGCAGCCTGCGGTGAAGTCCCATCCTCACCACTCTCCCTCGTAACTGTCGCTGATGCATCAACGATATATCGACAATGTGTCGACGACAAGGTAATGGCGGAGCCAGCTACAAACCGTACGTACGTCTTGTTAGGGTTGCGGGGTGCGACTGCTTCCCGACCCGGGCCCGGCCCGGATCCTCACCCTCGGCACCCTGGTCCGGACCGTCGGCCGCGGCCTCTGGCTGGTGGCCAGCGCGCTCTTCCTCACCCGCTCGGTCGGGCTCACCGCCACCGAGGTCGGGCTCGGCCTGACGGTCTCGGCGCTGGTCGGCCTGCTGGCCAGCGCCCCGACCGGCTACCTCGCCGACCGGCTCGGCCCGCGCGGCACCCAGATCGCCGCGCTGGTGGCCGGCGGTGCGCTGACCGCCGGCCTGGTGACCGTCCGGTCGTTCCCGGCGTTCCTGGCCGTGGGCGCCGCCACCGCCCTCGCGGACGCGGCGGACCGGGGCGCCCGGGGCGCGCTGATCGCCGGCTCCGTCCCGGCCGAGCAGCGGGTACGCACCCGTGCCTACCTGCGCGCCACCACCAACGTCGGGATCTCGCTCGGGGCGGTGCTGGCCGGGTTCGCCATCGCCGTGGACACCCGCGCCGGCTACCTGGCACTCATCCTGACCGCGGCGGCGACCTACCTGGCCGCCGCCGCGGTGTTCACCCGGCTGCCGGTGATCGCCCCGGCCCCCGCCCCGGCGCACGGCCCGCGGCTGATCGCGCTGCGGGACCGCCCGTTCCTGGCGTTCACCGTGCTCGACGGGCTGATGTCGATGCACTTCGGCCTGCTCAACATCGCCCTGCCGCTCTGGATCGCCGGGCACACCCGGGCCCCGGCCTGGGTGATCTCCGGGCTGATGCTGGTCAACACCGGCATGGTGGTGCTGTTCCAGGTGCGCGCCGCCCGGGGCACCGAGAGCCTGGTCGGGGCCGGTCGGGCGGCCCGGCGCGCGGGGGTCGCCATCGCCGCCGCCTGCGTCCTGTTCGCCGCCGCGGGCGACCTGCCGACCGGCGCCGCGATCGGCCTGCTGGCCTGTGGGGCGCTGGCGCACGTGATCGGCGAACTCTGGCACTCCGCCGCCGGGTGGGGCATCTCGTTCGGGCTGGCGCCCGAGCACGCCCACGGGCAGTACCAGGGCGCCTACAGCATGGGCTACGAGCTGGGCAAGATGCTCGCGCCGGTGGTGGTGACCACCATGGCGATCGGCTGGGGCGTGCCGGGGTGGTTGCTGCTCGGCGGGCTGTTCCTGCTGCTCGGGGCGCTGGTGCCGGTGGTGGTCCGGTGGGCCGCCCGGACCCGGGTCCCGCCGCCTGCCGCCCACCCGGTGACCGTGGGCTAGTGCGGTGTCCACCAACGTTCACCGGGTGTCCGGTGGTGTTGTGGATCCTCACCCTGAAAGCTGAGCGACTCCCCACGGGGTGGTGGGGCGGGCCTCCGCGGGCCAACTGATCCGCGCGCCGTCCGGGGTGGGCGGCGGGGGTCACGTCGGGACTGGCCGGCGCCGGGTAGGTGCCGGCCGGCTCGACGGTGCGTGATCACCTCCGGCACTGGAGTGGCTGCGGTGGGGGTGGTGGGTCCGCCGCCCGGGGTGCGGGTGGCGATGGTGGCGGCCGCGACGAGGTCACGGTGCCCGGAGAACGCGCAGTGTGGGCAGGACAGGGTCCGGCCGCGGGGTTTCGGCACGCGTCGGTGGCAGGCGGGGCAGGTGGAGGAGGTGCCGCGTTCATCGACGAGGCGGACGGTGATGCCCGCTTCGGTGGCCTTGTCGGTGAGGATCTGGATGAGCCGGCCGATCTGCCACTGCCGTAGCCGCAGGTTGTGCCGCCGCCCGGCAGCGATGTCGAGCACGCCGCGAGGGTCGCCGACGTGCAGCACCCCGACCCGCTGCTGCTGGGCCCAGGCGATGACGGTTCGGGCGGCTTCGTGCTGGGCCTGGCGGACCCGCCGCCGGTGCCGGCCCTCCACCTGCCGCGCCCGACGCCGATACTTGCGCCACCGGCGCGAGCCCCGCTGACCCGGCTTCGGGGCCCGGCGGGCCACCGCCCGGCGGCGCGCCTTGGTGTCGGTCAGGTGCATGCGGTGCTCGGCGCGGATCGCCCGCCCCGACACCAACAGCCCCTCACCGTCGAGGCCGGCCACCGCGTACGGGTGGATGATCCCCAGATCCACCCCGGCCACCCGGCCCGGATCCGGCTCCTCACCAGGCGGATAGGTGACGACGGGGACTTCGGCGGTGACGTCGAGAAACAGCCGCCCACCCTCGCACAGCAGGGTGATCGACCGGACCTGCTCCACCGGATACGGCAGGTCCCGTGCCAGCCGGACCCACAACGGCCGGCTGCCTAGCCGGACTCGTCACTCAGCCGGCGAGCCGGGGGCCGGTCATGGCAGGCTGATAGGCGTGCTGACGGTGCCGGTACGGCAACTGGGGGAATCGGAGCGCCGCGCGGTCGAGCGACTGCTCGACCTGGACCCGTTCGCGGGCGCGCAGGTCGCCGAGCGGGTCGCCGCGCGCGGCCTGGCCTGGTGGCGCGCCGAAGGCCGGGTGCTGGGCTACGGCCCCCGCCGCAACCTGGAGTCGGTCTGCTGGCTGGGCGGCAACCTCACCCCGGTGCTCGCCACCGAACCGGCCGTGGCCGCCTACGCCGACCTGCTCGCCGGCGAGGAGCGGCTCTGCTCGTCGATCGTGGGCCGCGCCGACGCCGTGCTCGGGCTCTGGGACCGCCTCGCCGCGGCCTGGGGCCCCGCCCGGGACGTACGCCCCAACCAGCCGCTGCTGGCCACGGACGCGCTGCCGGTGGTGCCGGCCGACCCGGAGGTGCGGCGGGTGCGCAGCGGGGAGATCGACCGCCTCTTTCCGGCGGCGGTGGCGATGTACACCGAGGAGGTCGGCGTCTCGCCGCTCGCCGACGACGGCGGGCGCACCTACCGGCGGCGGGTCGCCGACCTGGTCCGGGCCGGTCGGGCGTACGCCCGCTTCGTCGACGGTCAGGTGGTCTTCAAGGCCGAGCTGGCGGTGGTCACCCGCCGGACCGCCCAGGTGCAGGGGGTCTGGGTGGCCCCGGAGTGGCGCGGCCGGGGGATCGCCACCGCGGCGATGGCGGCCGTGGTACGCGACGCGCTGCTGCGGGCGGCGCCCACGGTCAGCCTCTACGTCAACGACTTCAACCTGCCGGCCCGCCGGGTCTACGAACGCTGCGGCTTTCGCCCGGTCGGCACGCTGGCCACCGTGCTCTTCTGACCCGCCGCCGGTGCTGGACAGCGCTCATGGCGCTGCTCGGCATCGTCCGCCGGGTCGCGTCGACCTGACCGCGCCACCGGCCGACCGCCGCGGCGGTCACCCGGAGTGGTGACACCGATCCTCCCCGGCGGATAAATCCGTTGAACCGGCCCGGCGGAGCACGCAGGCTGGAACCTCCCCCACCGATGCCGGAGGACCTTCCATGCGCCTGCTCCGAGATCTGTGGGCCACCTCGCCGCGCCGGATGGCGATCGTGACCTGCCTGATCGTGCTCGGCGCGGGTGGCCAGGCGGCCGCGTCCGCGCTGGCCGGGCCGGTGCTGGTGCACCGCTCGGGCGGGTTCTTCGCCGCGCTGGCGGTGGGCCTGGTCGCCGCCGTGCTCAGCGACCTCGCGGTGAGCCTGCTGATGGCCGGGCTGACCGCGGACTGGTCCGCGCAGGTGCGCCGCCGGCTGTGCCGGGTGGCGCTCGGGCAGGACCTGCCCACCCTGGAGACCACCCCGGTCGGTGAGCTGCTCGACCGGATCGACGGCGACGTCTACCAGGTGGCCGCTTCGCTGCGTAACCACGGTGTGCGGATCGCGCAGGGGCTGGCCGTGGGCCTGCTCTCGGCGGTCGTCGCGCTCGCCGTCTGGTGGCCGGTCGGGGTCGGCATGCTGCTGCTCACCGCCGTGCTGGCGGTCGCGCTGCGCCGCCCGACCGCCCGGATCGGCCCGGCCCGGATGGCCGAGGAGGAGGCCTGGTCCGACCTGGCCGCGGTGATGGAGGAGGCGATCCACGGGCAGGACGACGTCCGTACCAGCCTGGCCCGGCCGTACGTGCTGCGCCTCTACGCCCGGCGGGCGGCCGAGGTGCTGTCCCGGGGGGTCCGGGTGTGGCGGATGTCGGCCAAGGTCACCACGGTGGCCGCGGGGGTCACCCGGGGTGGGATCGCCGCGGTGGTGCTCGGCGGGGCGTGGGCGCTGGCCACCGGCCGGGTCGACGGGGCCCGGCTGACCGCGGTGTGGCTGCTCGCGCTGGGCTTCGGGCTGACCGTCGAGCACGTCGCGCGGATGGTGCCGGAACTCCAGTACGCCCTCGGCGCGTGGGCCCGCGTCCAACTGCTGGAGAACTCCCGGCAGGAGCCCACCGGCGGGGTGGCGCCGACCGACGGTGACCTGCTGATCCGCGACCTCACCTTCCGCTACCCGTCCACCGACCCGGACGGCGAGCGCGGGCCCGCGCTGCGCGGGGTCGACCTGACCTTCGTCCGGGGCCGCTCGTACGCCCTGGTCGGGCGGACCGGTTCGGGCAAGTCGACCCTGGCCAAGGTGCTCACCCGGGCGGTCGACCTGCCCCGGCGCACGGTCTTCCTGGCCGGCCGGGACCTGCTCGACCTCGACCTCGACGAGCTGCGCCGGTGGATCGCCGTGGTGCCGCAGCGCACCGAGATCCTCGCCGGCACGCTCGCCGAGAACGTCGCGCTCTTCGACCCGGACCTGCTCGACGACGCCGCCCGGGCGCTGCACGAACTCGGCCTGGCCGGCTGGATCGCCGAGCTGCCGGACGGGCTGGACACCCGGCTCGGCGAAGGCGGGCACGTGCTCTCGGCCGGGCAGGAGCAGCTGGTCGCGTTCGCCCGGATCCTGGTCCGGAACCCGCACGTGGTGATCCTGGACGAGGCCACTGCCCGGCTCGATCCGGTCACCGAGGCCCGGGTGCAGCAGGCCACCGAACGGCTGCTGCGCGACCGGATCGGCATCGTCATCGCTCACCGGCTCTCCTCGGTGCGGCGCTGCGACGAGGTGGTGGTGATGGCCGACGGCGCGGTGGTCGAGGCCGGGCCGCTGCGCGAGTCGGAGCGGTTCGCCGAGCTGCTCGCGACCAGCCACTCCACCGCGTACGCGCAGGTGGGGTCGGGGGTGCGGGCCGGCGGGGGCACCGACCTGCTGATCGTGCCGGAATCGCCGGGCGGCTGGGCGCCGACCGAGGCGGAGCGGGCGCCGGAGCCGGCCCGCGCGGTGGCCCCGCCGAAGGCCGAGCCGCTGCCGCTGCCGCCACCGGCCCCGGCGCGGACGCTGCGGGAGATCTTCCGGCTCTGTTGCAACGACGCCCGCTACGGTCTCGTGGCGGTCGCGATCTTCGTCGCGATCATGGTGCTCGGCCTGGACGGGCCGCTGCTGCCCTGGCTCTGGGCCGACCTGGTGGACGGCCTGGGCGACCCCTACAAGCCCGCGCTCGGGATCGTCGCCGCGCTGCTGGCGACCATGCCGATGCACTACGCCACCAACGTCTGGTTTCCGCACTGGTGGGTGCGGCAGATGCTGCGGATCAGCCTGCGCCTGGTGCACGGCCAGACCGGGCCGCGCCGGGTCAGCGGGCACACCCCGGCCGAGGTGGTGGCCCAGGGCGGCGACACCGAGCGGGTGGTGCAGCTCGCCGACAACCTGCTCGACCAGTTCATCTCGCTGGTGCTGCTGGTGGCGATGACCGCGATCACCGGCAGCATCGTTCCGGCGCTGTTCTTCCTCGGCACGATGGTGGTCTCCGGGCTGGCCGCGACGCTGTTCGGGCCGCTGCTGGAGCGCTCCGCCCGGGCCACCGTGGCGGCGCGGGCGGCGTTCGCGACCGCGCTGGTCTCCACGCTCTCCGCGGCCCGTACGGTGAAGCTGGCCGGGGCCACCCGACCGGTGCTGACCCACCTCGCCGACCTGGACGTGGTGCGCAGCGACCGGCAGCGTCGGGAGATCTCCGTGCAGGTCTGGGCCCGGTCCACCCCGTCGCTGGTCAGCGGGTTGCTGCCGATCGGCGCCTGGGCGCTCTTGCTGGCCGGTGAGCTCTCCGCCGGGGCGGCCCTGGTCGCGGTCGCCACGCTCGGCGCGGCCCGATGGTTCGCCTGGACCACCGCGTCCCTGGTCTCCCAGTACCCGTCGGCACGGGTGTGGACCCGGCGGACGGTGGCGATGACCGGGGTGGCGGCGTACTCGGCGGGGGTGCCGGGGGTGGACCTGGGCGCGGGCACGGCCCCCGCCCCGGCGGTGCCGCCACGGCACCCGCTGCGCCGGCTGGAGCTGACCGGCTTCGGCGTGCGGCACGAGGACGGCACGGTGGCGGTGCGCGACGTGGACCTGACCGTCGAGCGTGGCCAGTTGGTGCTGGTCGTCGGCCCGGTCGGGTCGGGCAAGTCGTCGCTGCTGCGGGCGCTGGCCGGGATCGTGCACCACACCGGCCGGCTGACCTGGAACGGCGAGCCGGTCACCGAGCCGGAGCTGTTCCTGCGCCCCAACCAGGTGGGCTACGTGGGCCAGCTGCCCCGGGTGCTCTCCGGCACGGTGGCCGACAACATCACCCTGGGCCACCCGGTCGACGCGGTGGGCGCCGTGGCGACCGCCCAGCTGGAGCACGACCTGACCGCCGCCGGTGGCGGGCTGGGGCTGCTGATCGGGCACAAGGGGACCCGGCTCTCCGGCGGGCAGTTGCAGCGGCTGGCGCTGGCCCGGGCGCTGGCGCCGCGGACCGAGCTGCTGGTCGCCGACGACGTCTCCTCCGCGCTGGACGTGACCACCGAGCTGGCGCTCTGGCGGGCGCTGCGCGAGCACGGGGTCACCGTGATCGGCTCGACGTCCAAACGGGCGGCCCTGGTCCGCGCCGACCACGTGGTGGTGCTCCAGGCCGGCACGGTCGCCGCCCAGGGCCCCTGGCGCGACCTCGAACCCCACTGGTCCCACCTGGCCGGCTAACCCCCACCCCGTGCCCTCCCGCGCCCTCCCGCCCCGCCCCAGCTCGTTGATCATGAGGTTGACGGTGACGAAACGGACATAACGCCCCGCTAACCTCATGATCAACGCAGCGAAGGCGGGCGGGGTGGGGGTGGTGGGGTGGGTGGGGTGGTGGGGTGGGGTCAGGTGGCGCGGAGGTACTGGGCGGGCCAGGTGGGGGTGGCGCCGAGCTTGGCGGCGGCGCGGTGCGGCCAGTACGGGTCGCGCAGCAGCTCCCGGCCGAGCAGCACCAGGTCGGCCTCGCCGGCCGCGACGATCCGCTCGGCCTGCTCCGGCTCGACGATCAGCCCGACCGCGCCGGTGGCGACGCCCGCCTCCCGGCGCACCCGGGCGGCCAGCGGCACCTGGTAGCCGGGGCCGACGGGGATGGTCGCGCCGACGGCTGCCCCGCCGGAGGAGCAGTCGACCAGGTCCACGCCCGCGCCGGCGAGTTCCCCGGCCAGCACCACGCTGTCCTCGACGGTCCAGCCACCGGGCAACCAGTCGGTGGCCGAGATGCGGGCCAGCACCGGGACGTCCTCGCCGACCGCGGCGCGGACCGCGCGGGCCACCTCCAGGGTCAGCCGCATCCGGCCGGCCCGGTCGCCGCCGTAGTCGTCGCGGCGGTGGTTGGTCAGCGGGGAGAGGAACTCGTGCAGCAGGTAGCCGTGTGCGGCGTGGATCTCCACCGCCGCGAAGCCGGCGTCCACCGCCCGGCCGGCCGCGGTGGAGAACGCCTCGACCACGCCGGCGATCCCGTCCGCGTCCAGCGCGGTCGGCACCCGGTAGTCCGGCTGGAACGGCTCGGCACCCGGGCCGACCGGGCTCCAGCCGCCCTCGGCGTCGGGCACCCCGCCCCGCCGCGCTGCCCACGGCCGGTACGTCGACGCCTTGAACCCGGCGTGCGCGAGCTGCACCGCCGGCACCGCGCCGTGCGCGGCGAGGAACGCGGTCACCGGCCGCCAGGCGTCGACGTGCGCGCCCGACCAGAGCCCGGTGTCCTGGGGGCTGATCCGCCCCTCCGGCAGCACCGCGGTCGCCTCGGTCAGCACCAGCCCGACGCCGCCGGCCGCGCGGGCACCCAGGTGCACCAGGTGCCAGTCGGTCGGCAGGCCGTCCGGCCCGGCGGTGTACTGGCACATCGGCGCCAGGGCGATCCGGTTGGGCAGCGTCACCGCGCGCAGGGCCAACGGCGAGAACAGCACACTCATGGCGACATCCTCTCCGGACGCCGGCGCGGACCCCCGGGCCGGGGGTCCGCGCCGGGTGTCGGGCTCAGGCCGGGACGGGGCTGGGCTGGTCGGTGCGGGCCGGCCGGGCGTCCGCGTCCGCCGGGCCGACCGAGCGCCGGCCGGCGGAGTCGTACGCGGTGCGGTCGAGGGTGCCCTCCCGGGCGGCGACGATGGTCGGCACCAGCGCCTGCCCGGCCACGTTGGTGGCGGTGCGGATCATGTCCAGGATCGGGTCGATCGCCAGCAGCAGGCCGGCGCCGGCCAGCGGCAGGCCCAGCGTGCTCAGGGTCAGGGTGAGCATGACGATCGCGCCGGTCAGGCCGGCGGTGGCCGCCGAACCGACCACCGAGACGAAGGCGATCAGCAGGTAGTCGGTGACGCCGAGGTCCACGCCGAAGACCTGGGCGACGAAGATCGCCGCGAGCGCCGGGTAGATCGCGGCGCAGCCGTCCATCTTCGTGGTGGCGCCGAACGGCACCGCGAACGAGGCGTACTCGCGGGGCACGCCGAGCCGCTCGACGGAGCGCTGGGTCACCGGCATGGTGCCCACCGAGGAGCGGGAGACGAAGGCCAGCTCGATGGCCGGCCACGCGCCGGCGAAGAAGCGCACCGGGTTGAGCCGGCCGACCGCCGCCAGCAGCAGCGGGTAGACCACGAAGAGCACGATCGCGCAACCGACGTAGACGGCGGTGGTGAACCGCGCCAGCGGGGCCACCAGGTCCCAGCCGTACGCGGCGACGGCGTTGCCGATCAGGCCGAGGGTGCCGATCGGGGCGAGTCGGATCACCCACCACAGCGCCTTCTGAACGATCTCCAGCAGCGAGCGGTTGAGCGCCACGAAGGGCTCGGCGGCCTCGCCGACCAGCAGCGCGGCGGCACCGACGACCAGGGCGAGGAAGACGATCTGGAGCACGTTGCCCTCGAAGAACGCGCCGACCGGGTTGGTCGGCACGATGCCGGTGAGGAAGTCGGTCCAGGAGCCGGTCCTCTTCGGCGCGGTGGCGCCGGCGACGTCCAGCGTGACGCCCCGGCCGGGGTCGGTGAGCAGGCCGAGCCCGATGCCGACGCTCACCGCGATCAACGCGGTGACGCCGAACCAGAGCAGAGTCTTCAGCGCCAGCCGGGCGGCGTTGGCCACGCCGCGCAGGCTGACCACGCTGACCACGATCGCGGTGAAGACCAGCGGCGGCACGGCCAGCTTCAGCAGCTGGACGAAGAGGCCGCCGACGGTGTCGAGGGTGCTGGCCAGCCAGCTCAGGTCGTTGGCGCGGGCGAGGAAGCCGAGCGCCACGCCGAGCACGAGGCCGAGCAGGATCTGCACGGAAAAGGGGATCTTGCGCAGGGCGGAAGACATGCGGATGCGTCCAAGGGGTCTGGGGTCGGTCAGGGCAGCGTCAGGAGAGCGGCTGCGCCGGACAGACGCCGCTGGCCTGCAGTCGGAGGTCGACGTACAGGCGCACGGTCAGGTGCCAGACATTGGTCATCGCCCGCCGAGGCTACTCTTCGCCGCTCCGGCGCCGGAAGGAGCGGCGGACGTGACGGTCCTTACACGGTGTTCACGACCGGTTGATCCGTGCGTCCCGATCGGCGGCCAGCCCGAGCGTGGTGGCGGTGACCAGGCCCCAGCCGGCCACCACCGCGAGCAGCAGCCGCTCCAGCGCGCCGACCAGCCCGCCCCGCCCGACCAGCAGGATCGCCAGTCCGATCGCGGTGGCCAGCGGCAGCGCCAGCGCCGCGCCCAGGCCGGCGATCCGGCGCAGCGCCGCTGGCGCGCCGGGGGTGGCCAGCAGCGCCACCATCGCGAAGACCACGGTGGCGGTCGCCGCGATGCTCGCGCCCCCGTGCACCAGGTCCGCCACGGTCGCCCGCTCGAACGGCGGCAGCGGGCAGCCCGCGCTGCACGGCACCGCGCCGGAGAGCACCGTGCAGACCCCGCCGGCGGCGAGCAGCCCGGCCGCGGTGCGCAGCGCCGGTGGCAGCGCCGCGGCCAGCAGCAGCAGCGCCGCGGCCAGGGCGAAGACCCCGATCCGGTACGTCCGGGCGTGCCCGGTGCCGGCGATGCCGGCCTCGCTGACGTACCCGGCCAGACCCGGGTTGGGACCGGCGAGCACGGCGACCGTCACCGCGAGCGAGCCGGCGAGGGTGCAACCGGCGGCGGCCGCCGCGACGGCGGCCCGGTACCCGCTCCCGCCCGGGCCCGCCCGGCCCGGTTCAGCCACGCCCGTGCGGGGTGGTCCAGCCGGACAGGTCGGGGCCGAGTGGCACGATCCGGGTGGGATTGATCGTTTCGTGGGTGCCGTAGTAGTGCCGCTTGATGTGGTCGAAGTCCACCGTCTCGCCGAAGCCGGGGGTCTGGAACAGGTCCCGGGCGTACGCCCAGAGCACCGGCATCTCGGTCAGCTTGTGCCGGTTGCACGCGAAGTGGCCGTGGTACGCCACGTCGAAGCGGACCAGCGTGGTGAAGAGCCGCACGTCCGCCTCGGTGATCGTGTCACCCATCAGGTAGCGGCGCGTGGAGAGTCGCTCCGACAGCGCGTCCAGCCGGGCGAAGAGCGCCGGGAACGCCTCGTCGTAGGCCTCCTGCGAGGTGGCGAAGCCGCAGCGGTAGACGCCGTTGTTCACGTCCCGGTGGATCTCCGCCATCAGCGTGTCCAGCTCCGGCCGGAGCTCCACCGGGTAGAGGTCGGGCGCGTCGGGGGCGTGGAACCGCCGCCACTCGGTGGCGAGATCCAGGGTGAGCCGCGGGTAGTCGTTGGTGACCACCCGCCCGGTGACCGTGTCGACCAGCGCCGGCACGGTCACCCGGCCGGCGTACTCCGGGTCGGTGGCCAGGTACGCCTCGGAGAGGTACCCGATGCCCAGCGCCGGGTCGAACCCGTCCGGGTCGAGGCTGAACCGCCAGCCCCGTTCGTCCCGGATCGGGTCGACGGTGCCCAGCGAGATGACGTCCTCGAGGCCGAGCAGGCCGCGCACGATCCGGGCCCGGTGCGCCCAGGGGCAGGCCCGACACCAGATCAGCCGGTAGCGGCCGGCCTCCAGCGGCCACCGCCCCTGCTCGTCCGGCCCGCCGCCGGGCGGGGACGTCGAGTGCGGGGTGACCCGGTCGGTGAACCGGTTGGGCTGCCGGACGAACTCGCCGCCGCCGCTGGTCTCTGCGCTGAACTGGGCGCGGGTCATGCCGTCAACCTATCGGCGCGGGGCGCGGATATCCTGGCGGCCGGGCGTACCCCCGCGACCCGGTGGACGCTCCCGTCCCACCCTTCCCACCCCGAAGGACTCGCGATGACCGTGGCATACCTGGTGGCCGGTGTCCGCACCCCGATCGGCCGGTACGGCGGCGCCCTGGCCGGCGTACGCCCCGACGACCTGGCCGCGCACGTGATCCGCGAGCTGGTCGCCCGGCACCCGTCGGTGGACTGGGCGCGGGTGGACGACGTGATCCTGGGCTGCGCCAACCAGGCCGGCGAGGACAACCGCAACGTGGCCCGGATGGCGGCGCTGCTCGGCGGGCTGCCCGAGGAGGTGCCCGGCAGCACGGTGAACCGGCTCTGCGGCTCCGGCCTGGACGCGCTCGCCACCGCCGCCCGGTCCGTGGTCGCCGGCGAGGCCGAGCTGGTGGTGGCCGGCGGGGTGGAGAGCATGAGCCGGGCCCCGTTCGTCATGCCGAAGGCCACCTCGGCGTTCTCCCGCACGGCGGAGGTCTACGACACCACCATCGGCTGGCGGCTGGTCAACCCGCTGATGAAGCGGCACTGGGGCATCGACTCGATGCCGGAGACGGCGGAGAACGTCGCCGCCGAGTACGGCGTCGACCGGGCCGCGCAGGACGCGTTCGCGTACCGGTCGCAGCAGCGGGCCGCCAAGGCGCAGGCCGACGGCCGGTTCGCCGAGGAGATCGTGCCGGTGACCGTGCCGGAGGGCCGCAAGGGCACCCGGCTGGTCGAGGTGGACGAGCACCCGCGGGAGACCTCGCTGGAGAAGCTCGCCGCGCTGCCCACCCCGTTCTGCGAGGGCGGCACGGTGACCGCCGGCAACTCCTCCGGGGTCAACGACGGCGCGGTGGCGCTGCTGGTCGCCGGCGAGGCGGCGGTGGCCCGGTACGGCCTCACCCCGCTGGCCCGGGTCAGCGGAGCCGCCGCGGCCGGTGTGCCCCCCCGGATCATGGGCGTCGGCCCGGTGCCGGCCACCCGGAAGCTGCTGGACCGGCTCGGCGTCGGCCTCGACGCGGTCGACGTGATCGAGCTGAACGAGGCGTTCGCCGCGCAGTCCGTCGCGGTGCTGCGCGAGTTGGGCCTGCCGGAGGACGCCGAGCACGTCAACCCCAACGGCGGGGCGATCGCGCTCGGCCACCCGCTCGGCGCCAGCGGCGCCCGGCTGGCGCTGACCGCCGCGCTGGAACTGCGCCGCCGGGGCGGCCGGCGGGCGCTGGCCACCATGTGCGTCGGCGTCGGGCAGGGCATCTCGCTGCTGCTGGAGTCGGTGGGCTGACCCGCGCGGGCCGCGACGCCCGATCCGGCATCGGCACACCCGGCCGCGCCGCGACGCCGGGGCCGGTGGCGGCCGGCCCGCTCCGGGCAGCCGTCGGAGATCGGTCCCGGTCGCTCAGCTGACCTCCCCGAGAGGGGACAGCCAGGCCTATTGTGGTCAGCACCACACGATCCGCGGGTCGGTCGGTGGCGCCGCCGGTGCTCGCACGCGCCCGGCGACACCGGTTCCCTCCCGCACCGCGGCGACGACTTGGGGTGCAGCAGTGCAGATGCCGGACGGACCTCCCGTCGAGATCGACCTCTCCCGGCCGAGCGCGGCCCGGGTCTACGACTACTTCCTGGGCGGGGCGCACAACTTCGAGATCGACCGGCAGCTCGCCGAGCAGATCGCCAGCATGACCCCGAACCTGGCGGCCACCATGCGCGCCGGCCGGGAGTTCCTCCGCCGGGCCGTCCGGGCCCTGCTCGACGCCGGCATCGACCAGTTCCTCGACATCGGCTCCGGCATCCCGACCGTCGGCAACGTGCACGAGGTGGCCCAGTCGGCCAACCCGCAGGCGCGGGTGGTCTACGTCGACATCGACCCGGTCGCGGTGGCGCACAGCCGCGAGCTGCTCGCCGGCAACGACCTGACCGGGGTGATCCACGCCGACCTGCGCGAGCCGGAGCGGATCCTCGCCGAGGCCCGGGAGCTGAAGCTGCTCGACTTCAGCCGGCCGATGGGCATCCTGCTGGCCGGGGTGGTGCACTTCGTCCCGGACGCCGACCGGCCGGGCGAGATCCTGGCCACCCTCCGTGCCGCCGCCGCGCCGGGCAGCCACCTGGTGCTGTCCCACTCCACCTTCGAGGACCAGCCGCAGGAGATGCTCGACGCGCAGCGGCTCTCGGCGCGTACCGACACCGAGATCACCCTGCGCTCCCGGGCCGAGATCACCGGCTTCTTCGGTGACTGGACCATCCTGGAGCCCGGCGTGGTGCACATGCCGCTCTGGCGGCCCGACTCACCGTCCGACGTGGACGACCACCCGGAGCGGTTCGGCGCCTTCGGCGGCGTCGCCCGGTACGACCAGCCCGCCGGCTGAGCCATGGCCGCCGTCCCGGACCCCGACGGGGACGACATCAGCCGGACCGGCGCCCAGGGGTACGCGGCCGACTGGGCCCGGGCGGTGCGCCGGCTCGGGTTCGTGCCGATGAGCGCGGCGGAGACCGAGCGGCTGCTGCTCCTGCACACCGTGCGGCTGGCGCAGGCCCTGCTCGCCGAGGCGTTCACCGCCCGGCCGGCCGAGGAGGTCGGCCGGGCGCTGGTCGAGGCGCACCTGACCGAACCCCGCATGCTCGACTGGTCGGTGCGGTCGCTCGGGGAGCGGTTCCTCGCCGAGGTGGTGCCGGCCCGGGCACACCCCGAGGCGGCGGCCGGGCGGATTGCGGGCCTGCAGGGCGGGCTCGCCGAGGGGTTCGCCCGGGCGCTGCGCGACCGCACCTTCAGCCAGCAGGAGCGGATCGCGCGGTCGGCCTGGCAGGCCCGGGACGAGGTGGAGCAGGCCCTGCGGGACAGCGAGGCCCGGTTCCGGGCGGTCTTCACCGGCGCGGCGATCGGGATCGGCATCGCCGGGGTGGACGGGCGGATCATCGAGGTCAACCAGGCGTTCGCCGACATGCTCGGCTACTCCGTCGACGAGCTGCGGCAGCTCAACGTGGCGTCGCTGTTCCACGCCGACGACGCCGCCGGCATGTGGGAGCTCTACCAGGAGCTGGTCGAGGGCAAGCAGGACGCCGCCCGGGTGGAGAAGCGCTACCACCGCAAGGACGGCAGCGCGGTCTGGACCGACCTGGCGGTGTCGCTGATCCGGCACGACGACGGCCGGCCCCGGTTCACCGTGGCGATGATCGAGGACATCACCGAGCGGTACGAGCTCCAGCAGCGGCTGCGCTTCCAGGCGCTGCACGACCCGCTCACCGGCCTGCCGAACCGGACGCTGTTCTTCGAGACGTTGGGTCGGATCCTCGGCGCCGCGGCGCCCGAGCACCGGATCGGGATCTGCTTCCTCGACCTGGACGGTTTCAAGGCGATCAACGACAGCCTCGGTCACGACCTCGGCGACCGCCTGCTGATCGTGATCGCCCGGCGGCTGGCCGAGTGCGTGGCCAGCCGGGGGCACCTGGTGGCCCGGATGGGCGGTGACGAGTTCGTCATCCTGGTCGACGACGGCGACGGGATGGACGACGCGGTGGCGGTCGCCGAGGCCGCGCTGGCCGCGGTCGCCGCCCCGGTGCACGTCGGCGACCAGCAGTTGGCCGTCTCGGCCAGCGTCGGCATCGTGGAGTGCCCGGTCGGCGGCACCAACGCCTCGGAGTTGATGAAGGCCGCCGACACCACGCTGTACTGGGCCAAGGCCGAGGGGCGGGGCCGGTGGGCGGTCTACGATCCGGAGCGCAGCGCCCGGGACATCGCCCGGTCCGCGCTGGTCGCCGGGCTGCCCGCCGCGCTGGACCGGGGCGAGTTCGTGCTCCGGTACCAACCCATCGTCTCGCTGCTGGAGGGCTCGATGCTCGCCGTGGAGGCGCTGGTCCGGTGGGAGCACCCGGAGCTGGGCCTGATCGGCCCGGACCGGTTCATCGGGCTGGCCGAGGAGACCGGGCTGATCGTCCGGCTCGGCGAGTGGGTGCTCCGGCAGGCCTGCCGGGACGCCGAGCGGTGGCGGCGCCAGTTCCCGGACGCGCGGCTGGTGGTGAGCGTCAACCTGGCCGCCCGGCAGGCCGACGATCCGGCCATCGTGGACACCGTCGCGGACGTGCTGGCCACCACCGGGCTGCCGGCGGAGCTGCTGCAACTGGAGCTGACGGAGAGCGCCGTGATGGGCACCGCGGGGGAGCCGCTGCGCTCGCTGCACCGGCTCGCCGCGCTCGGCGTACGGTTGGCCATCGACGACTTCGGCACCGGCTACTCCAACCTGGCGTACCTGCGCCGGCTGCCGATCCACTGCGTCAAGCTGGCCGGGCCGTTCGTGGAGGGGATCCGCGGCGACGCCGCCGAGGCGGCCGCCGACCACCGGGACGAGCGGATCGTCGACGCCCTGGTCCGGTTGGCGCACGCGCTGGAGCTGTGGGTCACCGCCGAGGCGGTGGAGACCCCGGTGCAGGCCGAGCGGCTGCGGGCGCTGCGCTGCGACACCGGGCAGGGCCGGTACTTCGGCCCGCCGATGCCGGCCGACCAGATCACCGCCCGGCTCCGCGGCGGGGAGGCGGCGGCATGAGCGAGCGTCAGCGAGCGAATCAGGGGTGCGGTGCGGTGGTGCCTCATGGCGGCACGGAGCGAAGCGGAGTGCCGGCATGAGCGAGCGTCAGCGAGCGAATCATCGGTGCGGTGCGGTGGTGCCTCATGGCGGCACGGAGCGAAGCGGAGTGCCGGCATGAGCCTGACGGATTCGCAGGCGGCGGTCTCGGTGCTCGCCGCGTTGGCCATCCTGGCTGGGCTGGCCGGGGTGGTGGTGCCCGGGCTGCCGGCGCTGCCGCTCTGCTGGGGCGGGGTGCTGGTCTGGGCGCTCTTCGGCGGGGCCGGTGCCGGCCGCTGGGCGGTGCTCGCCGCCGCCACCCTGGTGGCCCTGGGCGGAGTCGTGGTCAAGTACGCCTGGCCGGGGCGGAACCTGAAGCGCACCGGTGTGCCCACCTCGTCGCTGCTCGCCGGCGGGCTGCTGGGGCTGGTCGGCTTCTTCGTCGTCCCGGTGGTCGGGCTGGTGCTCGGCTTCATCGGTGGGGTGTGGGCGGCGGAGCGGCTGCGGCTGGGCGACTCCCGGCTGGCCTGGCCGGCGACGAAGCAGGCGGTGGCGGCGGCCGGCCTGTCGATGCTGGTGGAGTTCCTCGCCGGCCTGGTCATCGCCGCGCTCTGGGTCGCCGGGCTGCTGTTGACCTGAGGGATGGCGGCGGCGCGGGGCGGGCGTCGGGTACGGCGCACCGCCGTACGAGTGAGAGAGAGGTGACGTGCCCCGCGCCGCCGCGGTGCCGGGGCGGTCCGAGCGCCCGGCGCCGGCCCGTCGCGATCGGGCCTGGTCACGACGTCAAGGATGCGGCCGGGACGCCGGTCCGGCAAGGCAATTAGCCCGGCGGGCGGTGACATTCCCACGCCTAATGTATTGACCGCCTTGATCGTCGGGGCGAGACTTTGCGCACTCGCACCGAGGACCGCCTCGAGGAGGTGTGCAGTGGCCACGACGCCCGCGCCGACCGCCGAGCAACCGATGGACGACGACGCCCGACGACTCGCCGAACTCGGTTACAAGCAGGAGTTGCGCCGCAAGTGGAGCGGCTTCTCCAACTTCGCCATCTCGTTCTCGATCATCTCCATCCTGGCCGGCTGCTTCACCACCTTCGGTCAGGCGTGGAACAACGGCGGGCCGGTCGCGGTCTCCTGGGGCTGGCCGCTCATCTCGCTGTTCATCCTGATCATCGGCTTCTGCCTGGCCGAGCTGGTCAGCGCCTACCCGACCGCCGGCGGGATCTACTGGTGGGCGGCGCGGATGGGCAAGCCGGTGCACGGCTGGTTCACCGGCTGGCTCAACCTGATCGGGCTGGTCGCGGTCACCGCGTCGGTCGACTACGGGTGCGCGACCTTCCTCAACCTCACCCTGTCGGCGCTCTTCGACGGCTGGGCCGGGACGCTGCGCCAGACGTTCGGGCTCTTCGTGGTCATCCTGGTGCTGCACGGCCTGATCAACATTCTCGGCCACCGGATCATCGACGTGCTGCAGAACGTCTCGGTCTGGTGGCACGTGGCCGGCGCGGCCGCGGTGGTGGCCATCCTGGTCCTCGTCCCGGACGACCACCAGAGCTTCCAGTTCGTCTTCACCGAGCGGTTCAACAACTCCGGCTTCGGCGACGGGGACACCGGCGGGCTGACCTTCTGGTTCTACGTGCTGCCGCTGGGCTTCCTGCTCACCCAGTACACGATCACCGGCTTCGACGCCTGCGCGCACGTCTCCGAGGAGACCCGGGGCGCCTCCCAGGCCGCCGCCCGCGGCCTCTGGCAGTCGATCTTCTATTCGGCGGTCGGCGGCTGGATCCTGCTGCTGGCCTTCCTCTTCGCCGCCACGGACGTCGAGGCGGTCAACGCGGCGGACGGCTTCTCCGGCGCGATCTTCGAGTCCGCGCTGACCCCGTTCTTCTTCAAGACGGTCATCATCATCTCCACCATCGGGCAGTTCTTCTGCGGGATGAGCTGCGTGACCTCGATGAGCCGGATGGCGTACGCGTTCAGCCGGGACCGGGCCGTGCCGGGCTGGCGGCTCTGGTCCCGGGTGGACCGCAACGGCACTCCGGTGAACGCGATCATCGGCGCCACCCTGGCCGGCCTGCTGCTCACCCTGCCCGCCCTCTACCAGAGCCCGGACGGCATTCCGGTCGCCTTCTACGCGGTGGTGTCGGTCGCGGTGATCGGGCTCTACCTGTCGTTCATCATCCCCATCTTCCTGCGGCTGCGGATGGGCGACCGGTTCACCCCGGGGCCGTGGACGCTCGGCCGCAGGTACAAGCTCCTCGGCTGGATCGCGGTGATCGAGATCGCGGTGATCTCGATCTACTTCGTGCTGCCGATCGTCCCCGCCGGGGTGCCCGGCAACCCGGACTTCACCTGGTCGGCGGTGAACTACGCGCCGCTCGCGGTGGGCGGGGTGCTGCTGCTGGTCGCGCTCTGGTGGTACGCCTCGGCCCGGCGGTGGTTCACCGGTCCGGTGCGTACCGTCGACCTGCCCGCGCCCCGGGCGGCGGCGGACGGCGACCGGGCCGACGAGCTGGCGTGATTCCACTCCCCGGCGGCGGTTTGCCGGTGCCCCGCCGCCGGGCATTGACGGTGATCACGTCTTGCCGGTAGACCTTGGTGATGGAGGCCCGCGGATGAGGAGAGCACCGCTCACACTGGAACAGCTGCGGGTCGCCGTCGCCGAGCGCGAGATCGACACGGTGGTGCTGGCCCTGGTCGACATGCAGGGCCGGTTGCAGGGCAAGCGGTTCCACGCGCCGTACTTCCTGGACCAGGTGGTCGCGCACGGCAGCGAGGGCTGCAACTACCTGCTCGCCGTCGACGTCGACATGAACACCGTCGACGGGTACGCCATGTCGGGCTGGGAGCGCGGCTACGGCGACTTCGCCCTGCTGCCCGACTTCGAGACGCTGCGCCGGGTGCCCTGGCAGCCCGGCACCGCCCTGCTGCTGGCCGACCTGGCCTGGCTGGACGGCGCCGGCCCGGTGGTCGCCTCGCCACGGCAGATCCTGCGCCGGCAGGTGGAGCGGCTGGCCGGGCACGGGCTGACCGCGTACGCCGGCACCGAGCTGGAGTTCGTGCTGTTCCGCGACTCGTACGAGGAGGCCTGGCGGCGCGGCTACCGGGAACTGACCCCCGCCAACCAGTACAACGTGGACTACTCGCTGCTCGGCACCGCCCGGGTGGAGCCGCTGCTGCGGCGCATCCGGCGCGAGATGGCCGGCGCCGGGCTGAGCCCGGAGAGCGCCAAGGGCGAGTGCAACCTCGGCCAGCACGAGATCGCCTTCCGCTACGACGAGGCGGTGGCCTGCGCCGACCACCACGTCATCTACAAGAACGGGGCCAAGGAGATCGCCGCCCAGGAGGGCATGTCGATCACCTTCATGGCCAAGCCGAACGCCCGCGAGGGCAACTCCTGCCACATCCACTTCTCGCTGCGCGACGCCACCGGCCGCTCGGCGATGCTCGGCGACGGGCCGGCGCACCTGTCGGCGACCGGCCAGCGGGTGCTGGCCGGGCTGCTGGCCAGCATGCGGGAGTTCAGCCTCTTCTTCGCCCCGAACGTCAACTCCTACAAGCGCTACCAGCCCGGCTCGTTCGCCCCGACCGCGCTGCGGTGGGGCACCGACAACCGCACCTGCGCACTGCGGCTGGTCGGCCACGGCCAGGGCATGCGGGTGGAGAACCGGGTGCCCGGCGCGGACGTCAACCCGTACCTGGCCATCGCGGCGCTGGTCGCCGGCGCGGTGCACGGCATCGAGCGGGAGCTGCCGCTGGGCGAGGAGTGCACCGGCAACGCGTACGACGACCGGGCCGCCGAGCGGGTCCCGGGCACGCTGCGCGACGCCCTCGCCCTCTGGGAAGCGTCCCCTCTCGCCACCGAGGCGTTCGGCGCCGAGGTGGTCGCCCACTACGCCAACCAGGCCCGCGTCGAGCTGGCCGCCTTCGACGCCGCCGTCACCGACTGGGAGCTCTTCCGTGGCTTCGAACGCCTCTGACCCGCGGCGGCTCCCCGCGATCGTGCACTCTCCGCCGCCCCTGGCTCGTGGTGATGAGCGGCTTTTGCCGGGGCGGCAACCGCACCATCGGCGAGAGGGAGGGCGGGGGGCGTGACGAGCGTGGTGGATCCGGCCACCGGGGACGTGGTGGGGGAGGTGGCGGGGGCCTCGGCGGGCGAGGTCGACGCGGCGATCGGGCGGGCGGCGGAGGCGTACGAGCGGTGGCGGGGGGTCGCGCCGGGGGACCGGGCGCGGCTACTGCGGCGGTTCGCGGCCGTGGTGGACGCGCACCTGGAGGAGCTGGCGCGGCTGGAGGTGCGCAACTCGGGGCACACCATCGGCAACGCCCGGTGGGAGGCGGGCAACGTCCGGGACGTGCTCGACTACTACGCCGGCGCGCCGGAACGGCTCACCGGCCGGCAGATCCCGGTGCCGGGCGGCCTGGACGTCACCTTCCACGAACCGCTCGGGGTGGTCGGGGTGATCGTGCCGTGGAACTTCCCGATGCCGATCGCCGCCTGGGGTTTCGCGCCCGCGCTGGCGGCCGGCAACACGGTGGTGCTCAAACCGGCCGAGCTGACCCCGCTGACCGCGCTGCGCCTGGCCGAACTGGCCCGCGAGGCGGGGCTGCCCGAGGACGTGTTCACCGTGCTGCCCGGGGCGGGCCCGGTGGTCGGCGAGCGGTTCGTCACCCACCCCGCCGTCCGCAAGGTCTGCTTCACCGGCTCCACCGAGGTCGGCACCCGGATCATGGCCGGCTGCGCGGCGCAGGTGAAGCGGGTCACCCTGGAGCTGGGTGGCAAGAGCGCCAACCTGGTCTTCGCCGACGCCGACCTGGAGCGGGCCGCGGCGACCGCGCCGTACGCGGTCTTCGACAACGCCGGGCAGGACTGCTGCGCCCGGTCCCGGATCCTGGTCCAGCGGCCGGTGTACGACCGGTTCCTCGAACTGCTCGAACCGGCGGTGCGCGCCCTGCGGGTCGAGGACCCGGCCCGGGAGACCGCCGAGATGGGACCGCTGATCTCCGCCGCCCAGCGCGACCGGGTCGCCGGCTACGTCGACGACGCGCGGGTGGCCTTCACCGGCTCCTGCCCGGCGGGCGCCGGCTGGTGGTACCCGCCGACCGTGCTGCTCGCCGACACGCCCGCCGACCGGCACTGGCGGGAGGAGATCTTCGGCCCGGTGGTCTCGGTGCTGCCGTTCGACGACGAGGCCGAGGCGGTCCGGCTCGCCAACGACACCGAGTACGGCCTCTCCGGTTCGATCTGGACCCGGGACGTGGGCCGGGCGGTGCGGGTGGCGCGGGCGGTGGAGTCGGGCAACCTCAGCGTCAACTCGCACTCCTCGGTGCGGTACTGGACCCCGTTCGGCGGGATGAAGCGCTCCGGGCTGGGCCGGGAACTCGGCCCGGACGCGCTGCACGCCTTCACCGACGTCAAGAACGTGTTCATCGCGACGGACGGCTGAGCCGGTGGACGCCGGCCGAGCAGATGGGGGAGGACCAGTGCAGGGTCGGTTGCAGGACCGGGTGGCCGTGGTCACCGGGGCGGGCAGTGGGATCGGGCTGGCCACGGCACGGCGGTTCGCCGCCGAGAGGGCCCGGGTGGTCTGCGTCGACATCGACGCCGAGGCGGGCAAGCGGGTGGCGGACGAGATCCGCGGCGAGTTCGTCGCGGCGGACGTCGCCGACGAGGCGGCCGTCCGGGACCTGTTCGACGGGGTGGCCGCGCGGCACGGCCGGGTGGACATCGCCTTCAACAACGCCGGCATCTCCCCGCCCGAGGACGACTCCATCCTGACCACCGGGATCGAGGCCTGGGAACGGGTGCTGCGGGTCAACACCACCAGCGTCTACCTCTGCTGCAAGTACGCCATCCCGCACATGCGCCGGCAGGGCAGGGGTTCGATCATCAACACCGCCTCGTTCGTGGCGCTGATGGGGGCGGCCACCTCGCAGATCGCGTACACCGCGAGCAAGGGCGGGGTGCTGGCGATGACCCGGGAGCTGGGCGTGCAGTTCGCCCGGGAGGGCATCCGGGTCAACGCGCTCTGTCCCGGCCCGGTCGCCACCCCGCTGCTGCGGGAACTCTTCGCCGCCGACCCGGAGCGGGCCGCCCGCCGGCTGGTGCACGTGCCGATGGGCCGGTTCGGCGAACCCGAGGAGATCGCCGCCGCGGTGGCCTTCCTGGCCAGCGACGACGCCTCCTTCATGACCGCCGCCCAGTTCGTCGTCGACGGCGGCATCACCGGCGCGTACGTGACGCCGCTGTGACCCGGCCGCTGATCGGCGTCACCGCGTACGTCGAGCCGGCCGGCTGGGGGGTGTGGCGGGACGTCCCTGCGGTGCTGGTGCCCGAGGCGTACGTCCGGGCGGTGACCGCGGCCGGTGGCCGGGCGGTGGTGCTGCCGCCGGACGACCTGGACGCCGACGTGGTGCGGGTGCTCGACGGGCTGGTGCTGGCCGGCGGCGCCGACGTCGACCCGGCCCGGTACGGCCAGCCACCCGCGCCCCGGACGGAGAGCCGGCCGGGGCGGGACGCCGGTGAGCTGATCCTGCTTGACGCCGCGCTCGACGCCCGGCTGCCGGTGCTCGGCGTCTGCCGGGGGATGCAACTGCTCGTGGTGGCCTGCGGCGGCGCGCTGCACCAGCACCTGCCCGACCTGGTAGGCCACGAGGGGCACCGCCCCGCCGCCGGGGTCTACGGGGCGCACGGCGTGCGGTTCACCCCCGGCAGCCTCGCGGCGCGGGTGATGGCCGGCGTGGACCGGGTCGACTCGTACCACCACCAGGCGGTCGCCGACCCGGGGCGGCTGGTCGTCACCGGTTGGTCGGACGACGGGGTCGTGGAGGCGGTCGAGGACCCGGACCGCCCCTTCGTGCTGGGCGTGCAGTGGCACCCGGAGAACGCCGTCGACCCCCGTCCGCTCACCGCGCTGGTCCGGGCCGCCGGAAGCCGGACCGCCGCGCCCCGGTGACCGGATGGCGCCGGTGGTGCCGGGTGCGCGATGTGGACGGTCGCGAAGTGTTACCGAGGTCACATTCCGGTTCGGGCGGTTGCTCCGCCGCTCGGGGTAAGTCCCATCAACGGGACCGAACCTGCTGGCGCGGGGGCTCCCGGCAACCGGAGCGGCGGACCGCCGGCGTCCGGGCCGGGGTGGTGCGACACGGCCGGCGGGCTGTGGTCCCGGTAACCAGCGTCCACCGGGCGCCATGCGTTACGTTGCTGCTCCGCCGGGGTACAAGGCGGGGCACGGTCGGTCGATCAACCGGCCGGGGCGGGGACGGCCGGAGCGGGAGGTTGCATGAGCTCGGCCCTGGGGGGCGCGGACGGGGAGCACGCCCTCGACGGTGCCGACGAAGACCTTCCCCCACTGCTCGCCGCCGCCTTCGCCAGCGGCGGCGAGATGGGCGAGCGGCTGCGCGCCGTCGACTGGCCCACCAGCCCGGTCGGCCACCCGCGCGCCTGGCCGTCGGCGCTGACCAGCGCGGTCAGCATGATGCTCGCCTCCAGCGCGCAGATCGTGATGTTCTGGGGCGAGGAGCGGCTGGCCTTCTACAACGACGCCTACCGCCCGACCATCGGCGGCAAGCACCCCGAGGCGCTCTGCCAGCCGGCCCGGCACCACTGGGAGGAGACCTGGGAGGTGCTGGGACCGCTGCTCGACGGGGTCCGGCGGACCGGCCGGTCCTACCGCGGCGAGGACCACCAGTTCCTCCTCGACCGGCACGGCTTCCTCGAGGAGACCTACTTCAACGTCTCCTACGACCCGATCCGCGGCGCCGACGGCACGGTCGACGGCATCTTCTGCATCGTCAACGAGACGACCGGCCGGGTGCTCGGCGAGCGCCGGCTGCGCGCCCTGGCCGAGCTGGGCTCTGAGCTGGCCGAGGTGGACGGCATGGCCGAACTCGGCCGGGTCGCCGTCGGCGTACTCGACCGGCACCGCGCCGACCTGCCCTTCGCCCTGCTCTACCTGCGCGACGGCGCCGGCGAGTTCTCCCTCGCCGGCTGCGCCGGGGTGGCCCCCGCCGCGGTGACGGTGCCGCCGTCGGCGGTGCTCACCCGCCTCGACGCCGACGGCGCCGGCGCCGTCGAGGTCGCCGACCTGCTCGACGTGGTACCGGCCGGCGCCGCCGGACAGGCGCTGCTGCTCCCGGTCACCGCCGCCCACGAGACCGTCGGCGCCGTGGTGCTCGGCGTCGCGCGCCGACTCCCACTCACCGACGACTACCGCAACTTCGTCGACCTGGTCGCCGCGCAGCTGTCCCGGGCGGTCGGCCGCCAGCTGGCGCACGAGCAGGAGCGCGCCCGGGCCGCGCAGCTGGCCGCCCTCGACCGGGCCAAGACGAACTTCTTCGCCAACGTCAGCCACGAGTTCCGCACGCCGCTGACCCTGGTGCTCGGCCCGCTGGAGGACCTGCTCGCCGACCCGGCGCTGCCCGGGGCGTATGCCGACCGGCTCGCCGTGATGCACCGCAACGCGATGCGGCTGCTCAAGCTCGTCAACACCGTGCTCGACTTCTCCCGGCTGGAGTCGGGCCGGCTCACCGCCCACTACCAGCCCACCGACCTGGCCAGCTACACCGCCCGGCTGGCCAGCACGTTCCGCTCGGCGACCGAGCGGGCCGGCCTGCGCCTGGTGGTGGACTGCCCGCCGCTGCCCGCGCCGGTCTTCGTGGACCGGGAGATGTGGGAGAAGATCGTCCTCAACCTGGTCTCGAACGCGGTGAAGTTCACCTTCCACGGCGAGATCCGGGTGCGGGTCCGCGCGGTCGACGGGGCCGCCCGGCTCGAGGTCAGCGACACCGGCGTCGGCATCGTGCCGGACGAGCTGCCGCACGTCTTCGAGCGGTTCCACCGGGTGCCCGGGGTGCGCTCGCGGACCCACGAGGGCACCGGGATCGGGCTCGCGCTGGTCCGCGAGCTGGCCGAGATGCACGGTGGCCGGGTGACGGCCAGCAGCCGGGTCGACGCGGGCAGCACGTTCACGGTGACCATCCCGTTCGGCGTCCGGCACCTGCCGGAGGACCGGGTGGCCGACGCGGACACCCGCCCGCACGCCGAGCCGCGGCACGCCGACCTCTACGTCGCGGAGACCGCGCTCTGGACCGGTCCGGTCCCGGAGCCGGCCCCCGCCGGCCCGCGCACCGGGCCCGCCGCGGGCCGGATCCTGCTCGCCGACGACAACGCCGACCTGCGCGAACACGTCACCCGGCTGCTCTCCCCGACCTGGGAGGTGGTCGCGGTCCCCGACGGGGCGGAGGCCCTGCGGCGGGCCGTGGAAAGGCCTTTCGACCTGGTGCTGACCGACGTGATGATGCCCCGGCTGGACGGCTTCGGGCTGGTCGCGGCGCTGCGTGCCGACCCGCGGACCCGGTACCTGCCGATCGTGCTGCTCTCCGCCCGGGCCGGGTCCGCCGAGGCGGTCGCCGGCCTCTCGGTCGGCGCCGACGACTACCTCACCAAACCCTTCTCCGGTCAGGAACTGGTCGCCCGGGTCCGGGCCAACGTGGAGCTGGGGCAGCTCCGCGGGCAGATCATCCGGCGACTGCGGGGGCTGGCCGACGCCGCGGTGGCGGTGAACGGCGCCCGCTCCACCGCCGAGGTGCTCCAGGTCGCCGCGCGGCACGCGCTGAACCTGGCCGAGGCGGCCCGGGTGGTGGTGTCGGCCGGCGAGGTCCGGTACGAGGCCGACGGGGGCGGGACCACCTCGACCGAGCCCTCGTTCGTGCTGGGCCTCACCGGGACCGCCGGCGAGGCGCTCGGCGAGCTGCTGGTCTGGCGCGCGGCCGGGGACGGCGCGGACACCGACGAGGCGGCGCTCACCCAGCTGGCCCGGCTGGTCGGGGTGCGGCTGGAGAACGCCCAGCTCTACGAGGCCGAGCACCGCATCGCCACCACGCTGCAGCACAGCCTGCTGCCCCGGTCACTGCCGCAGCTGCCCGGCGCCGTGGTCGCCAGTCGCTACCTGCCCGGCACCGCCGACGTGGAGGTCGGCGGCGACTGGTACGACGTCGTCGCGCTGGGCGACGACGAGCTGGTGCTGGCGATCGGCGACGTGGTCGGCAAGGGGGTCCGGGCCGCCGCCGCGATGGGCCAGCTGCGCAACGCGCTGCGCGCGTACGTGCTGGAGGGCTTCGACCCCGGCGAGTCGCTGACCCGGCTCAACCGGCTCGTCGGCAGCACCGAGGGGCGCTCGTTCGCCACCGTGGTCTGCCTCTGGTTCAGTCCCCGGACCGGTCGGCTGCGGTACGCCAGCGCCGGTCACCCGTCCCCGCTGCTGATCCGAGGAGACCACGTGGCGTTCCTGCACGACCGGGCGCTCGGACCCCCGGTCGGCGCGATCCGGGACACGTCCTACCGGACGGTGGAGGGCGAGCTGACCGCCGGCAGCCGGCTGCTGCTCTACACCGACGGCCTGATCGAGGACCGGCAGCTCGGCATCGACGAGGCGCTGGCCCGGCTGCGCGGCGACGCGGCCGGGCGCGGCGAGCACGTGGCCGACCTGGTCGACGCGGTGGTGTGCCGGGTCGCCGGGCGGCCCCGCCGGGACGACGTCGCGGTGCTCGCGCTGGAGGCCACCGACCTCAACCGGTTCGCGCTGCGGCTGCCGGCCGACCCGACCCGGCTGAGCGTGCTGCGCAAGCGGCTGGAGGACTTCCTGGTCGCCCACCGGGTCGGCGAGACGGACCTGTTCGACCTGACGGTGGCGGTCTCCGAGGCCGCGGCCAACGCCATCGAGCACCCGGTCGACCCGACCGACCCGACGATCAGCGTCGAGGTGACCATCGAGGACCGCACCGTGGTGGCCACCGTCCGGGACAGCGGCCGGTGGCGGGAGCCGACCGGATCCGGCTTCCGGGGGCGCGGGCTGTCGCTGATCAGGGCGCTGGGCGAGCTGACCGTCAGCCGTACCGCCGGCGGCACGGAGCTGACACTGCGCCGGCGGTTGCAGGACTGACCCGGGCGGGCCCGGCCGGCGCGCGGCGGGCGCGGTCGTCAGGCCGGGCGGAACCAGCTCTGGTCGCCCAGGCCGGCGATCTCCAGCACCCGGCCGACCTGCCGGGACGGCAGCACGGTGAGCGTGCCGGGGAACCGCTGGGCGAGCCGCACCAGCGCGTGGATCGCCGCCGAGTCGAAGAAGGTCACCGCGCGCAGGTCGAGGGTGATCCGCTCGGCGGGCTCGCGCAGCGCGGTCTGCACCATCGTGTCGGCGGTGGCCATGTCGACCTCGCCGGCGACCACGACGCGGAGGTGATCGCCGTCGATCTCGGCGCTCGCCGAGAAGACGGGAGGTGTGCCCCCTTGATCCACGCGAACACGATGGCACAGGCGGCCTGGCTGGGCAACCGTCGCCACGGGGTGGGCAGTGGCGCGGCTCACCACACCCGCGGCGATAGGCTTGCGTCATGACCGTCCGTGCGCCGCTGACCCCAGGCACGCTCTCCCCGTGGCGGCAGGTGCCCGCCCACATCCCCCGCCCGGAGTACGTGGGCAAGAAGCGTCCGCAGGAGTGGCGTGGCTCGCACGTGCAGACGCCGGAGACCATCGAGAAGATGCGGATCGCCGGCCGGCTCGCCGCGCAGGCCACCCAGCTCGCCGGGGAGCACTGCAAGCCGGGGGTCACCACCGACGAGATCGACCGGGTGGTGCACGAGTTCCTCTGCGACCACGGGGCCTACCCCTCGACGCTGGGCTACAAGGGCTTCCCGAAGTCCTGCTGCACCAGCCTCAACGAGGTGATCTGTCACGGCATCCCGGACTCGACGGTCCTGCAGGACGGCGACATCATCAACGTCGACGTCACCGCCTACCTCAACGGGGTGCACGGCGACACCGACGCCACCTTCTGCGTGGGCGAGGTGAGCGAGGAGGCCCGGCTGCTGGTCGAGCGGACCCACGAGGCGATGATGCGGGGCATCCGGGCGGTCGCCCCGGGCCGCCAGATCAACGTGATCGGCCGGGTCATCGAGTCGTACGCGAAGCGCTTCGGTTACGGGGTGGTCCGCGACTTCACCGGCCACGGCATCGGCGAGTCCTTCCACAGCGGCCTCTACGTGCCGCACTACGACAGCCCGCGCCCCACCGACCTGATGGAGCCCGGGATGACCTTCACCATCGAGCCGATGATCACCCTCGGCACCTACCAGTACGACATGTGGGACGACGGCTGGACGGTGGTCACCAAGGACCGCCGCTGGACGGCCCAGTTCGAGCACACCATCGTGGTGACCGAGGACGGCCACGAGATCCTCACGCTGCCGTGACCGAGACTCCGGCGGCGCTGCGCGAGGCGCACCACGCGGACGTCTCCGGCGGCTGGCTGCGCCCGGCGGTGTTCGGCGCGATGGACGGGCTGGTCACCAACATCGCCCTGATCGCGGGCGTCGGCGGCGGCGGGGTGTCGCCGCGCAGCATCGTGCTGACCGGCACCGCCGGCCTGGTGGCCGGCGCCATCTCGATGGGGCTGGGCGAGTACACCAGCGTCCGCTCCGCCAACGAGCAGGTCGCCGCCGAGGTGGCCAAGGAGCGGCGGGAGCTGGAACGCCACCCCGAGGCGGAGGCCCGCGAGCTGGCCGACGCCTGGGTGGCCCGGGGGCTGCCGCGCGACCTCGCCATGCAGGTCGCGGAGGCGGTCCGGCGCAACCCGGAGGAGGCGCTGCGGATGCACGTCCGGGAGGAGTTGGGCGTCGACCCGGACGACCAGCCCAGCCCCTGGGCGGCGGCGATCTCGTCGTTCCTGTTCTTCTCGGCCGGCGCCCTGGTGCCGCTGCTGACCTACCTGCTCGGGTTCACCAACCTCTGGCTGGCGCTCGGGGTGGGCGGGCTCGGGCTCTTCGCGGCCGGGGCGGTGGTCGCCCGGTTCACCAACCGGCCCTGGTGGTCCAGCGGCCTGCGCCAGCTGCTGCTGGGCGCCGCCGCCGCCGCGGCCACCTATTTGATCGGCGCCCTGATCGGCGTCCAGGGCGGCATCGGCTGACCCGGTGGCGCGGGCCCTTGGCCGGCCCGGCGTGCTCGGCCCGCCGCGCTCCCGGTCGGGGTCAGCCGTCGAGGAGGTCGTCGACGGTGCCGTCGACCGGGCGGCCGCGGGCGGCGAGTTCCGCCGCCTGCCGGGCCAGCACCGCGCCCACCTCGGTCATGTCCGCGCCGGCCAGGCCGGTACGCCGCACCGCGTCGCCGGGGTCGCGGAAGTAGGTGCGGCTGAGCAGGCCGCTGACGCTCGCCGCCGCCAGCCGCGCCTCGCCCAGCATCAGCAGCGCCTGGTCCGTCTCGTACCACTCGGCGAGCCGGGCGGCCCGGGCGTGCGCCGCGCTGCCCCGGTACCACGCCCGCCGGGCGGCGGTGCTGAACTCGGCGGGGCGGGCCCGGGCCAGCCGGCCCAGGTGCTCGTCGCGGAGCGTGCGCAGCCAGCCGGTCGGGTCGTGCAGCGGCCGGGTGGTGACGAACCGGTCGGCGGTCAGCGGCCACAGCGACGAGATCGTGCGGGCCCGGGTCAGGTAGTCGTCCGCGCCGGCCACCGTGAGATCGACCAGCACGCCGTCCACCCGGCGGGTGGCCGGGGGCGGCCCGGCGCCCGGCCGGTAGGTCACCACCAGCAGGCCGAGCTCGCCGTCCCCGCCGCCGTCGTCGTCGCCGTGGGCGAGCGGGCCGTGCACCGCCACCGCGAGCACGTCGGCCGGGAACCGCCGCCGGGCGGCGTCGGCCACCCGCTCGGCCACCGCCCACCGTGGATCGTCCAGGTACGCGTCCGTCCCGGCGTTCGCGGCGCTCGCGTCCACGCCGATCACCCCTGCCTCGTGCGGAGTGCCGCCCGTCGCCCGGGCGCCGTCACCACCCTAGCCAGGCGCCCCCGGGGTGGCGGGCGCGCCGCGCCCGGCGGGCACCAGCCGGAAGACGGGGATCTCCCGGCCACCGGCCCGCTGGACGTACGTCCGGTACGCCGGCCACTCGGTCACCAGCAGCTGCCAGAGCCGCTCCCGTTCGGCGCCGGTGGCCACCTCGGCGCGCACCGGGATCCGGCGGCCCTTGACGGCCACCTCGGCGGCCGGGTCGGCGAGCAGGTTCAGCGCCCATCCGGGCTGGTGCGGCTGGCCCCAGTTCGACCCGGTCACCACGTACGCGTCGCCGTCCGGCACGTAGAGCAGCGGGTTGCTGCGCGGCTTGCCGGAGCGGCGGCCGGTGGTGGTGATGACCAGCGACGGGACGAGCCCGAGCGCGACCACCCGCCCCCGGGTGAGCCGCCCGACCAACCGGTCGGCGGGGACGAGCAGACGGGCGGCGGCGCCGAACCAGCGGTGGTGGCCGAGTCGGCGGGTGAGGGATCCCAGCACGGGCACGGTGCCCAGTGTGCCGGCTGGCGGCCGTCCGCGGCACCCCCCGGGTCCGGCAGGGCGCGGTTCAGTCCAGCCGGCGCTCGATCGGCAGCCGGGACCGGGTGAACAGGCCCGCGCCGAGCATCGCGACCAGCGGCACCAGCACCAGGACGCCGAGGACGGTCCACGGGACGACCACCGGATACGGCTCCGACACGGGCCAGCTCGCGGCGTACCGCCGGTTGGTCGCGGTCAGGATGATCAGGGCGGTGCCGAGCCCGGCGACGATGCCGAGCGCCGAGCCGAGCACGGCGATCACGCCGGCCTGGCAGAGCGACAGCAGGCGGCGTACCCCCGGACCGGCCCCCACCGCCGCCAGGGTGGACAGGTCCGCCCGGCCCTCGGCCGCCGCGAGCCCGGTGGCGATGCCCGCGGCGCCCACCGTGATCACCCCGGACGCGGCCGCCAGCAGGAGCAGCAGCGGACGCGCCGCGCTCTCCTCGCGGCCCCGCTCGATCTCCACCGGTAGCCGGAGCGGGCGCAGCGCGGCGAGGAAGCGGTCCTGCCGGCGCTGGTCCGGCACCCCGTCGACCGCCCATCCGATGGACCGGGTGACCAGTCCGAGACGGTCGGCCGCCGGCGCCGAGAGCAGCAGCCGGTCGGCGCTGATGCCGGTGCGCAGCGCGTGACCGGGCAGGCTGGCGGTGGCCGGCGGCGGGGCGTCCGGGTCGTCGCCGAAGTGGCTGACCCGCACCCGCACCCGGCCGTCGACCAGGTAGCGCGGATCGGTGACCACCACCCCGCCGGCCCGCAGCACGGCGGTGGCGGCGGCCGCGTCCGCCGGCTCGGCGCCGGTGAGGATCGGCAGGGCGCTCCCGTCGTCCACCACCACCTGGAAGTATCCGCCGTAGCGGTCGTCGATCCCGTCCCGGCAACGGGCGTCGGCCCGGGCCCGCCGGCGATCCGCGGCGGAGAGGCCGTCGCCGGGCGACCACGGGCAGACCCGCTCCGCGGGCAGCATCGGGCTCACCGCGCAGCCGCCGCCGTCCGCCGTGCAGTCGGCCGTGGCCAACGGCGCGATGTCACCGGTGCCGAGCTGGGCGCGGGCCGCCGCGGCGACCCGCGCCCGAATCGCGGTGCCGTCCGGGCCGAGCGGGTGCGGGTGACCGACCACGGCGTTGCCGTACGGCAGGTTCGGCTCGTACATCCGGTCGGCGCGGGCCTCGTCGCTGGCCAGGTAGACGCCGAGGGCGACGCTGCCGGCGACCGCCGCCATCACCGCGGAGATGGCCGGCGCGGTCGAGGACCGGTTGCGGCTGGCGTCGCGCAGCGCGATCCGGGGAGCCAGCGGCAGCGCCCGGCCGATCCGGGCGAGCGACCCGACCAGCGTGGGGGTGGCGAAGACCAGCCCCAACTCGCCGAGCACCAACCCGGCGAGGGTCACGGTGGGGCTGCTCGCGGCCGCGCCGGCCGCGGCCACCGCCGCGCCGCCGGCCGCCAGCACCAGCCCGACGGTCAGCCACCGCCGCCGGTGGGCCGGGACGGTGCGCCGCCCGGCCAGCCCGGCGACCACGTCCTGCCGGGCGGCCGTCCAGGCCGGCGCCAGCGCGGCGAGCACCCCGGCCAGCACCGCGACTCCGGCGATCGTCGCCAGCGCCGCCGGCCAGCAGCGGTACCCACCGAAGCGCGCCCCGAACAGGTACTGCTCCACCAGTGGCCGGCCGGCGAACGCGGCCGCGACGCCGAGCGCCACCCCGGCGACGGCCCCGACCGCACCGAGCACCACCCCGTCGGCCAGCACGATCCGGCGCAGCTGGGCGGCGTCCCCGCCGGCCACCGCCACCAGCGCGAGGTCCCGCCGCCGGCGCCGTACGCCGACCGCGAAGGCCGGCCCGACCAGGAGCACCACCTCCAGCAACCCCAGCCCGCCGACCAGCACCCCGGTGCTCATCTGCTCGACGTCGACCGCGGGGGAGCGGCCCGGCCAGAGGGCGGCGTCGGCGGGCGGCGGGGGGACCGGCGCCGGGGTGCGGGCGGTCACCACGATCCCGGCGTCGTTGAGTCGGCGGACCAGGTCGCCGTCGAGGGCGGCGGGCAGGTCGACCAGGAAGGTGCGGTCCGGCGCCGCCCCGGCGTCGGGCGCGGCGGCCGGGTGCAGCGCCGCCACCGGACCCAGTTCCTCGGGAAACTCGACCACGCCGACCACGGTGTAGGTGGTGGAGCCGTCGGCGGCGGTCACCGTGCCGCCGGGGCGGACGTGCAGCCGGCGCGACGCCGCCGGGTTCAGCGCGATCTCGCCCGCCCCGGCCGGTGGCCGCCCGGAGCGGAGCCGGGCGAGCCCCGCACCGAGCGGGTCGGTGAGGTCGACCACCCGGCCGGAGAGCGTCTCGTCCCGGTCGCCGAGGCGGACCGGGACCGGCACCCAGCGGCGTACCTCCAGGGCCCGACCGCCGGCCGGCAGCAGCGCGGTGACCTGCTCGGCGGTGATCGGTCCGGGCGGCGGGCCGGATTCGCCGTGGTGGCTCCAGCCGTCTCCCCAGGCGTCCTGCGTCACCGGGCCCGGGCCGACCCAGCGCAGCTCGGCGTCGGCGGTCCCGAGCTGGCGTTCGACCTGCTCGGCGCGGGTCAGCTCGGACATGTCGTAGCTGGCGGCGGCGAAGCTCAGCGCCAGCACCGGCAGGGTGATCATGGCCAGCACCAGCGCGGTCCGGCCCCGGGCGCGGCGTGCCTCCCGCCGGGCGATGCGCAGCGCCGCCCGCCAGGACCCGATCGCCCCGGCGAGCCGGGTGTCGCGGCGCGGGCTCACCGCCCGCTGCCGGTCAACAGCTGCTCGACACCGACCAGCGGCGCGGTCGTGTCGACCAGCACCCCGTCCCGCAGGAACACCACCCGGTCGGCCCAGGCGGCGTGCCGCGCCTCGTGGGTGACCAGCACCCCGGCCGCGCCCGCGTCCACCCGGCGGCGCAGCAGGTGCAGCACCGCCTCGCCGGTCTGCGAGTCGAGCGCGCCGGTCGGTTCGTCGGCCAGCACCAGCCGGCGCTCGCCGACCAGCGCCCGGGCGATCGACACCCGCTGCTGCTGCCCGCCGGAGAGCTGGTCCGGGAAGCGGTCGCCCAGCTCGGGCAGGCCCACCTCGGCCAGCGCGTCCGTGGCCAGCCGGCGGGCCCGCCGCGCGCCGGCGCCGTCGAGTTCGAGCGGGAGGGCGACGTTCTCCACCGCGGTGAGGCTGCCGAGCAGGTTGAGGTCCTGGAAGACGTAGCCGATCCGGCGCCGGCGCAGTTGCGCCAGCCGCCGCCGGTCCAGCTCGCCCAGCGGCTGGCCCTCGACACGCACCTCGCCGGCGGTCGGGCTGTCCAGTCCGCCGGCGAGGGCCAGCAGGGTCGACTTCCCGGAGCCGGACGGGCCCATCACCGCGACCAGCTCACCCGGTCGCACCGACAGGCTCACCCCGCGCAGGGCGTGCACGGCGGCCGGGCCGGTGCCGTGGGTGCGGTGCACGTCGCGCAGGTCGAGCACGGCGTCGTCCGCCGCGCTCCGCGGACCGTCCGGCTCCCCGCCCGTGCTCACCGGCGTACCTCCTCGTCGGCCCGGTCCACCGCCCCGGCCGTGGTCGTCGGCCCGCCACCCGCCGGCCGGTACCGCACCAGGCTGCTCTCGCAGTGGTCCAGCCAGCGGACCTCCGCCTCGGCCTGGAACACCATCGCGTCCAGCACCAGCCGCCACGGCAGGTCCTCGGGGCGGTCGCTGGCGTACTTCAACCGGGTCAACTCCTGCAGCGTGCGCATGGTCGCGCTGCGTTGGGTCTGCACCACCGACCGGACGTCCACGCCCGGGGTGGTCAGCGCCAGGGCGAGCTTGATCGCCAGTTCGTCCCGGGGGCGGTCGGCCCGGCTGATCGGGGTGGCGAACCACAGGGCCAGGTCCGCGCGCCCGGCGTCGGTGATCTCGTACGGGCGCTGCCCGGCCTCGCTCTCGGGCAGCGACCGGACCAACCCGTCCCGTTCCAGACGGGACAGGGTGGTGTAGACCTGCCCGATGTTCAACGGCCAGGTCGAGCCGGTCGACTCCTCGAACGCGGCGCGCAGCTGGTAGCCGTACATCTGGCCGCGTTCGAGCAGGGCGAGCAACCCGTGACGGATGGACATGGCAACGGAGTATGCATACCTGGTATGCCACCCGCAACCGGAGGCGCGACGGCCCTGCGGCCGAGGTCAGGCGGGTCGGCCGGGGAACGGCACGGTCAGTGGGGTGATCCCGGCGGTGCGCCGCCAGCGGGTGGCGCGCAGCGCGTACTCCACCAGGGCGGCCAGCGCCTGGTCCCGGTCCGCTCCGGTGGTGTCCGGCAGGGCCGCCCGCCAGAACGCCGCGGTCCGCTCCTCGACCTCCACCGCCAGCCGCAGCGCGCTCGCCCGGTCGGTCACCGGAAACGGCAGCGCGTAGCCGGCCCGGTCCGGCGGGACCGTCCCGCCGGTGGTGCTCAACCGGAGCACCAGGGCGTCCCGGCGGCTCCGGTGGGCCGCCTCGGCGTCCCGGGCGGCCTCCCGGGCGGCTCCGGTGAGTCGCACCCCGATCGGGCCGTACGCCCAGATGGCGGCGTACTCGGCGGTGAGCGCGTCGGCCAGGACGGCGGGGGGCCCGGCCGGGGCGGTCGGCTGCGTCACTTCAGTGCCTCCACGTGGGTGGCCCGGGCGGCGGCGATCGAGCCGAGCAGCGCGGCCCGCTCCGCCGGCGCCGCCGCGCAGGCCTTCGTCGCGGTCTGCCGGCCGGCGCGTTCCGCCTCGCGCAGCGCGCCGAGGGCCGCGTCCGGGTCGGTCGCCGCGGGGTCGGACGGGGTCGGTGCGGGCGCCGACGGCAGCGGGGTGCCGATCACCCGGGCGAGTTCGGCCGCGTGCGCCTGGTGCGCCTCGGCGATCGGGGTGAGCCGGTCGGCCAGCGCCGGATGGGCGGCGGCGGCCGCCCGGTGTCCGGCGGCCAGCCGGAGCGACTCCTCAACCAGCGGCGCGAGCGGATCGGGGCCGGGGGCGGGGTCGCCGTCGCGGTCGAGAAGATCACAGCCGGTCAGCGGCGCGACCGCGCCGCCGAGGGCCAGCAGCGCCCCCGCGCGCAGCACCGTTCGTCGGGAATGCCCGGAAACCCGGCCGTGTTGTGTCGTTCTGCCCGTCGCCACCGGACAAGTCAACACCATCCGTGGCGGCACGTGGGCCACCGGCGTCGGTGCGCCGCCCGGTCCGGGACGGCGCGGGCGCGTTACGCTCTGCGCAGCCACCGGCGCGTCCGCCCCGGTGGCGTGCCGGCATGGCGGCAGACCGCCGCCGAGGATCAGGAGAAGGGTGCGCCAGATGACGCAGCGTGGCCGTGCCACCAGGCCGACGGGGAGACCCCGGCGCGCCGACGGCCCGCGCGGCGCCGACCGCGCCGGCGCCCCCCGCGGCGACCTGGCCGCCCGGCGCGCCCGGCTGCGTGAGGTCGTCGAGCCGGTGGTCAACGAAGCCGGCTACGACCTGGAGGAGCTCACCGTCTCCCGGGCCGGCCGGCGGCACGTGGTGCGGGTGATCGTCGACGCCGACGGCGGGATCAACCTGGACGCCGTCGCCGACGTCTCCCGGGCCGTCTCGGCGGCGCTGGACGCGGCGGAGGAATCCGGTGGCGACCTGGTCGCGGGGGAATACCAGCTGGAGGTCAGCTCCCCGGGCGTGGACCGGCCGCTCACCCTGCCGCGGCACTGGCGGCGCAACGTGGGCCGGCTGGTGAAGGTCACCGCCCGCGGCGGCCTGCCCGAGCAGCGCGGCGAACGCCCCGCGGGGGACCGGCAGGTCACCGGCCGGGTGGTCGCCGCCGACGACGAGCGCGTGGTGCTGGAGACCGAGGCCGGCCGCGCGGAGTGGGCCTACGCCGATCTCGGCCCGGGCCGGGTGCAGGTCGAGTTCACCCGCCTCGACGAGATCGACGAGACAGACGACACCGACGACTTCGACGACGACGATGATGTGGAGGACGAGGAGAGGTGAACATCGACCTCGCGGCGCTGCGCGCACTGGAGCGCGAGCGGGAGATCCCGTTCGACACGATCCTCGCGGCGATCGAGACCGCGCTGCTGACCGCCTACCGGCACACCGAGGGTGCGGAGCCGCACGCCCGGGTGGAGATCGACCGCAAGACCGGCGCCGCCCTGGTGTACGCGCAGGAACTGGACGACGAGGGCGGGGTGGTGCGGGAGTGGGACGACACCCCGCACGACTTCGGCCGGATCGCCGCCATGACGGCCAAGCAGGTGATCCTCCAGCGGCTGCGGGAGGCCACCGACGAGGTGCACTTCGGCGAGTACGTCGGGCGGGACGGCGACCTGGTCACCGGTGTGGTGCAGGCGCACGAGGCGCGGGCTGAGAAGGGCATCGTCAGCGTCGACCTGGGCAAGATCGAGGGCGTCCTGCCCCAGTCCGAGCAGGTGCCCGGCGAGCGCTACGCGCACGGCGAGCGGATCCGGTGCGTGGTGGTGCACGTGGCCAAGGGCATGCGCGGTCCGCAGATCACCCTGTCCCGTTCGCACCCGGCGCTGGTGAAGAAGCTCTTCGCGCTGGAGGTGCCGGAGATCGCCGACGGCACCGTCGACATCGCGGCGATCGCCCGTGAGGCAGGTCACCGTACGAAGATCGCGGTGCGCTCGACGACTCCCGGGGTGAACGCCAAGGGCGCCTGCATCGGCCCGATGGGGCAGCGGGTCCGCGCGGTGATGAGCGAGCTGCACGGCGAGAAGATCGACATCATCGACTGGTCGGACGACCCGGCGACCTTCGTCGGCAACGCGTTGTCGCCGGCCAAGGCGCTGCGCGTCGAGGTGGTCGACCTGGCCAGCCGGACCGCCCGGGTCACCGTCCCGGACTTCCAGCTGTCGCTCGCGATCGGCCGGGAAGGGCAGAACGCCCGGCTCGCGGCCCGGTTGACCGGTTGGCGGATCGACATCCGCTCCGACGCCGAGCAGGCCGCCGCGCCGGGCCGGGGCGAAGCTGATCACGTCCCGGAGCCGGGCGGCGCGATCTCGAGCAGCTAGGGGTAGACTTTCTCCAGTGGTACGACGCGCGCAGCCGGAGCGCACCTGTGTGGGATGCCGGCGGCGTGCGCCGGCCAGCGAATTGCTGCGGATCGTCGCGGTCGGCGACGAGGCTGGCTACAGCCTCCGGCCCGATCCGGCCCGCAGACTGCCGGGTCGGGGAGCGCACATGCACCCGGATCCGGCCTGCTTCGCGCTGGCGGTGCGGCGTCGCGCCTTCGGGCGTGCGCTGCGCATCACCGGGGTCCTCGACCACGGTGAGCTGGCGGAGCACGTCGATGCGCCAACCACTACGTCCGGTCAACCCGACCGGACGAGGGTCGCTAGCAAGGTAGGACGACCGACATGAGCACACGATGAAGTCGCAGAAATGACCAGGCTTCAAGTGCACGAGTGAGGTCGCTGCGGGTGCTGCCCGCACGACCTCGGAGTGAGGAGTGCAGTGGCAGGTAAGGCCCGCGTACACGAGCTTGCTAAGGAGCTCGGGGTCGAAAGCAAGACCGTTCTCGCCAAGCTGAAGGAAATGGGCGAGTTCGTGAAGTCCGCGTCCAGCACCGTCGAGGCGCCCGTCGCCCGACGGCTGCGTGGCGCATTCGTCGCGTCCGCCGGTGGTTCCTCGGCGCCGTCCGCCCCGGCGGCCGCTCCGAGCCCGGCGCCGACCCCGACGCCGTCCCCGACGCCGAGCCCGGGTGCCCCCCGGGTCTCGGCCAAGCCCATGCCGCCCCGGCGGCCGGCCGCGACGACACCCGGACCGAAGCCCAAGGGCCCGGTCCCCGGCCCGCCGCAGCCGGCGACCCCGGTCGCCAAGCCGGCGAGCGCGCACGACATCGAGGTGGCGGCCGCCGAGGCGCGCGCCGCTGCCCTCAAGGCTGAGCAGGAGGCCGCGGTCAAGGCCGCGCAGGCCGCCCGCCAGCAGCAGCGGGAGAACGTCCGCCGGGAGCCCCCGGCCGAGGGCGGTCCCCGTCCGGGTCCGCGTCCGGGTCCGAACGCGGTGCCGCCGCGTCCGGGTACCCCGGCCGCCGGTCGTCCCGGCGGGCCGACCCCCGGTCCGGGTGCCCGTCCGGGCGGTCGTCCGCCGGCGCGCGGCGCCGGTAACAACCCGTTCGGCATCCAGGGTGGCCAGCAGCAGCGGCCCCCGGCCGCCGGTGCGGGTGGCCCGCGGCCGAGCCCGGCGGGCATGCCGCCGCGGCCCAGCCCGGCCTCCATGCCGCCGCGGCCCAGCCCGGCCTCGATGCCGAGCCAGCGGCCCACCACCGGTCGCCCCGGCGGCCCCGGTGGCGGTCGTGGTGGCCCCGGCGGCGGCGCAGGTCGCCCCGGCGGCGGTGGCGGTGGCTTCCGCGGCGGTCCCGGTGGCGGCGGCGGTGGCGGTGGCTTCCGCGGCGGTCCCGGTGGCGGCGGCGGTGGCGGTGGCTACCGTGGTGGCCCCGGTGGCGGCGGCGGTGGTGCTCCCGGCGGCGGTTTCCGTCCGGGTGCCCCGGCCGGTGGCGGCGGTCGCCCCGGTGGCGGCGGTCGTGGCCGTGGCGGCGGCGCCGCGGGTGCCTTCGGGCGTCCGGGTGGTCGCCCGACCCGCGGTCGCAAGTCCAAGAAGCAGCGCAGACAGGAGTTCGACAACCTGTCGGCCCCGACCATGAGCTCGGGTGCTCCCCGGGGTCAGGGTCAGGTCGTCCGGCTCTCCCGTGGCGCCTCGCTGTCGGACTTCGCCGACAAGATCAACGCCAACCCGGGTTCGCTGGTCCAGGAGATGTTCAACCTGGGCGAGATGGTCACCGCGACCCAGTCCTGCTCTGACGACACCCTGCTGCTGCTGGGTGAGCACCTCGGCTTCAACGTGCAGATCGTCAGCCCGGAGGACGAGGACCGCGAGCTGCTCGCGCAGTTCAACATCGACCTCGACGCCGAGGTGGCGGAGGACCGCCTGGTCGACCGGCCGCCGGTGGTGACCGTCATGGGTCACGTCGACCACGGTAAGACCAAGCTGCTCGACGCGATCCGCAAGGCGAACGTGGTGGCCGGCGAGGCGGGTGGCATCACCCAGCACATCGGCGCCTACCAGGTCCACGTCCCGCACGAGGGCGAGGACCGGGCGATCACCTTCATCGACACCCCGGGTCACGAGGCGTTCACCGCCATGCGTGCCCGTGGTGCCCAGGTCACCGACATCGTGATCCTGGTGGTCGCGGCCGACGACGGCGTGATGCCGCAGACGATCGAGGCGTTGAACCACGCCAAGGCGGCCGACGTGCCGATCGTGGTGGCGGTCAACAAGGTCGACAAGCCGGAGGCGAACCCGGACAAGGTCCGCCAGCAGCTGACCGAGTACGGCCTGGTCGCCGAGGAGTACGGCGGCGACACGATGTTCGTCAACGTGGCCGCCAAGCCGGGCATCGGCATCGAGGACCTGCTCGAGGCCGTCCTGCTGACCGCCGACGCGTCGCTGGAGCTGACCGCTCCGATCGACGGGCCGGCCCAGGGTGTGGCCATCGAGGCGCACCTGGACAAGGGCCGCGGTGCGGTGGCGACGGTGCTGGTGCAGAAGGGCACCCTGCGGGCGGGCGACTCGATCGTCGCCGGAGGGGCGCACGGCCGGGTCCGCGCGATGCTCGACGAGAACGGCAACCAGGTCGCCGAGGCCGGGCCGGCACGTCCGGTGCTGGTGCTCGGTCTGACCGCGGTGCCGGGGGCCGGCGACACGTTCCTGGCGGCCGAGGACGACCGCACGGTGCGGCAGATCGCCGAGCAGCGGCAGGCACGGCGGCGGGCGGCGTCCTTCGCCAACTCCCGGGGCCGGGCCACCCTCGAGACGCTCATGGAGCAGCTCAAGGAGGGCGAGAAGACCTCGCTCAACCTGGTGCTCAAGGGCGACGTCTCCGGTTCGGTGGAGGCGCTCGAGGACGCGCTGTTCAACCTCGACATCCCCGAGGAGGTCCAGCTCAGGATCATCCACCGGGGCGTCGGCGCGATCACCGAGAGCGACGTCATGCTCGCGAGCGCCTCGTCCGAGGCGGTCACGATCATCGGCTTCAACGTGCGGGCGGCCAACAAGGTCCGCGAGATCGCCGACCGCGAGGGCGTGGAGATCCGGTACTACACCGTCATCTACCAGGCCATCGAGGAGATCGACGCGGCCCTCAAGGGCCTGCTCAAGCCGGAGTACGAGGAGGTCGAGCTGGGCAGCGCGGAGATCCGCGACGTGTTCCGCTCGTCCAAGATCGGCAACATCGCCGGCTGCATCGTCCGGTCCGGTGTCATCCGCCGCAACGCCAAGGCGCGGCTGCTGCGGGACGGGTCGGTCGTGGCGGACAACCTCACGATCAACTCGCTCAAGCGGTTCAAGGACGACGCCACGGAGGTCCGCGAGGGCTTCGAGTGTGGTCTGACCCTGGGTGGTTACAACAACGTCCAGGTCGGCGACATCATCGAGACCTTCGAGATGCGGGAGAAGCCGCGCGCCTGATCCCGCGGTGACGCACTGATCAAGGGGTTTACGCCGAAAGGCGTAAACCCCTTGATCATGTGGGGGTCCGGCCGGGTATCGTCCGGGGCGATGTTCACCGGAACCGCGCTCTTCGACCTGCTGCTGCCGGGCGACTCCCGGTCGCTCAAGGCCAAGAGATCATACGTACGCCCGATCGTGGCGGCGCTGCGTCGCTTCGAGGTGTCCGCCGCCGAGGTGGGCGCGCTCGACCTGCACGGCCGGGCGCAGATCGCGGTGGCCGTGGTGGCCGCCGAGGCGGCCCACGTCCGCGAGGTGCTCGACTCCTGCGAGCGCCTGGTGGCCGGCCGGCCCGAGACCGAACTGCTGTCGGTGCGCCGGCGGCTCTACGGCGAGGAAGACTGACCGGCGGGCGCCCGGCCGGCGCCACCCCGGTGCCGCGCGACGGGCCCGGCCGCGCAGGTAGTGTTCGAGATGTTGGCCGGTCGGTTCCGGCGGCGCCGTGGCGCCGTCGGCCGACCGGGAGCGGGACGCCGTGGAGGTGGCGGAGATGACGGATCCGGCCAAGGTACGCCGGCACGCGGAGCGTATTCGCGAACTGGTCGCGTCGGTGGTGCGGAGCCAGATCAAGGACCCGCGGCTCGGGATGATCACCATCACCGACGCGCGGATCACCGCCGACCTGCGCGACGCCACGGTCTTCTACACCGTGCTCGGTGACGCGGCGGCCCAGTCCAGCACCGCCGCCGCGCTGGAGAGCGCCAAGGGCATGCTGCGCAGCACGGTCGGCAAGGCCCTCGGGCTGCGACACTCGCCGACCCTGACCTTCGTCCTCGACGACGTGCAGGACCAGGTCAAGCACATCGACGACCTGCTCGCCGCGGCCCGTAACGCCGACGCCGAGGTGCAGCGGCTGGCCGCCAAGGCCGCGTACGCGGGCGAGGCCCAGCCGTACCGGCTGGACGAGGAGTCCGAGGACGAGGACGCGGTGGGCGAGGACGCCGAGGACGAGGACGAGACCCCGCCCCGGGGCGAGGACCGACGGTGACCGACCCCTCCGGCCAGCCCGGGAGCGCCCTCGTCGCGGCGGCGCCCCCGGCCGGCACCGGCCCCACCGAGGCCGACTGGGCCGCCGCCGTCGCGGCCGTACGACAGCTGCCGCCCGACGCCCGGGTGCTGCTGATCTGCCACGTCAACCCCGACGGTGACGCGCTCGGCAGCATGCTCGGCTTCGGCCTCGGCCTGCGGCAGCTCGGCGTACGCCAGTTGCAGGCGACGTTTCCCGGCCCGCCCGAGGTGCCCGAGCCGTTCCGCGGGCTGCCCGGGCTCGACCTGCTGGTGCCGGCCACCCGGGCCTACCCGGACCCGGACCTGGTGATCTGCTTCGACGCCGCGAGCGAGTCGCGCCTCGGCGAGCTGGTCGACCGGCTGACCGGCGCCGGCGCGGCCGTGGTGCTCGACCACCACGCCTCCAACACCGGCTTCGGCGACGTCAACCTGGTGGACCCCCGGGCCGCGGCCACCTCGGTGGTCGCCGAGGAACTGCTGGCCCGGCTGGACGTGCCGCTGGACGCCGGCATCGCCGAGTGCCTCTACGTGGCGCTGACCACCGACACCGGCTCGTTCCGGTTCGAGGCCACCACCCCGGCGGTGCACCAGATGGCGGCCCGGCTGCTCGCCACCGGCATCCGCCCCGGCGACATCTCCCGTCGGGTGTTCGACACCCGACCCTTCGGCGCCGTCCGGCTCTTCGGCGAGGTGCTCGGCCGGGCCCGGCTGGAGCCCGCCGCGGCCGACGGGCACGGCCTGGTCTGGACCTACGCCACCCTGGACGACCTGGCCCGCCACGACCAGCGGCCGTACGTGCTGGAGGCGCTGATCGACTCGGTCCGGTGCACCGCCGAGGCCGACGTGAGCTGCGTGGTCAAGCAGACCACCGCCGGCGAGTGGGCCGTCTCGCTGCGCAGCAAGGGCGCGGTCGACGTGAGCCGGGTGGCGGTCGCCCTCGGCGGGGGCGGGCACCGGTTCGCCGCCGGCTTCGTCGGCGCGGGTACCGCCGACGAGGTGGTCGACCGGATCCGCGCCGAGTTGCCCGGCGCGCTGCTGCACCCCGCCGAGGGCTGACCGCGACCCCTCGCCGGACGTCGGGCGGCGCCGGGCCGGGTTCGGGCGGGCAGAGATCAGGGTCAGCTCCGGGGAGTGTTGACCTTTCCGCGCTCGGTGACGGCGGGGAGAATTGCGGGATGGAGCACCCCCACGACCTCACCGTCGACGCGCCCCGCGCCTGGGACCGGCCCGCCGTGGCCGTGCCGGTGCTGGTCTGTCTCTCCCTGGTCGGCGGTCGCTTCCCGTCCTTCTCGACGGAGGCGAATCTCTACACCCTCGGCACCGGCGGCGTGTTGATCTGGCTGGGCCTGAGCAACCGGGTGCCCCGGCGGCCGGCGCCTGCCCGGCTCGGCTCCGGCGCGGTCTGGTGGACGCTGCCGGTGGTGGTCTTCGGCGTCTTCGAGGGGGCCACCTTCGTGCTCGCCGCGGGCGACGAGTTCCCCACCTTCTCCCGGCTCGCCGACCCGCTGCTGGAGGACCAGCTGGTCCGCTCGGCGGGCTGGCTGGTCTGGCTCTCCGCGTTCTGGGGGCTGGTGCGGCGATGATGCGGACGCTGGCCATCACGGGCTTCCTGGCCGCGCTGCTGCTCTTCGGCGCGGTCGAGTGGCTCGCCCGGCGGGAGGGCTCACGGATCCCCACGCTGGGCGAGGTCTGCGCGTACGTGATGCGCTACGAGGTGGGCCCGGTGCCGGTCGGCCGGATCGGGCTCTTCGGCTTCTGGTGGTGGCTGGGCTGGCACTTCCTGGCCCGCTGACCTGATCAGGTCCGAATGGCGGGAACCCCGGGCAGCATGTGGACCTGAACGATAGCTTGGGAAACGGCCGGCGCCGCACGTGGCGGCGGCCGTGGGCGGTGGGGCCACACCGGGCGCCGCCTCCCTCCAGGGTCGACCGACCCGGGCACACGCTGCCCCACCAGCCGCTCCGGTGACCCCGGACCGCTGTCGGGCGCTCAGCACGACCGCCCGTGAGAGCTGCCGTCCGGCGGCGGCTCGCACCCTGGAAGGGGATCACCACCATGCCGAGCAAGCCGAAGCCCGAGACCACCGACGAGGCCCGTGAGCAGATGCGCCGCGCGCTGCAGACGTCGATGGACACCCGTCAGTGACGCTGACCGACCGGCGGTGACGCCGCCGACGTGCCACGCCGACGACGTCACCGCCCACCCGGCGCCGACCGGCGCCGAACCCCTTCCTCCCAGACGCTGACCGCGCCCCCGCCGGTCCTCCGCGCCCGCTGACCGGGCCCCCGCCGGTCCTCCGCGCCCGCTGAGCGCGTCGACGCCGGTCCTCCCGGCCCGCCGGCTCCGGTCCGCCCCGGGGCGCTGACGGCAGGGTGATGCCGTACGCGATTCCGGTCGCCTTGCGGGCACTCACGTCGGTGCTCCCGGGCCGCTGACGGCGGCCCACGGCGGTCCGACCAATCCGTGGAGACTCCGCGCTCGTCCGTGGCGGCCAGGTCGGTCAGGGTGCCGGTCCCGAGCTCTCCGCAGGCCGGCGGCGCGGCCGTCCACCGTCCCGGCCGCGGGTCGCTACCGTCCCCGAGGTGCGACGGATTCTCATCGCCGGCAGCCCGGGCGCCGGCAAGAGCACCCTCTCCCGCGAGGTCGCGCGCCGGCTCGACCTCCCGCTGATCCACCTCGACCGGCACTACTGGCGCCCCGGTTGGGTGCCCAGCGACGACGCCTCATGGCGGGCGGTCGTCGCCGGTCTGGCCGCCCGGCCGGCCTGGGTGATGGACGGCAACTACGGCGGCACCCTCGACCTGCGCCTGCCCCGGGCCGACCTGCTCGTCCTCTGCGATCCGCCCCGGCGGCTCTGCCTGCTGCGGGTACTGCGCCGACGCTGGACGTACCGGGCCACCGGCCGCGCCGACCTGCCGCCCGGCTGCCCGGAACGGATCGAGGCGCAGTTCCTCCGCTACGTCTGGCGCTATCCCCGGCACTCCCGGCCCCGGCTGCTGCGCGGCGTCGAGACCTGGGCGCCCGGGTTGCCGGTGGTCCGGCTCCGCACCCCTGCCGAGGTCCGCCGCTGGCTCGGTTCCCTGCCGAAGCCGTGATCGTCCGATGCCCGGCAGGGCGGGTCCACGCCCAGGGCCCTGCCCAGGGTCAGACGATCCCGCGAGGCGTCGGCCGGCGACAGGGAATGTAAGTGATGGGGCGTCTTGCATGCCTTACCTGGCTGTGTCAGGATCGGCGGCGATGAGCCAGACCAGCACCCTCACCGCGGCGCGGGCCGCCTCGCCGCGCCGGATCGCCGCGCTCGCCCTGCCGGCCCTCGTCGTGCTGGCCGCCGAGCCGCTCTACGTGCTGGTCGACACCGCCGTGGTGGGCCACCTCGGCCGGGTGCCGCTGGCCGCGGTCGCCGTCGGCGGCACCGTGATGACGCTCACCGCCTGGCTCGGCACCGTGGTCGCGTACGGCACCACGGGGCGGTCGGCACGACGGTTCGGCTCCGGCGACCGGGCCGCCGCGGTGGCCGAGGGGGTGCAGGCCTCCTGGCTGGCACTCGGCGTCGGGCTGCTGGTCGCGGTCGGCATGCAACTCGGCGGTGGCGCGCTGGCGCGTACCCTCGCCGGGGGCGCCGGGGAGGTGGCCGACGCCGCCGGGCAGTGGCTGCGGATCGCGGCGCTCGGCACGCCCGGCCTGCTGCTCGCCGCCGCCGGCAACGGCTGGCTGCGCGGCATCCAGGACACCCGCCGCCCGCTGTGGTTCGTGCTCGCCCCCAACCTGCTCTCCGCGCTGCTCTGCCCGCTGCTGGTCTACCCGGCGGGGCTCGGCCTGACCGGCTCGGCCGTGGCCAACGCGGTGGCCCAGACCATCTCCGGCGGGCTGTTCGCCGCCGCCCTGGTCGGCGAGCGGGTCGCCCTGCGGCCCCGGCCGCGGCTGATCCGGCAGCAACTGGTGCTCAGCCGCGACCTGCTGATCCGGGGGGTGGCGTTCCAGGCCAGCTTCCTCTCCGCCACGGCGGTCGCCGCCCGGTTCGGCGCCGCCGCGGTCGGCGCGCACCAGATCGCCCTGCAGCTGTGGTTCTTCACCGCGCTGGTGCTCGATGCGCTCGCCATCGCCGCCCAGTCGCTGGTCGGCGCCGCGCTCGGCGCCGGCGACGCGACCGGGGCCCGCGCGCTGGCCCGCCGGGTCGCGCTGCTCGGCGCGGCCTGCGGCCTGGTGTTCGCGGTGCTGATCGCCGCCGGCGCCGGCGTGGTCCCGTCCTGGTTCAGCTCCGACCCACAGGTACGCGAGCAGACGATGGCCGCCTGGCCGTGGTTCGTCGCCATGCAGCCGCTGGCCGGGGTGGTCTTCGCCCTCGACGGTGTGCTGATCGGCGCCGGCGACGTCCGCTACCTGCGCAACCTCACCGTGGTGTCCGCGCTCGGCGGGTTCCTGCCGGCGATCTGGCTGGCGTACGGCCTCGACCTCGGGCTGGGCGGGATCTGGGCCGGGCTGACCCTGTTCATCGTGCTCCGGCTGGCCGCCCTGCTGCTGCGGCTGCGCTCCGGCGGCTGGGCGGTGGTCGGCGCGGTGCGCTGAGCTGCCGGTCAGCAGGCCTCTCCGTCGCCCGGCCGCCAGGTCGGGTCGTAGACGTCACCGGTCGGTCCCGGGGTCGGCCTGCGGCGCAACGGCTCCTCGGGGGCCAGCGCGAGGAAGCCCCGGCCGATGCCGGCGCAGTCGGCGTTGACCAGGGTGCTCGCCGCGTCCTGCACCCAGAGCCCGCGCGACGACGGGCGGACGTCGTCGGGGTGCGGCAGGTGCCAGACCACCCTGTCCCGCACCGTGACCAGCTCGGCCCCCGGCGGGTACTCCTGCGCCCGCCACAGGTCGAAGTGGTAGACCCAGATGAAGCTGGTGGTGATCTCCAGCACCCGAATGCCGTCCTGGTCGGTCGTCGCGCGGTAGCTGACCGTGCCCTGCGCCCGAACCCGGTCCTCGGCGTCCAGCCCCGGCTCGGCGTCGTCGTCCACGCGGGTCGCGTAGTTCAACACGCTGCCGTTCGACAGGTCGTCACGGACCTCGGCCCGGCTGTCCGCGGCCAGCAGGTCGAGGAAGGGCGCCGGGTCGCCGAGCTCCACCATCGACCGGTCGAGCCGCGCCTCGACGAGCGCCTGCCGGACCGTGGACAGGGCGTCCGTGACCTGCTCGGCCGTGAACGGGCCGGCTGCCTTCGCAGGCGGCGGGACGATGGCCTCCGCCCCGGCGGCGAACGACTCGGCCGGGGTGGCCGCCCACGGGCTGACCGAGTTGCCGTCGGCGTCGGTGGGCCGGGGCTGGCCGGGGACGCCCCGGCGGTCGGGCAGGAGCGGCCCGTTGTCCCGCGTATGGTCGTAGATCCCGAGCCCGCCAATGCCGAGGACCGCCAGGAACGCCAGCACCACCACGGCGGCGAGCCCGCCGAGCAGCTTCCCGCTGTGCTCCGCCCAGCCCAGCCGGAGCCGCTCGGCACGGGTCAGCGGGCGGTCCGGCTGCGGCTCGCGCATCCAGTCGGGTACCCGGATCGGTGCGGCCTCGGCGAACTTCACTCCGCCGACGGCATCACCGCGAGAAGGCTCGGCCGGTACCGACTGCGCGGTGCCGGCCGGTGAGGCGGCGGTCGCCGACCGGTCGTGCGGTGGGTCGGCGCTCATCGGGTCCTCCGTCACAGCTCACCGCGCATCATCTTGTGGAACAGGTAGAGCGTGCCGGTGACCAGGGCGGTCGCCGCCACGGCTACGCCGAAGAACGACAGGAACGCGCTCACCACCGGGTGTCGCTCGCTCCACCGGGGGCGGTCCCACCGCCGCCACAGCGCCCGGCGGGCCGTGCGCAGCGCCGGCACCCGCTCGACCAGCTCGGAGACGCGGCGACCGAGGGTCCGCCGGGGCGGCGTCGGAGTGCGCATCCACTCCGGCAGGTCGACGTGCGGGCGGTGTTCGTGCGCGGGCGGTACATCGGGGGCCATCGTGCTCCTGCCGGTGGTGGTGAGCCCGTTCCGGCTGGCGTCGGCCGCCGGTCGGACCCGCTGAGGGCGGATGATCTTCGCACCCGCGCCGGGGTGCCCGCCGCCCCGCCCGCCGGTCGGCCGGCAGGACCGGCCGACCGGAGGAACGGTCCATCGGCCGGACGTCGGATCCGGCTCCGCGTCCACCGCCGATCGCCCCGGCCCGGCCGTCTGGCAGGCTTGGGTGTCGTGAGCGCAGACGGTCTGATCGTGGTCGACAAGCCCGGCGGCATGACGTCGCACGACGTGGTGGCGCGGATCCGCCGGCTGGCCCGGACCCGCCGGGTCGGCCACGGCGGCACGCTGGACCCGATGGCCACCGGGGTGCTGGTGATCGGGGTGGGCCGGGCCACCCGGCTGCTGACGTACGTGATCGGCGCGGGCAAGAGCTATACCGGCACCATCCGGCTCGGCCAGGCGACCGTCACCGACGACGCCGAGGGCGACGTGATCGCCACCACCCCGGCCGGCCGGGTCACCGACGACGCGGTCCGGGCCGCGCTGACCGCGCTGACCGGCGAGATCGATCAGGTGCCGAGCGCGGTGAGCGCCATCAAGATCGACGGGCAGCGGGCGTACAAGCGGGTGCGCGAGGGGGAGAGCGTCGAGCTGCCCGCCCGCCGGGTCACCATCTCCCGGCTCGACCTGCTGGCGATCCGCCGGGCGGACGACGTGGTCGACGTGGACGTGGCCGTGGACTGCTCGTCCGGGACGTACATCCGGGCCATCGCCCGGGACGCGGGGTTGGCGCTCGGGGTCGGCGGCCACCTGACCGCGCTGCGGCGTACCGCGGTGGGTGGCTTCACCCTCGCGGAGGCCGCCACCCTCGACGAGTTGGAGCGGCGCGCGCCCGAGGTGGTCAACCTCCCGCTGGCCGCGGCGGCCGACCGGTTCTTCCCGCGCCGGGAGGCCAGCGCCGACGAGGCGAAGGTGCTCTCCCACGGCGGGCCGCTCGACCCGGCCGGGATCGCCGGCCCCTACGCGGTCTTCGACCCGGCCGGCGGCTTGATCGCTATCGTCAGCGAGCGGGACGGCCGGGCCCGCGCGGAGATCGTGCTCGCGCCGGCCTGACGGGCGGGCGCGAGCCCCGCCGCGGGCCGGCGGGAGGTTCACCCGGGGCCGGGTCGCGGCCGCGGGCAGGCAGGGGAGGAGCAGCATGCAGCGGTGGCGGGGGTACGACGCGGCGCCCGGTGGCTGGGGGCGGTCGGTCGTCACCATCGGGGTCTTCGACGGGGTGCACCGGGGGCACCAGGCGACCATCGGGCACGCCGTGGCCCGGGCCCGGGAGCTGGGCGTGAAGTCGGTGGTGGTCACCTTCGACCCGCACCCGGCCGAGGTGGTCCGTCCCGGCTCGCACCCGGCGGTGCTGACCGAGCCGGCCCGCAAGGCGGAGCTGATCGAGGCGCTCGGTGTCGACGTGCTCTGCGTGGTGCCGTTCACCCCGGAGTTCTCCCGGCTGCCGGCCGAGGCGTTCGTGCACGACGTCCTGGTGGAGCACCTGCACGCCGCCCTGGTGGTGGTGGGGGACAACTTCCGCTTCGGGCACCGGGCCGCCGGCGACGTGGCGCTGCTGGAGCGACTCGGCCGCACCTTCGGGTTCGGGGTGGAGGCCGGCCCGCTGGTCGCCGAGGCGGGCACGGTCTTCTCCTCCACGTACATCCGCTCCTGCGTCGACGCCGGTGACGTGGGCGCGGCGGCCGCCGCGCTGGGCCGCCCGCACCGGCTGGAGGGGGTGGTGGTCCGCGGCGACCAGCGCGGCCGGGAACTCGGCTTCCCCACCGCCAACCTGCTCTGCCACCGCTACGCGGCGGTGCCCGCCGACGGCGTCTACGCGGCCCGGCTGGTACGCCGCGGGCAGCGCGAGCCGCTGGCCGCGGCGGTGTCGGTCGGCACCAACCCGACCTTCTCCGGCCGGGAGCGGCGGGTGGAGGCGTACGCGCTGGACTTCACCGGCGACCTCTACGGTGAACGGCTGGCGCTGGACTTCGTGGCGCACCTGCGGGAGCAGATCCGGTTCGACGCGATCGAGCCGCTGATCGCCCAGATCGAGCAGGACGTGGAGCGGACCCGCCGGGCGCTGGGCTGACCGGAGGGCTCCGGGCGGGCCACCGGCGGCCCGCGGGCGCGCGACGCCCCGGTTCGCCGCCCTTGACCGGTCGGCGCCCGGCCGGGCTGGTAGTCTGGCGGGGACGTCGGCTGACCGACGTGGGGCCTCGCGTGCCTGCACGACGCCGCGGGTGCGAGGTACCGGTCCGTTCCCGGTCCCCTGACCGGTCCGACGGACACCATCGACAACCCACGAAACAGGGAGAACATGGCGCTCGACCAGGAAGCCAAGGCCAAGATCCGCGCGGAGTACGCGACCGCCGAGGGCGACACCGGTTCGCCGGAGGTGCAGGTCGCGGTCCTCACCAAGCGGATCGCCGAGCTCACCGAGCACCTGAAGGTGCACAAGCACGACCACCACAGCCGCCGTGGGCTGCTGCTGCTGGTCGGCCGTCGCCGTCGGCTGCTCAACTACGTCCAGAAGAAGGACATCAACCGCTACCGGTCGCTCATCGAGCGGCTCGGTCTGCGCCGGTGACGTGACGGGGGAGTGGCCGACCGGCCGCTCCCCCGCTCCGCACCACAGAAGAACAGGGCCGCGCGACCACCCGAACAGGGAGCCGGTCAGCGTACCGGTCTCCGGTAGTGGCCCCCGGGCACCCGGCATCTCGCCGCCACCCGGGCGCTTCGATCGAAGACCGGCCGTCTGAGCAGCTCTCCGCGTCGTGGGCCCCCGATGCGAAGGAGCACGACCGCACATGACCGAGAGTAACCTCGGCACCCAGTCCCGCACCGCCGTGATCGACAACGGGGCCTTCGGCACCCGTGAGATCACCTTCTCCACCGGCCGGCTGGCCCGCCAGGCCGCCGGCTCCGTGATCGCCCAGCTGGGCGAGACGGTGGTGCTCTCCGCCACCACCGCGGGCAAGCAGCCCAAGGAGCAGTTCGACTTCTTCCCGCTGACCGTGGACGTGGAGGAGCGGATGTACGCCGCGGGCCGGATCCCCGGCTCGTTCTTCCGCCGGGAGGGCCGGCCCAGCGAGGACGCCATCCTCACCTGCCGGCTGATCGACCGGCCGCTGCGCCCGTCGTTCGTCAAGGGCCTGCGCAACGAGGTCCAGGTCGTCGAGACCGTCCTCGCCCTCGACCCGCAGCACCCGTACGACGTGGTGGCGATCAACGCCGCCTCGATGTCGACCAAGCTCTCCGGCCTGCCGTTCTCCGGCCCGATCGGGGCGACCCGGATGGCGCACGTCGACGGCCAGTGGGTCGCCTTCCCGACCCACGAGGAGCTGGCCCGGGCCACCTTCGACATGGTGGTGGCCGGCCGCGCCCTGCCCGACGGCGACGTCGCGATCATGATGGTCGAGGCCGAGGCCACCGAGCACACCGTGGCACTGGTCGCCGGCGGCGCCCCCGCCCCGACCGAGGAGGTCGTGGCCAGCGGTCTGGAGGCCGCCAAGCCGGCCATCCGCGAGCTGTGCCGGGCGCAGGGCGAGCTGGCCGAGGTGGCCGCCAAGCCGGTCGCCGAGTTCCCGGTCTTCCTGGACTACTCCGACGACGCGTACGACGCGGTGGCCGAGCTGGCCCGCGCCGACGTGGCCGAGGCGCTGAAGATCGCCGGCAAGGCCGACCGCGAGGAGGCCCTGGACCGGATCAAGGCCCGGGTGGCCGAGGAGCTCGGCCCGCGCTTCGAGGGCCGGGAGAAGGAGCTCAGCGCCGCGCTGCGGTCGCTGACCAAGTCCGAGGTCCGCAGCCGGGTGCTGCGCGAGCAGGTGCGCATCGACGGCCGCGGCCCGCGCGACATCCGGCCGCTGACCGCCGAGGTCGGCGTGCTGCCCCGGGTGCACGGCTCGGCGCTGTTCGAGCGGGGCGAGACCCAGATCCTGGGCGTCACCACGCTGAACATGCTGCGCATGGAGCAGTCGCTGGACACCCTCTCCCCGGAGAAGTCCAAGCGCTACATGCACAACTACAACTTCCCGCCGTACTCGACCGGTGAGACCGGCCGGGTCGGTTCGCCGAAGCGGCGCGAGATCGGCCACGGCGCGCTCGCCGAGCGGGCGCTGATCCCGGTGCTGCCCTCGCGCGAGGAGTTCCCGTACGCCATCCGGCAGGTCTCCGAGGCGCTCGGCTCCAACGGCTCCACCTCGATGGGCTCGGTCTGCGCCTCGACGCTGGGCCTGCTCAGCGCGGGTGTGCCGCTGAAGGCGCCGGTCGCCGGCATCGCCATGGGCCTGATCTCCGACGAGGTCGACGGCAAGACCCAGTACGTGACGCTGACCGACATCCTCGGCGCCGAGGACGCGTTCGGCGACATGGACTTCAAGGTCGCCGGCACCCGGGACTTCGTGACCGCGCTCCAGCTCGACACCAAGCTCGACGGCATCCCGTCCGACGTGCTGGCCGCCGCGCTGCAGCAGGCCCACGAGGCCCGGCAGACCATCCTCGACGTGATGCAGCGGGCGATCGAGGCGCCGGCCGAGATGTCGGACTACGCCCCGCGGGTCACCACCGTCAAGATCCCGGTCGACAAGATCGGCATGGTGATCGGCCCGAAGGGGCAGACCATCAACGCCATCCAGGACGAGACCGGCGCCGAGATCTCCATCGAGGACGACGGCACCATCTACGTCGGCGCCACCAACGGCCCGTCGGCCCAGGCGGCGGTGGAGCGGATCAACGCGATCGCCAACCCGACGCTGCCGAAGGTCGGCGACCGGTTCCTCGGCACCGTGGTGAAGACGGCCGCGTTCGGCGCGTTCGTCTCGCTGCTGCCGGGCCGGGACGGCCTGCTGCACATCTCCAAGGTGGGCGACGGCAAGCGGGTCGAGAAGGTCGAGGACTTCCTCAACGTCGGCGACCGGGTCGAGGTCGAGATCGCGGACATCGACGCCCGCGGCAAGATCTACCTGGACAAGGTCCGCCCGGAGGGCGCCGAGGCGCCGGCCGAGGGCGAGGCCGGTGGCGAGCGGCCGGCCGGCCGCGACCGGGGCGACCGGGGCCCGCGTGACCGGGGCGACCGCGAGCGCGGCGAGCGGGGCGGTCGGGGCCCCGGCGGCGGCGAGCGCGGCCCGGGCGGCGGCGAGGGTGGCGAGGGCGGCGAGCGTCCGCGCCGCCGGACCCGGCACAGCTGACGCCTGACCATCGCACCACCCACCCCTCGTCGATCTTGGAGCAACACGTGAGTCGGGCCGTTCGTGCGCCGTTTCCGCCGGATCGACGGGGGGTGGCCGCGTCCGCCGGGGCCACCCGCGCCGGCGGCGCCGCCCGGGCGGTCACCCGGACCCTGAGCGACGACCCGTTGGGCGGCACGGTACGCCGTACCGTGCTGCCCAGCGGGCTGCGCGTGCTCACCGAGGCCATCCCGGCGATGCGCAGCGTGTCGTTCGGCATCTGGGTGGCGGTCGGCTCCCGCGACGAGACCGGCCCGCAGGCCGGTGCCGCGCACTTCCTGGAGCACCTGCTCTTCAAGGGCACCCGCAAGCGCGGCGCGCTGGAGATCTCCTCGGCGATCGAGGCGGTGGGCGGCGAGACCAACGCCTTCACCACGAAGGAATACACCTGCTACTACGCCCGGGTGCTCGACGAGGACCTGCCGCTGGCCATCGACGTCATGTGCGACCTGGTCGCCGACTCGGTGCTGGACCCGGCCGATGTGGAGACCGAGCGGGGCGTGATCCTCGAAGAGATCGCCATGCACGACGACGAGCCCGCTGACGAGGTGCACGACCTCTTCGCCCGGGCGGTCTACGGCGACCACCCGCTCGGACGGCTGATCTCCGGCACCGAGGAGACGGTCACGCCGATGAGCCGGCGGCAGATCCAGAGCTTCTACCGGCGCCGCTACGTCGCGCCGCAGATCGTCATCGCAGCCGCCGGCAACCTGGACCACGCCGCCGTGGTCAAGCTGGTCCGCCAGGCGCTGCGCGGCACCCCGCTGGACACCGACCCGGCGTCGCCGGCGCCGCACCGGTCGGCCACTCCGGCGGTACGCACGAAGGCCGCGACCACCCTGGTCGAGCCGAAGGAGACCGAGCAGGCGCACGTCATCCTCGGCTGCCCCGGCATCGACCGGCTCGACGAGCGGCGGTTCGCCCTCGGCGTGCTCAACAACGTGCTCGGCGGCGGCATGTCCAGCCGGCTGTTCCAGGAGATCCGCGAGCAGCGCGGCCTGGCCTACTCGGTCTACTCCTACGCCAGCCAGTACGCCGACACCGGCCTGTTCGCGGTCTACGCGGGCTGCGCCCCGGGCAAGGTGGACGAGGTGCTGGAGCTGACCCGGGCCGAGCTGGCCCGGGTGGCCGCCGACGGGCTGACCGAGACGGAGGTCGCCCGGGGCAAGGGCATGTCGAAGGGGTCGTTCGTGCTCGGCCTGGAGGACACCGGCTCCCGGATGAGCCGGCTGGCCAAGGGCGAGCTGCTCTACGGCGACCTGATGCCGGTCGACGAGCTGCTCACCCGGGTGGACGCGGTGACCGTGGACGACGTCAACACCCTCGCCGCCGAGCTGCTGAGCCGACCGATGTCACTGGCCGTGGTCGGCCCGTTCGGCGAGCACGACTTCGCCGCCCGCTGACCGTCGACGCCGGTCCGGGGCCGGTGGGACGGTGGCCGGCCCGCCCGGTGACGGCGTCCCGATTGGGATAGGTTGTGCCCCGTGACTGACGAGCAGGAGAAGGGCGCGGCCGAGCCGATCCGGGTCGGTGTGCTGGGTGCCCGCGGCCGGATGGGTGTCGAGGTGTGCAAGGCGGTCGACGCCGCCGCCGACATGGAGTTGGTGGCGATGGTCGACCAGGGCGACTGGCTGTTCAACGCCTCCGACGCCGGCGCCGAGGTGGTCGTCGACTTCACCACTCCGGACGTCGTCATGGACAACCTGCACTGGTGCATCGACCAGGGCATCAACGCGGTGGTCGGCACCACGGGCTTCACCGAGCAGCGGCTGGAGCGGGTGCGCGGGTGGCTGGCCCGCAAGCCCGGGGTCGGCGTGGTGATCGCGCCCAACTTCGGCATCGGCGCGGTGCTGATGATGCAGTTCGCCGCGCGGGCGGCCCGGCACTTCGAGTCGGTCGAGATCATCGAGCAGCACCACCCGCGCAAGCTGGACGCCCCGAGCGGCACCGCCACGCACACCGCGCGGCTGATCGCGGCGGCCCGCGCCGAGGCCGGGTTCGGCCCGGTGCCCGACGCGACCAAGGACGAGGTCGCCGGTGCCCGGGGCGCCGACATCGACGGGGTACGCGTGCACGCCGTGCGCGCCACCGGGCTGGTCGCCCATCAGGAGGTGCTCTTCGGCACCACCGGCGAGACGCTGACCATCCGGCACGACTCGTACGACCGGGCCTCGTTCATGCCCGGGGTGCTGCTGGCCGTGCGCGCGGTGCGCAACCGGCCGGGCCTGACCGTCGGCCTGGACGCCCTGCTCGACTGAAACCGCTCGCCGGACCGCCGGGGCGGCTCCTACGCTGCCCCGGTGATCGATTCTGGAGAGCTCGACCGGGCCGGGCGCCGGGTCACCCTGCGGCCGGTGGACGACCACAACTGGCGGGCGGTGGCCGACGTCGCCCCGCGCGACGACCAGCGGGACTGGGTGCCCGCGCTGGCGGCCCGCTACCTGCTGCTGACCATGCGCTCGGAGGTGTGGACCTCGCTCGCCGTGTACGCGGACGAGACGGTGGCCGGGCACGTCATGTGGGGGGTCGACGACGACGGCTCCCGCTGGATCGGCGGGATGGTCATCGACGCCGCCGAACAGGGCCGGGGCGTCGGGCGTGCCGCCGTGGCCACCCTCGCCGGCTGGCTGGCCGCCCAGGGCGAGCCGGTCCGGCTCTCGTACCACCCCGACAACACCGACGCCGCCCGCCTCTACACGACCCTCGGCTTCCGCCCCACCGGCGCGATGGAGGACGACGAACTGATCGCCGAACTCGCGCCCTGACCCCGCCGTCCGGTCCCGCGATCTTGCACTTCGGCCCGTGGTACGGGCCGACCTGCCCCGGTTCGCCGGGTGCAAGGTCGCGGGGGTCAGTCGGTGGGGAGCGGTTCGGTGGGGACCGCGACGTGGAGGCGGAGCTGGTTGACCAGCATGTCGTCGACGTCCAGGGCGCGGGCGGCGCCGTCGGGTTCCCAGCCGGTGCCGGTGAGGAACTTCCGGGTCGCCTCGTCGGCGTCGAACGCCCAGGCCAACGCGCGGGCGAAGCCGTCTTCCCGCCACAGGTCCACGCTGGCGGCGAGCAGCCGGCTGCCGTGCCCCCGCCGGCCCCAGCGCGGCTCGACCAGCAGGTCGGTGACCGCCACCACGTCCGGCCCGAGCGCCTCGGCCGGCTCGCCCGGGGCGAGCGCCTCCGCGTCGGCCGGACCGGAGGCGGCGAACCCCACCAGATAGGATTGCTCGGCCTGTTCGACGGCGACCAGCACCCGGTGGCTGGGCGACGGCGGCTCCTGCACCGCGGCGCTCCACCGCCGGGCGAGCCACGCCTCGTCCAGGTTGTCGAGCACGTGCCGGGGCAGGATCCGGCGATAGGCGACCCGCCAGGTCGCGAGCTGGATGCGTGCGATCTCGCCGGCGTCCTCGGGACGCGCCGGGCGGACGTACCCGAGAGCCATGGGACGGAAGCCTACGCAGGGCGAGGGAGGCGACGGTGGCCGAGGGTGCCAGGCGGACGGTCGGGCAGGTCGTCGGGGTGGTGGCGCTCGCCGCCGCGGTGACCGCCTTCCTCTCCGTGGCGGCCGTGCGGCACGGCTTCTTCGACCTCAAGGTCTACTACGGCGCGCTCACCTGGTGGGTGCACGACGGCGGGGAGGTCTACGACTTCCTCAAGCCGGGCACCCAGTACGGCTTCACCTACCCGCCGTTCGCCGCCCTGGTCATGTTGCCGATGGCGTACCTGCCGTGGTTGGCGGCGATCACCGTCAGCGTGACCGCCAGCGTGCTGACCAGCGCCGTGCTGATCTGGTGGCTGGTCGACCCGATCGCCCGCCGGGCCGGCTGGACCCGCTGGTTCGCCCTCGCCGTCGCGCTCTGCCTGGCCGCCGCCTACGAGCCGATGCGCGAGACGGTCAACTTCGGCCAGGTCAACACCCTGCTGCTCTTCCTGGTCGCGGTCGACCTGCTGCGGTTGCTGCCCGCCGGCAGCCGGTGGGCCGGGGTGGGCATCGGCCTGGCCACCGCGATCAAGCTGACCCCGGGCATCTTCATCGTCTACCTGCTGGTCACCGGGCGCTGGCGGGCGGCGGTCACCTCGATGGCCACCGCGGCCGGGGCGAGCCTGCTGGCCGCCGCGCTCTTTCCGGACGCCTCCCGGGAGTTCTGGACCGAGGCGTTGTGGAACACCGCCCGGGTGGGCGAGCTGGCGTTCGTCTCCAACCAGTCGCTGAACGGCGTGGTGGCCCGGCTGGACCCGGAGCACCCGAGCACCCTGACCTGGCTGGTCCTGGTCCTCGGCACGCTGACGCTCTGGGCGTGGCGCTCCCGGGCCGCGGTGGCCGCCGGCGACGAGGCGACCGGCCTGGCCCTGACCGGCGCGGCGATGTGCCTGGTCAGCCCGGTCACCTGGGTGCACCACCTGGTCTGGCTGCTGCCCGGGCTGATCCTGCTGGTGGACAACGGCATGGCCGCGCCCGCCCGCGGCCGCCGGCGCCGGGTGCTGCTGGCCGCCGCGGCCGTCGGGTACGGCTTCCTGATCAGCCGGATCGTCTGGGCCTGGGAGAAGGACTTCACCGGGGTGGACGGTTTCCTCGGCGCCAACACCTACGTCTGGATCAGCCTGGCCCTGCTGGCGTTCCTGCCGATCCGCCGCCCGGCGGCGCCGGCCGGGTCAGCCGTCGAGACGTCCGGCGTACCGCAGCTCGACCAGCCCGACCGGCGGACGGCCGCCGGCGAGCGGCACCGGGTAGGTCGACCGCTCACCGTCCGGTGACAGGCCGGCCCGCTGGTAGAACCGGCGGGCCCGGTGGTTTCCCTCGAGCACCCAGAGCCGGTAGTCGGCCCAGCCGCGTTCGCGCAGGCCGGCGTGGGCGGCCGCGAGCAGGGCGAGGGCCGTGCCGTCACCCCAGTGCGCCGGCTCCACGTACATCGCCACCACCTCCCCGTGCGCCGGGTCGAGGTCGGCCCGGTCCTGGTTGTTGCGGTACGGGCCGAACGTGGTGAACCCGGCCAGTACGCCGTCGACCTCGGCGAGCAGGGTGGTGAACGGGTGCTCCGGATCGGCGGTGCCGACGTCGCGGCGGCGCTGGGCCCAGGCCGTGACGTTCAGCCGGGCCAGCACCTCGTCGGGCATCAGCCCGGCGTACCCGGTCTGCCAGCCGTGCACGTGCACCCGGGCGACCGCCTCGGCGTCGTCGGGCTCCTCCCGGCGGATGGTGAGCATGCGTCCGTTCTATGCCGGCACGGGCGATCGGTCCAGCGTCCGCTCCGGCGTCGTACCCGTGGATTAACCTCGCCGACGATGGCCGCACCGGAATCGCTCTCGCTCGCCCAGGCCCGCCGGGTGGCGCTCGCCGCCCAGGGCTTCGCCGACCCCGCACCCGCCGGGGTGCCCACCCGACGGCACCTGCGCCGGGTGCTCGACCGGGTCGGGCTGATCCAGATGGACTCGGTCAACGTGCTGCAACGCGCGCACTACCTGCCGCTCTACAGCCGGCTCGGCCCCTACCCGACGGCGCTGCTCGACACCGCCGCCTACCGCCGCCCCCGCGAGCTGTTCGAATACTGGGGGCACGAGGCGTCGCTGGTGCCGGTCGGGCTGCACCCGGCGCTGCGCTGGCGGATGGCCAAGGCCCACTCGGATTCCTGGGGCGGCATGCGCCGGATCGCCCAGGAGCAGCCCGGCCTGGTCGCCTGGGTGCGTGACGAGGTGGCCGCCCGGGGCCCGCTCACCGCGGCCGAGATCGAGCACGACGCGCCCCGGGAGACCGGCAACTGGGGCTGGAACTGGTCGGCGGTGAAGCGCGCCCTGGAGTTCCTGTTCTGGGCCGGCGAGGTCACCGCCGCCGAACGCACCACGTCCTTCGCCCGCCGCTACGACCTGCCCGAGCGGGTGCTGCCCGCCGCCGTGCTGGACGCGCCGACACCGACCGACGCCGAGGCCCACCGCGCACTGGTGGCGATCGCCGCCCGGTCGCTGGGGGTGGCCGCCGAGCCGGAGCTGCGCGACTACTTCCGGCTTCCGCTGGCCGGCGCCCGGCAGGCGATCGCCGAGCTGGTCGAGGCCGGCGAGCTGACCCCGGTCTCCGTCCAGGGCTGGCGGCAGCCGGCCTGGCTGCACGCCCAGGCCCGGCTGCCCCGCTGGGTGCGCGGCAACACCCTGGTCAGTCCGTTCGACCCGCTGGTCTGGGAACGCGCCCGCACCGAACGGCTCTTCGACTTCAGCTACCGGATCGAGATCTACGTGCCGGCGCCGCAGCGGGTGTACGGCTACTACGTGCTGCCCTTCCTGCAGGGGGAGCGGTTCACCGCCCGGGTCGACCTGAAGGCCGACCGCAAGGCCGGGGTGCTCCAGGTGCCGGCCGCCTGGGTGGAGCCGGGCGCCGACCCGGGCGAGACCGCGCTGGCGCTCGCCGCCGAGCTGCACCGCCTCGCCGGCTGGCTCGGCCTGGACGCGGTGGCCCCGCCCACCGCCGGTGACCTGGCCGTCCCGCTGGCCGCCGCGCTGGTGGGCATCGCCGGTGTACGGTGAGCGGCGTGACGAGCGTTGACGGACCGGCCGGCCAGCCGCAGCCGCCGGCCGGCGCGCCGGACGCCCCGGCGTGGCCCGCGGACCAGGTACCGCCCTACCCGGTCGCCGAACCGGACCGGCTCACCCGGTTCGTGACCCGGCTCTACGGCCGTTCGCCCCGCTGGGTGGTGCCGCTGGCCGCGGTCGGCTGCGTCGCCGCCGGCATCGGCTACACGCTGCTCAGCGACCCGACCCGGTCGGCGCCGGACGCCGCGCCGACCTGCCTGCTGAAGCTGACCACCGGGCTGGACTGTCCCGGCTGCGGCGGCACCCGCGCGCTCTGGTACGTGCTGCACGCCGACCTGCCGGCCGCCGCCCGGCACCACTTCCTCTTCGTCTTCGCGCTGCCCTTCCTGGCCTACCTCTTCGTCGTCTGGGCGGGGCGGCAGGCGTTCGGCTGGCGCCTGCCGGAGCTGCGGATCGGCCCGAAGGTGATCTCCGGTTTCCTGGCCGTCTGGATGGCCTTCTCGGTGCTGCGCAACCTGCCCTGGGCCCCGTTCACCTCGCTCTACGTCTGACCGGGGGCCTGCGCCCGCCGCGCGTGACGGGTGATCGAGGTTGCACCGGGCGAGCCTGACTTGGGTGGGGCGGGGGCCCGCCACTACAGTCCGAGGAATGCCGGACATGGTGCAGCCCCAGGTGAAGCTCGTCGCGTGGACCCACTTCGAGGCCCCGGACGACGTGCCGTGGTCGACCGACGCCGACGGCGGGCAGGCGCTCGCGGAGTTCGCCGGCCGGGCCTGCTACCAGAGCTGGAAGAAGCCCAACCCGGCCACCGCCACCAACGCCGGCTACCTGGCGCACATCCTGGAGGTCGGCCACCTCTCGGTGCTGGAGCACGGTTCGGTGAGCTTCTACTTCACCGGGGTGTCCCGGTCGTTCACCCACGAGCTGATCCGGCACCGGCACTTCTCGTACTCCCAGCTGTCCCAGCGGTACGTGCCGGAGCGGGACGCCGCCATGGTCGAGCCGGCGGTGATCGCCGAGGACCCGGAGCTGCACAAGCGGTTCGTCGAGGCGGCCGAGGCGAGCGTGCGGGCGTACAACGAGTTGCTGGAGGGGCTGGAGCGACGCTTCGCCGACGTGGAGAACGCCACCCTGCGGCGCAAGCAGGCGCGGCAGGCCGCCCGCGCGGTGCTGCCCAACGCCACCGAGACCCGGATCGTGGTCACCGGCAACTACCGGGCCTGGCGGCACTTCATCGCGATGCGCGCCACCGAGCACGCCGACGTGGAGATCCGCGAGCTGGCGGTGGAGTGCCTGCGCCAGTTGCAGCGGGTCGCGCCGAACGTCTTCGCCGACTTCGCCATCTCGACCCTGCCGGACGGCACCGAGGTGGCGGCGAGCCCGCACGCCGAGCTGTCCTGAGCCCTTCCCCGGCGGGCGCCCGGTGCTCGTCCGCTAGGTTGGATGGCATGACGCACGACCACCCTGACAGCCGCGACCGGGCGGTGTCCCGCCCGTTCGGGCGAGTGCTCACGGCCATGGTGACCCCGTTCACCGCCGACGGCTCGCTCGACCTCGACGGCGCCGCGCGACTGGCGAACCACCTGGTCGACGAGCAGGGCAACGACGCGCTGGTGGTCAACGGCACGACCGGCGAGTCGCCGACCACCACCGACGCGGAGAAGGAGCGGCTGATCCGGGTCGTGGTGGAGGCCGTCGGCGACCGGGCCAAGGTGGTGGCCGGGGTGGGCACCAACGACACCCGGCACACCATCGAGCTGGCCGCCGCCGCCGAGAAGGCCGGCGCGAACGGCCTGCTGGTGGTGACGCCGTACTACAACAAGCCGCCGCAGAGCGGCCTGCTGCGCCACTTCACCGCCGTCGCGGACGCCACCGGCCTGCCGATGATGCTCTACGACATCCCGCACCGCGCGGGCGTGCCGATCGCCACCGAGACGATGGTGCGCCTCGCCGAGCACGGCCGGATCGTCGCGGTCAAGGACGCCAAGGGCGACCTGACCGCCACGAGTTGGGTGACCAGCCGCGCCAACCTCGCCTTCTACAGCGGCGAGGACTCGCTCACCCTGCCCGCGCTGGCCGTCGGCGCCGTGGGCGTGGTCGGCACCTCGACCCACTTCACCGGCGCGCCGACCAAGCGGATGATCGAGGCGTACGACGCGGGGGACACCCGCACGGCGCTGGAGCTGCACCGGCGGCTGCTGCCGCTGTACACCGGCATCTTCCGCACCCAGGGCGTGATCCTGGTGAAGGCGGGTCTCGCGGCCAAGGGCCTGCCGGCCGGCCCGGTCCGCCCGCCGCTGGTGGACGCCACCGACGACGAACTCGCCCAGCTGCGCGCGGACTGCGCGGCGGCGGGCCTGGAACTGCCCGAATGACCGAACGACACGACGGACGCCGGATGACGGCGTCGCAGAATGAGGTGGACGCGTGACCGAGGCGCACATCGCGGTGGAACTTCCCCCGCCGCTGCCGGAGGGTGGACTGCGGATCATCCCGCTCGGCGGGCTCGGCGCCATCGGTCGGAACATGACCGTCTTCGAGTACGACGGCAAGCTGCTGATCGTCGACTGCGGAGTGCTGTTCCCGGACGTGGAGCAGCCCGGCGTCGATCTGATCCTGCCCGACTTCGGCCCGATCCTGGACCGGCTCGCCGACGTGCAGGCGATCGTGCTCACCCACGGCCACGAGGACCACATCGGCGCGGTGCCCTACCTGCTCGCCCACAAGCCGGACATCCCGCTGGTCGGCTCCCAGTTCACCCTCGCCCTGGTCGAGGCGAAGCTCGCCGAGCGGCGGATCCAGCCGTACACGCTGACCGTGCGGGAGGGCGGCCGGGAGCGGCTCGGCCCGTTCGAGTGCGAGTTCTTCGCGGTGAACCACTCGATCCCGGACGCGCTCGCGGTGGCCATCCGCACCCCGGCCGGCCTGGTGCTGCACACCGGCGACTTCAAGATGGACCAGCTCCCGCTGGACGGCCGGATCACCGACCTGGCCGGGTTCGCCCGCCTCGGCGCCGAGGGCGTGGACCTGCTGCTCTCCGACTCCACCAACGCGGAGATCCCCGGCTTCGTCACCCCCGAGCGGGAGATCGGGCCGGTGCTCGACTCGATCTTCGCCAAGGCCACCGGCCGGATCATCGTGGCCTCGTTCGCCTCGCACGTGCACCGGGTGCAGCAGGTCTTCGACTCCGCCGCCGAGCACGGCCGCAAGGTCGCGCTGATCGGCCGGTCCATGGTCCGCAACATGGGCATCGCCCGCGACCTGGGGCTGCTCAACATCCCGGCCGGCCTGGTCGTCGGGATCGAGGAGGCGACCACGCTGCCGCCGGAGCAGATCGTGCTGATGTCCACCGGTTCGCAGGGCGAGCCGATGAGCGCGCTGGGCCGGATGGCCAGCGGCGACCACCGGCACATCACCATCGCCCCCGGCGACACCGTGGTGCTCGCCTCCTCGCTGGTGCCCGGCAACGAGACCTCGGTCTACCGGGTGATCAACCGGCTGGCCCGGGCCGGGGCGGTCGTGGTGCACAAGGACGTGGCCAAGGTGCACGTCTCCGGTCACGCGCCCGCCGGTGAGCTGCTCTACCTGCTCAACGTGGTGCGGCCCAGCAACCTGATGCCGGTGCACGGCGAGTGGCGCCACCTGCGCGCGCACGCCCGGCTCGGCATCGAGTCCGGCGTGGCGGCGGACCGGGTGGTGCTCTGCGAGGACGGCGACGTGGTCGACCTGGTCGAGGGGCGGGCGAGCCTGGTCGGGCACGTGAAGAGCCGCTACGTCTACGTCGACGGCCTCGCCGTCGGCGACGTCAGCGAGTCGCTGCTCACCGAGCGGCGGATCCTCGGCGACGGCGGCTTCATCGCCACCACCGTGGTGGTCGACTCGGTCACCGGCAAGGTGGTCGGCGGCCCGACCCTCTCCGCGAAGGGCTTCTCCGAGGACCCGGAGGCGTTCAACCCGGTGATCCCGCTGGTCACCGAGGCGCTGAACCGGGCCGCGGCGGACGGCATCACCGACCCGCACCAGCTCCAGCAGATCGTCCGGCGCACCGTGGGGCGGTGGGTCAACGACGCGTACCGTCGGCGGCCGATGATCGTCCCCACCGTCGTCGAGGTCTGAGCCGTACGATCCGGCGCCCGTCCGCACCCACGTGCGGGCGGGCGCCGTCGGCTTCGACGGCACGATTTTTGCCCCTGGAATAGTTTTCGGTCGATTGTTCAACCGTCCGTCGCCCGCACCCGTACTCCGTCCCAGGCAGGCGTACCCCGCGCCGGCCGGGAGGAGCGTGGCGGATGGACCGCAGACGGATGACAGCCATCGGCGTCCTGGTGGCGGCGGCGGGAGCGGCGGCGGCGGTGACCCTGCCGGCGCTGGCCGGGGAGGGCACCGCCCCACCGGCCGACCGGACGGGCGACGCGGCGGCCACCGCCGGGGTCGCCCGTGAGGTGGTCGACGCGATGCGCCGCGACCTGTCGCTCAGCCCGGAGCAGGTGGCCGACCGGCTGCGCAGCGAACGCCGGGCCGCCGGCGCGGTGGCCCGGCTCCGCGCCGAACTCGGCACCGACTACGGCGGCAGCTGGCTCAGCGGGGACGGCCGCCAGCTGACCGTGGCGGTCGCCGACCCGGCCGAAGCCGACCGGGTGCGCGCCGCCGGTGCGGTGCCGAAGCAGGTGGCCCGGGGCGTCGGCGAGCTGGACGCGGTCAAGCGCCGGCTGGACCGGGCCGGCGGCCAGGCCAGCCCGGACGTGGCCGGCTGGTACGTCGACGTGGCCGACAACAGCGTGGTGGTGCTCGCCCAGCCGGGCGCCGAGGCGGCCGGCCGGCGGTTCGCCGCCGCGAGCGGGGCACCGGCGGGGGCGGTCCGGGTGCGGACCGCGGCCGAGGCGCCCCGCCTGCTGTTCGACGTGCGCGGCGGGGACGCGTTCTTCATCAACAACGCCGGCCGCTGCTCGGTCGGCTTCTCCGTGGTCGGCGGGTTCGTCACGGCCGGGCACTGCGGCCGGCCGGGGGACCGCACCACCGGGTCGAACCGGGTCGCCCAGGGCACCTTCCGCGCCTCGTCCTTCCCCGGTGACGACTGGGCGTTCGTCGAGGTGAACGACGACTGGACGCCGCAGGGCGTGGTGAACGACTTCAACGGCGGCACGGTGCCGGTGGCCGGCTCGCAGGAGGCGCCGATCGGGGCGTCGATCTGCCGGTCCGGCTCGACGACCGGCACCCGCTGCGGGGTGATCCAGGCCCGCAACGCCACGGTCAACTACCCGGAGGGCACGGTCACCGGGCTGACCCGCACCAACGTCTGCGCCGAGCCGGGCGACTCGGGCGGCGCCTGGCTCTCCGGCGACCAGGCGCAGGGCGTCACCTCCGGTGGTTCCGGCGACTGCACCCGGGGTGGGGTCACCTTCTTCCAGCCGGTCAACGAGATCCTCGCCGCCAACGGGCTGACCCTGGTCACCGCCGACGGCGGCGAGGCGCCGGCGCCCACCGCGCCGGCCGAGCCGCCGGCGCCCACCGCGCCGGCCGAGCCGCCGGCGCCCACCGCGCCGGCCGAGCCGCCGGCCGCCACCACCCCGCCGCCCCCGCCGGCCGCCGGCGACACCGACTGCGCCGGCCAGGTCACCCGCGCCGGCTCGCTGGCCGCCGGGCGGACCCAGACCCAGCCGGACGGCCGCTGGTTCCGCGCCCCGGCCGGCCCGCAGCGGGCCTGCCTGGACGCCCCGGACGGGGCCGGGTTCGCGCTCACCCTCCAGCGCTGGACCGGCACCGGCTGGCGGACCGTGGCCCGCGCCGACACCGACGGGGAGGCGGCCCGGTTGACGGTGGACGGCCCGGCCGGGGCCTACCGCTACCGGGTGACCGCGCTGCGCGGGTCCGGCGACTACACCCTGGCGTTCTCCGCCGGCTGAGCCGCGCGACACCCGAGGCGGGCGGGCCGCCGACATCCCCGTGCATGTCGGCGACCGGCCCGAGCCGGGTGCGGGGTCCGGTGACGCCGCCGGTCAGCTCCGCCCGAAGCGGCGGCGGAGCAGCAGCAGCCCCGCCCCGACGGTGCCGGTGGAGGCGGGTCATCGTGGACTCCCAGGGGGCGGTGCGCTCGACGGGGGAGTCACTCCCGGGCCGGCGATCGGGTTGCGCTGCTGTCGGATGGCGGTCGGTGGACGTGGTCACCGCAACCGGCGGAGCCGTTCGCGCGTCAGGGCAGCTCGGCGACCGCCTCGGCGTACCCGACGCCGGTGCGGACGGCCGCGTCCAGCAGCACGCTGAGCTGGGCCGGGGCCACCCCGTGCGCCAGATCGGTGCTGACGTCGCCGGCCAGCGCCAGCTCACCGCCGAGATCGTGCACGTACGCCTTCGGCAGCAGCCGGTCGTGGTTCCAGGCGTTGCAGAACGCGTACGCCTCGGCGAGCCGGCCGGCCGGAAGTCGGCGCGCCGCGACCACCCGCACGTGCAGGATCTCCCCGCGTTCGCCGGCCTGCCGGAACTGGATCACCGCCGGGCCCCACCGGCCGACCACCGTGCCGCCGTCGCCCAGCTGGTAGCGGTCACCCCGCCGGTCCAGCGCCGCCATGATCATGGCCTGGGTCAGCGGCGCCGGTTCCAGCTCCGCCGGCCCGGCGTCGTCGTCGAGCGGGTCGTCGAGGTCGTCCGGCGCGTCGTCGGCGGGCAACGGGACCGGGCCGGCCAGCGGCCGCTCGGCCAGCCAGGACGCGATCCGGCCGGACTGGTGGCCGGTGCCGTTGCGGGCGTCGAAGCTGCCGGCCAGCCGGGTGGCGGTGCCGAGCAGGGTGTGCCCCAGCGTCTCGACGTCCAGCTCGGCGGCCGGCCGGGGCCCGGCGGCGGGTCGGTGCAGCGTCCGGCCGCCCAGCCCCGCCTCGACGGCGAGCGCGCAGACCAGCGCCCCGGCGGCGGCGAACTCCATCGCGGACAGGTCGTCGGCCGGGCGGTCCAGCCGGGGCAACTGCTCGGCGAGGATGTCCAGCCCCCGGTCGAGGTGCCCGCCGAGCGCGCAGAACCGCAGGTGCGCCGAGAGGTACGGGAAGGCGGCGGGTTCCCGCCGGTGCCGCCGGTACGCCCGCACGTGCGCCTGTCCGGCCTGCTCCGGCTCCCCGGCCCGCAGCCAGGGCAGCAGTGCCGCGGCGAGCGCCCGCTCCGGCTGCTCGGTGCAGGCGACCGTCCCGTCGACCGGGCCGCGCAGCACCTCCAGCGCGGCCCGCCAGTCGCCCCAGCCGGCGAGCAGTTCGGCCCGGCGGGCCGGGGCGCAGCCGGGGCACCCGTCGGCCGGCCCGGGCGCGGCGGCCGCCCACCGGTCGTACCACCGGCGGGCGGTGGGCTCGTCGCCCAGGTGGTCGGCGATCCGGCAGCGCAGCTCCGCGACCACCGCGACGTCCCCGTCGGCGGGAGCCGTCCGGGCGGCCAGGTCGTCCAGCATGGACCGGGCCTGGTCCAGCCCGATCCGGGGCGTGCCGAGCAGCGCCTCCACCGCGTACCGCTGGTAGCGCAGCAGCAGCTCGGCGTCGGCCGCCGGGAGCAGGTCGGGCCGGCGGTCGACGGCGGCCAGGCAGCGGCGCACCGGTTCCACCAGCCGCCACCGCTCCCCGCCCAGCAGGTACGCCTCGACCAGCGCGAACCGGGCGGCCACCGCGGTCCGGTCGGCCCCGGCCGCGTCCGCGTGCGCGGCGATCCGTTCCAGCTCGGCGGTCCGGGCCTCGCCGTCGGGCAGGTCCCCGGCGTCGGCGAGCGCGTCGGCCAGCTGGCGCTCGCTCATGCCGGCACTCCGCTTCGCTGCGTGCCGTCATGAGGCACGTCCGCGCCGCGCCGATGATTCGCTCGCTGGCGCTCGCTCATGCCGGCACTCCGCTTCGCTGCGTGCCGTCATGAGGCACGTCCGCGCCGCGCCGATGATTCGCTCGCTGGCGCTCGCTCATGGCACCACCGCGCCGGGCAGCCGGTGCACCTCGGCGGCGAGCTGGCAGCCGGTGGCGATGCCGCAGTCGAGCAGCTGGTCCAGCTGGTGCGGGGTGACGCCGAGTTCCAGGTCGGCGATCACCTCGCCGCAGACCCGGGCCCGGCCGTCGTCCTCCACGTGTACGAACGCCTTGGGCCAGAGCCGGTCGTGGTTCCAGCCGTTGCAGAACGCGTACAGCGCGGGGACGTGCTCGATGGAGAAGGTGGGAGCGGCGACGGTGCGGACCTGGAGCAGCTCCCCGGCGGGACCCAGGCGCAGGAACCAGATCAGGCTGTCGTCCCAGCGGCCGACCAGGTCGCCGTCCGGGTCGTGGTGGACGACGTAGCCCCGGCTGGCCAGCACCGCGGCGATCAGCTCGCGGGTCAACGGTCGCAGTTCCCGGGGATGTCCGGCCAGGGGGCCGTCCGGACCGTCCTCGATTTCCGGCGACGCCATGGGGCATCCCTTCAGCGGCGAATATCACGGCGGACGGCGAGGTCCGTGCTGCGACGCGCGGACACGACCCGGAAAAGCGGCGATCTGCCGGGTCACGCCGTTAAGTTGATGCTATGGCGGGCCGTACCTCTCAGGCGAGCCGGCGGCGCGGCGCGTCGCCGCGCGGCGCAACGAACAGCCGTGCCCGCCAACCGGCGAAGAAGACCCGGGCCCCGGCGCGGCGCACCGCGGCCACCCGTCCGGGTCCGGCGGCCTACGTCGGCCGGGCCGTCGGTGCACTGTGGATGGGGCTGGCGCACGGCGTCGGCTGGGCGGTGCGCGCGGCCGGTCGGCAGGCGGCCACCGCCCGGGACCTCGATCCCGAGCACCGCCGCGACGGCGCGGGCCTGCTGGTCTTCGGGCTCGCCCTGCTCAGCGCGGTGGGGATCTGGTTCTCGGCGGCCGGCCCGGTCGGCGAGCGGGTGGCCGACACGGTCCGGCTCTTTCTCGGCGCGATCGCCATCGTGGTCCCGGTGCTGCTGATGATCGGCGCCTGGCGGCTGATGCGGCAGCCGGTCGACCCGGAGCACCGCGGTCGCGGGCTGGTCGGCTGGGGCTCGCTGCTGGTGGCCACGGCCGCGCTGCTGCACATCGGGCAGGAGCCGGTGGACGAGGTCCAGCGCGACTTCGCCGGCGGGCTGGTCGGCGCCGGGGTGGGCAGCCTGCTGGAGCGGGCGGTCACCGCCTGGGTCGCGGTGCCGCTGCTGATCCTGCTGCTGGTCTTCGGCCTGCTGGTGGTCACCGCCACGCCGATCAACAAGATCCCCGAGCGGCTCGGGCTGCTGGCCGGCGCGGTGACCGGCGCGCCCGCCGCCGAGGACGCGGCGGAGGAGACCGAGGCCCGCGCCACACCCGGCCGCCGGCGCCCCGCGAAGCGGATGCCGCCACCGCTGGACCCGGACGACTTCGACGACCTCGACGACGGCGTGGACCTGCAGGACACCATCGTGCTGCCGCGCAAGGCGCCGGCCAAGGTGCCGGCGACCCGCAAGCCGGTCGAGCCGCCGGAACACTCGCCCGCGCCCACCCGGGCCGAGCAGTTGGCGCTGACCGGGCTGGCCGGCGACTACACGCTGCCGCCGGCGAACATGCTCAGCGGCGGCGCGGCCCCCAAGAAGCGGAGCAAGGCCAACGACGAGGTGATCGCCGCGCTCACCGGCGTCTTCGAGCAGTTCGACGTGGACGCCGCGGTCACCGGCTTCACCCGCGGCCCGACGGTCACCCGTTACGAGGTCGAGCTGGGGCACGGCGTCAAGGTCGAGCGGATCACCCAGCTCTCCCGCAACATCGCGTACGCGGTGAAGTCGCCGGACGTGCGCATCCTCAGCCCGATCCCGGGCAAGAGCGCGGTCGGCGTGGAGATCCCCAACACCGACCCGGAGAACGTCGCGCTCGGCGACGTGCTGCGCTCGCGGGCCGCCACCGGCGACCACCACCCGATGGTGGTCGCGCTCGGCAAGGACATCGAGGGCGGCTACGTGGTGGCCAACCTGGCCAAGATGCCGCACATCCTGATCGCCGGCGCCACCGGCGCGGGCAAGTCCTCCTGCCTGAACTCGCTGCTGGTGTCGATCCTCACCCGGGCCACCCCGGACGAGGTGCGGCTGCTGCTGATCGACCCGAAGCGGGTCGAGATGACCGGCTACGAGGGCATCCCGCACCTGGTCACCCCGATCGTGACCAACGCGAAGAAGGCGGCCGACTCGCTGGAGTGGGTCGTCCGCGAGATGGACATGCGCTACGACGACCTCGCCGCCAACGGGGTCCGGCACATCGACGACTTCAACCGCAAGGTGCGCAACGGCGAGATCAAGGCCCCGCCGGGCAGCGAGCGGGAGCTGCGGCCGTACCCGTACCTGCTGGTGATCGTGGACGAGCTGGCCGACCTGATGATGGTCGCCCCGCGCGACGTGGAGGACTCGATCGTCCGGATCACCCAGTTGGCCCGGGCCGCCGGCATCCACCTGGTGCTGGCCACCCAGCGGCCGTCGGTGGACGTGGTCACCGGCCTGATCAAGGCGAACGTGCCGTCCCGGCTCGCGTTCGCCACCTCCTCGCTGGCCGACAGCCGGGTCATCCTCGACCAGCCGGGGGCGGAGAAGCTGCTCGGCCGGGGCGACGGGCTGTTCCTGCCGATGGGCGCCTCGAAGCCCATCCGGATCCAGGGCGCCTGGGTCACCGAGCGCGAGATCGCCGACGTGGTGAAGTTCTGCAAGGACCAGCGCGAGCCGGAGTTCCGCCCGGACGTGCTGACCGTCGCGCAGGACAGCAAGAAGAAGATCGACGAGGACATCGGTGACGACCTCGACCTGCTGGTGCAGGCGATCGAACTGGTGGTCACCTCGCAGTTCGGCTCGACCTCGATGCTGCAACGCAAGCTGCGGGTCGGCTTCGCCAAGGCGGGCCGGCTGATGGATCTGATGGAGACCCGGGGCGTGGTCGGGCCGTCCGAGGGTTCCAAGGCCCGCGACGTGCTGGTCAAGCCGGACGAGCTGGAGGAGGTCCTGGCCGGCCTGCGCGGCGATGAGTGATCCGCTGGCGGAGGAGCTTTTTCCGATCCTCACCGCCGCGGACCTGCCGGCCGCCCTCGGCTTCTACCGGGACCTGCTCGGCGGGACGCTCAGCTACCGCTTCCCCGACACCGGCGACCCGGAGTACGTCTCGCTGAGCTTCGGGGCCGGTCAGCTCGGCATCGGGCGCCAGGCGGAACCGGGGCCGCCGCCCGACGACCGGGTCGCGCTCTGGGTGTACGTACGAAACTGCGACGTCGCGGTCGACCGGCTGCGCGCGGCCGGGGTGACCGTGCTGGCGGAACCGGCGGCGCAGCCGTGGGGTGAGCGGATGGCGGTCGTCCGCGACCCCGACGGCCACCGGGTGATCGTCGCCGACCGGGGCGGCACCGACGCCCGCTGAGCCGGTGCGCGCCGGGGTGCGCCGGCCGGCCCCTTACGCGGACACGGACGGGCCCGCCGGCGTGCGGCGGGCCCGTCGCGTCGGGGGAGCGGTGTGGTCAGTTGTTGAGGATCGCGGCGACCAGCACGAGGCCGATCACCGCGCCGGCCACGCTGGCGGCGGCGGCGTACCAGCCGAGCGGCTTGTCGCCGAGCACCGCGCCGATCACGCCGAGGATGACGCCGAGGATGCCGAAGATGATCGGGTTGAGCAGGAGCGCGAGAACCGCGAACACGAAGCCCAGGATGGTGCAGATGCGGGCGGCGTTGCTGCGCGGGCGGGCGGTGCCGTGGATGTCGGCCATATCTGCCTCCGTCGGGTGAGAGCCTGCGATGCCAGCCGATCACTACCCACTGTGGGCGTTCGGCACGCCTGGGACACTTCGGCGCGCCGGAACTCAGTGGAAGATCTTCAGCCCGACCACGCCGGCGACGACCAGTCCCAGGCAGGCGATCCGGGGCAGGCTGGCCGGTTCGTTCAGCGCCAGCATCCCGACCAGGGCGGTGCCGGCCGCGCCGATGCCGACCCAGATCGCGTAGCCGGTGCCGACCGGGATCTCGCGCAGCGCGTACGCCAGCCCGAGCATGCTGAGCACCAGGGCGACGAGGAAGACCAGCGACGGGACGAGGCGGGTCAGGCCCGCGCTGCGGTCCAGGGCCACCGCCCAGGCCGTCTCCAGCAGTCCGGAGATCACCAGCACGATCCAGGCCATCGAAGTGCACCTCACCGGGTCCGCCCGGACCGTCGGGGGCCGGGACGAGTCGAGTCTGTACGTCACGCGGGGCGTCTTGGCCTGACCGGGTACGCCCACCACTCGTCCGGGGCGGCCCGCCACGGGGCCACCGGGCCCGAGGCTAGCACCGGCCGGCGGTGGGTAGGGAAGGGTGAGCCGGACCACCGTCCGTTGACCTGAACTTCACTTCAACTTGCAGGATTGGTTCATGACGCTGCTCTTCTCCGACCGGGAGGTCGCCGCCGCGCTGGACGCCGCCGCGACGGTGGACGCCATGCGCGACGCCCTGCGGTCCGCGTACGCGGGTCGCCTGGTGGCTCCGCCCCGGGCGTCCGCGCCGCTCGGCGGCGGCCGGATGGTGCTGACCGCGGGCCACCTGACCGGCGAGTGGTACGGCTTCCGGTCGTACGACACCTTCGGCCACCCGGAGTCGGAGCAGGTGGTGGTGCTGCACGACGGGCGTACCGGGGCGGTGCGGGCGGTCGCGGTCGGCGAGGAGCTGGGCTCCCGGCGCACCGGGGGACTGGGCGGGGTCGCGGTCGACGCGCTGGCCCGGCCCGACGCCGCCACCCTGGGCGTGGTCGGCTCCGGCCGGCAGGCCTGGACGCAGGTGTGGGCCGCCGCCGCGGTGCGCCCGCTGCGCGAGGTGACCGTGCACAGCCGCTCCGCCGCCCGGCGGGAGGCGTTCGCCGCCCGGGTCCGCGCCGAGCTGGGCATCCCGGCCCGGGCGGTGGACTCGGCCCGGGCCGCCGTGCGTGACCGGGACGTGGTGGTGCTCGCCACCACCAGCCCGACGCCGGTGCTCGACGCCGCCGACCTGCGCCCCGGCACCCACGTCAACGCGGTGGGCTTCAAGCAGCGCGACCGGGCCGAGTTCGGCACCGACCTGCTGGACGCCGCCGACCTGCTGGTCACCGACTCGCCGGCGCAGGCGCTCGGGTACGCCCCGCCGATGCTCGCCGCCGACCCGCCGTACGCCGACCGGCTGGTCGACCTGGGCGCGGTGCTGGCCGGCGCCGCCGCCGGCCGGACCGGCGCGGACCAGGTGTCGGTCTTCTGCTCGGTCGGCCTGGCCGGCACCGAGGTCTTCCTGCTCGACCGGTTGGTCCGGGTCGGCGCGGCGGCCGCCGCCTGACCGCACCGACGGGTCCGGTCGGCACGGCGCGGTGGCCGCGGCCGGACCGGGCGGATGTGAGCCGGCCGACTGCCGGCGGCCCGCCGACGGCGGGGACCCGGGCCCGGCCCGGTACCCTCGGATGGTGTCTGCCACCTCCCCTTCCGACAACTCCAGCTCGGCGCGTCGCCGCGACCTGGGGCTGTCGCCCGACGGCCGCCGGGTCGCCCTGCTGACGTTGGGCTGCGCCCGCAACGAGGTCGACTCGGAGGAGCTGGCCGCCCGGCTGCACGCCGACGGCTGGCAGGTGACCACCGACGGCGAGGGCGCCGACGTGGTGGTCGTGAACACCTGCGGCTTCGTGGAGAAGGCCAAGCAGGACTCGATCCAGACGCTGCTCGCCGCGGCCGACACCGGGGCGAAGGTGGTCGCCGCCGGCTGCATGGCCGAGCGGTACGGCCGTGAGCTGGCCGACAGCCTGCCCGAGGCGCAGGCGGTGCTCAGCTTCGACGACTACCCGGACATCGCCGCCCGGCTGGACGCGGTGCTCGCCGGCGAGCAGGTCGCCGCGCACACCCCGCGGGACCGGCGCGAGCTGCTCCCGCTGACCCCGGTGAAGCGGCGCGCGGCGGCGGTGTCGCTGCCGGGCCACGGCACGCCGGCCCGCGCCGCCGTCGAGACCGACGAGCACACCCCGGCCCACCTGCGCCAGGTACTGCGCCGGCGGCTGGACTCCGGCCCGGTCGCCTCGCTGAAGCTGGCCAGCGGCTGCGACCGCCGCTGCGCGTTCTGCGCCATCCCGGCGTTCCGCGGCGCGTTCGTCTCGCGTACCCCGGACGAGTTGCTCGCCGAGGCGGAGTGGCTGGCCAAGACCGGCGTCCGCGAGCTGGTGCTGGTCAGCGAGAACTCCACCTCGTACGGCAAGGATCTGGGCGACCCCCGGGCGCTGGAGAAGCTGCTGCCGCAGCTCGCCGCGATCGACGGCATCGTCCGGGTACGGGCGAGCTACCTCCAGCCGGCCGAGACCCGGCCGGGCCTGGTCGAGGCGATCGCCACCACGCCCGGGGTGGCGCCCTACTTCGACCTGTCGTTCCAGCACTCCAGCGAGCCGGTGCTGCGCCGGATGCGCCGCTTCGGCTCCACCGACCGGTTCCTGGAGCTGCTGGCCGGCGCCCGGGCGCTGGCCCCCGAGGCGGGCGCGCGGAGCAACTTCATCGTCGGCTTCCCCGGCGAGACCCGCGCCGACGTCGACGAGCTGGTCCGGTTCCTGACCGCGGCCCGGCTCGACGCGATCGGCGTGTTCGACTACAGCGACGAGGACGGCACCGAGGCCGCCGGGCTGTCCGGCAAGGTCTCCGCCGCCACCGTCAAGCGCCGCTACGACCGGCTCGCCGCGCTCGCCGACGAGCTCTGCTCGCAGCGGGCCGAGGAGCGGCTGGGCTCCACCGTCGAGGTGCTGGTCGACTCGGTCTCCGACGGCGTGGTCGAGGGCCGCGCCGCCCACCAGGCCCCGGAGGTGGACGGCTCGACCACCCTGGTCGCCCCGGACGGCGGCGGGGTGGACCTGGCCGCGCTGCGCCCCGGCGACCTGGTCCGGGCCACCGTCACCGGTACCGAAGGGGTGGACCTGCTCGCCGTGCCGGATGAGATGATCTCGGCGGCGCCCGGCGCGGCACGGTGACGGCGGGCCCGGACGGAGCGGGGAGGCCACGTGGTGCGGTACCGGGAACGCCACGGCGGTCCGTGCGGGGTGCGGCGGTGACCGGCGCGACCGGATCGACGCCGGCTCCGGTGGTCGGCCGGGTGCCGGTGCTCAACGCGGCCAACGCGCTCACCGCGCTGCGGCTGGTGCTGGTGCCGGTCTTCGCGGCCAGCGTGGTCATCTCCGCGATGAGCAACGCCGGCTGGCGGATGGCCGCCTGCCTGATCTTCGCCGTCGCCTCGGTGACCGACCTGGTCGACGGCTGGATCGCCCGCCGGTTCGGCCTGGTCACCTCGGTCGGCAAGGTGGCCGACCCGATCGCCGACAAGGCCCTCACCGGCGCCGCGCTGCTGCTGCTCTCCTGGTACGACCGGCTGCCCTGGTGGGTGACCGTGGTGATCCTCGTCCGCGAGCTGGGCATCACCGGGCTGCGGTTCTGGGTGATCCGCCGCGGCGTGATCGCGGCCAGCCGCGGCGGCAAGATCAAGACAGCGCTGCAGATCCTGGCCATCGCCTGGTACCTCTGGCCGATGCCGGCCGCGCTGACCGCCGTCGGCCCGTGGATCATGGCCGCCGCGGTGGCGGTGACCGTCGTCACCGGCTTCGACTACGTGGCCCAGGCCCTGCGCCTCCGCCGCACCCGCTGACCCCCGACGGCCCGGGTGCCGGGCGGGCGGGGGCATGATCGACGAGTCCCGTGGGCATGGTTGATCGGGAACGGTGGGGGAAGGATCGGGGACATGCAGAGCAGCGACGCGAACGGGGAGCGGCCGGTCGGCAGCCCGGCGGCGGCCGTGGTGCACAGCCTGGCCGAGCGGGAGGAGACGCTGGCCACCGTCGAGTCGCTCACCGGCGGCCTGCTGGCCGCCTCGATCGTCGAGATCGCCGGGGTGAGCGGGGTGTTCCGCGGCGGGCTGGTGGTCTACGCGACCGAGCTGAAGTCCGAGCTGGCGGGGGTGCCGGCCGGCCTGCTCGCCGAGCGCGGGCCGGTCGACCCGGACGTGGCGGCCGCGCTCGCCGAGGGCGGGCGGCGGCGCTGCGGCGCCGACTGGGGCCTCGCCACCACCGGGGTGGCCGGGCCGGAGCCGCAGGACGGCAAGCCGGTCGGGCTGGTCTACGTGGCGGTCGCCGGGCCGTCCGGCACCACCGTCCGGCAACTCGACCTCGACGGTGGCCGCGACCACATCCGCTCCGCGGCGGTGGTCGAGGCGCTCCGGCTGCTCGCCGACCGGGTCCACGAGGCCGACCCGGCCGCCGACGGTGCGGCGCCGCACAGCGGGGCGGGGCGGCGGTAGGCGGACAACCGGCGATCCCCGGGCGGGGTGGGATGTCGCCGGGCCCGGCAACGGGTACGGTTGCGGGAAGGCTCCGGCGCTCGGGGCCGGCGCGGTCAGCCGTGCCGGACCGCGCGGCCGGGTGGAACAGAGGTGTCCCTCAGGGGGAGGTGCGATGGTCCTGCTACGCCGGGTGATCGGTGACGCACTGCGGGCGCGCCGGCAGGGGCAGCACCGCACCCTGCGCGAGGTCTCCTCCGCCGCCAACGTCAGCCTCGGCTATCTCTCCGAGATCGAGCGCGGCCAGAAGGAGCCCTCCAGCGAGCTGCTGGCCGCCATCTGCGACGCGCTGGGCGCGCGCCTGTCCGAGCTGCTGCGCGAGGTCAGCGACACCGTCGCGCTCGCCGAGCAGATGCCGGGCGTGCTGGTGCCCGTGCAGGACGAGCCGGTCGAGCCGGCCCCGGTAGGGCGGCCCGCCGTGCGCAAGGCCACCAACCGGCCGGTGCACCAGGTCAGCTCCGACGGCAAGGTCGCCGTCTCGGTCCACCAGGACTCCCCGCTCAAGGCCACGCTGCGCAGCACCCGGGTCCGCCCGGCCGACCGCGACGTGGTCTGCGCCGCCTGATCTCCACCCGCCGCGCTCCGTGGCCACCTGTGGCCCGCGCCGCGTAGGGTTGATCGCGGACGGCGTCGGCGTTGCCCGCTGGCCGGTACGGATGCCGGGATGGCGTCCGGCTGGGACGATGGTGCCATCGCCGCGCCGGGATCGTCGGGCCGTCCGGCACGGCGCGGCGCAGCGACGCGACTGAGGGGATACCGCGGAGATGGCGAACCCGTTCGTCAAGGGTTGGAAGTACCTGATGGCGCTCTTCGGCGCCAAGATCGACGAGCACGCCGATCCCAAGGTGCAGATCCAGCAGGCCATCGAGGAGGCCCAGCGCCAGCACCAGGCGCTCGTCCAGCAGGCCGCCGCGGTGATCGGCAACCAGCGCCAGCTGGAGATGAAGCTCTCCCGCCAGATGTCCGAGGTCGAGCGGTTGCAGGCCAACGCCCGGCAGGCCCTGGTCCTCGCCGACCAGGCCCGGGCCCGGGGCGACGAGGCCGAGGCCGGGCGCTACGAGCAGTCCGCGCAGACCCTCGCCAGCCAGCTGGTCTCCGCCGAGCAGGCCACCGAGGACCTGAAGACCCTGCACGACCAGGCGCTCGGGGCCGCGGCGCAGGCGCGCAAGGCGGTGGAGAACAACTCGATGATCCTCCAGCAGAAGCTCGCCGAGCGCACCAAGCTGCTCAGCCAGCTGGAGCAGGCCAAGATGCAGGAGAGCGTCGCGCAGTCGCTGGAGTCGATGTCGGCGCTGACCGCGTCCGGCACCACCCCGACGCTCGACGAGGTGCGCGACCGGATCGAGCGGCGCTACGCCACCGCGATGGGCCGCGCCGAACTGGCCGGCAACTCCGTCGAGGGCCGGATGCTGGAGATCCAGAAGGCGACCCTGGACTCGGCCGGTTCGGCCCGGCTGGAGCAGATCCGTGCCAGCATGGCCGGTGAGCAGCTCGGCGCCCAGCAGGAGCGGCCGGCCGTGCCCCGCGCCGAACCGGCCGCGCCGGCCGCCGACCCGGCGGCCGCCCGGCTCGACGAGATCCGGTCCAGCATGAGCCGGGAGCGCGGCACCGGGGACACCACCGCCGCCGGCTGAGCGGCCCGGTCGAGGAGGCACAGGTGGCAGACGAGCGTACGCGGTACTTCCGGCGGCTCGGCCGGCTGCGGCGGTCCGCCCGCCGGTGGAGCGTGCTGGCCGGAGGGCTCGGCGGCGCCGCGGCGGTGCTCACCCCGTACGCCGGGCTGGGGCTGCCGGACGCGGCCTGGGCCGCCGGCGCGGGCAGCGCGGTGGCCCTCGCCGCCTGGCGCTGGGTCGACCTGCGCGCGCTGACCGCCCGCCCGGCGCCCCCGCCGCTCGACCCGGCCGAGGCCGCCGCCCGGTCCCGGGCCCGGCTGGTCGCCGCGGTGGAACGACTTCCCGTCGGCCCGGGCGTCCTCGCCGAGGTACGCCGGGTCCGCTCCCGGGTGGCGCTGCGCGGCACCAGCGCCGCCGGGCCGTGGGCCCGGCTGGACCGGGCCGCGCTGACCCTGGCCGGGATGGCGCCCCGGCTGACCGGCCTGGCCGAGCCGGCCGTGCTGGCGGCGGCCGCGGCCGACCGCTCCCTGCGTGACCTCGCCAACCGGGTGGCCAGCGTGGAGCGCGCGCTGCGGCTCGCCCCGGTCGACGCCCGGCCGCCGTTGGCCGAGGCGCACCGGGCGCTCACCGCACAGCTGGACAGCGGCGTCGCCGCGTACGAGCGGCTGGTGGTGGCCGCCGCCGGCTACGTCGCCGAGGACGCCCGGCCGGACGCCGAGCACCCGGCCGCCGCCCGGCTGACCGAGGCGACCGACCTGCTGCACGGCGTCGCCGCGGCGCTCGCCGAGCTGCGCACCGTCAACACCCCGCTGCGCGCGTCCTGAGCCGGCCGGTCACTGCGGCGTGGTGACCGCGACCGGGGTGGTGAACGGGGAGCTGCCGACGACGTTGAACGAGCGGATCCGGTAGTGGTAGGTGACCCCGCGGGCCAGGCCGGTGTTGGTGAACCCCCGGCCGGTGACCGTGAAGGTGGCCACCTCCCGGCTGAACGCCCTGTCCAGTGCCCGCTGCACGATGAACCCCGCGCCGGGCCCGGTCGGGGTGCTGGCCGCCCAGCCCACGATCACCGTGGCGGTGTCCGGGCCGGGCGCGGTCGCGGTGACGCTCACCGCGGTCGGGTTGCCGGGCACCGGCGGGGTGGTCACCGTGGCCACCGTCGACCAGGGTGAGGCGGCGCCCAGGTACGTCGTGCGCACCCGGTAGTAGTAGGTGGTGTCCGGGGCGACGGCGGCGTCCAGGTGGTTCTCGCCGACCCCGATCGCGGTGGTGCCCGGTCCGCTGGTGAACGTCGGGTTGGTGGCCCGTTGCACGTCGATGCCGGTGGCGAAGGAGCGGTTGGCCCAGCGCAGCGCGATCCGCAGCGGTGCGGCCGGCGGGATCGCCGCGGTCAGCCCCGCCGGGGCGGTGAGCCGCACCGCGGCGGGCACGCTGTTCGACCAGGCGGAGCAGCTGACCGCGTTCTCGGCGCGGATCCGGTAGTGGTAGGTCACCCCCGGCGTGACGGTGGCGTCGGTGTAGCGGGTGGCGGTGGCCGCCACGGTGATCTCGGTGAGCCCGTCGCTGAAGGCGGCGTCGGTGGCCCGCTGGAGCAGGTGGCTGGTGGCCGGGGGACGGCTGCCGTTGCCGGTCCAGGCCAGCGCGATCGCGGGCAGCGCGGTGGCCGAGCCGGGGGCCGGGGTGGCGGTCAGCCCGGTGGGCGCCTTGGGCGCGACCCGCAGCACCAGCGGCCGGCTCATGCCCTGGTCGCGGTGCCCGGCCAGCCGGCTGTGCCAGCGGTACTCCCAGCCCAGGTTGACCAGGTGGTTCAACACCATCGCCGGGCGCCCGTCGACCGGGCTCACCGGGGTCGAGCCGGTCCGGGCGCCGGCCGGCCGGGCCGGATCGAGCAGCCGCACACTGTCGCCGATCTTGAACGGCAGGGCGGGGGCCGTCGGCCGCAGGGCGACGATCACGTCCTCCCGGGGGTCGACCCGGACGATCTGCTTCCAGCCCAGCTCGGCCGCCTCCGCCGGCCGTACCGTGCCGTCCCAGCCGACCCGGTTGACCACCTGCACGTCGCAGCCGTCGAACTGCACCGGCTGGGACTGCCGGGCGTGCCCGCTGATCCGCCAGAGCTGGGTGCCGTCGGCGGGGGAGCCGACGCCGACCGCCGGGTCGGTGGCGAAGAGGATCTCGGTGGGCGGGTCGGTCGGGTCGAGCGGCAGGGTGGCGGGGGCGAACGGCCCGGCGTGCGGGTGCCCGACGCCGAGCCGCCCGGCCAGCCGGCCGTACCCGGGCTCGAAGACCTGCTGCACCGTCTTGACGGCGAGCGGCAGGGTCACCGGGGCGGCGGCCCCGGCCGGGGTGAACGTGACCGTGGTGGCGTGCGCCGGGACCAGGGTCGCCCGGTCGGTGCGGGTGCCGAAGGCGGCGTCGTGGCCGGGCTGCGGCACGATCGGCGGCCGCTGGCTGGCCGCGTACGCCCGGGGCAGCCGGTCGCGCAACCGGGCCAGGTCGTACCGGGGGGCCGGCGTGCCGGACACCCGGAACTGGAGCAGGGTCCGGGTGTTCGGGCCGTACCCGGGGCGGGTGGGTGGCCCGGCGCCCTCGGCGGTGCGGTCCGGGCCGCCGGTGTGGTGGTCGTAGCGGGGGTCGAAGCCGGGCAGCGGGGCCGGGCCGTCGTTGTAGAGAATCAGCGTGCTGCCCGGGGCGACGGTGGAGAAGTCGACCAGCACGTCGGCCCGCTCGCCGGGGGCGAGCAGCAGGGCGTGCCCGTCGACGTTGAGCACGGTGGGGTCGCGCCGGTCGTACCGGTAGCCGACCGGCCGGTTCGGGATCACCACCGGCGCGGGCAGCAGCCCGCACTCGTTGCCGATCTGGACCAGTTCCGGGCCGGCCGCGGCCGGGTCGGGCACCCCGCCGTCGCGCCCGTCGGTCGGCCAGCCGGCCGGCCGGTCCGGCGCCCGGACCGCGTCCACCATCGGCACCTCGCCGGCGTCGGCGTCGGCCAGGCTGCCGTCGGCCGCCCACATCGGGCCGCCCGACCGGGCCCGGTAGAGCGCCAGGTTGAGGCTGCGGTCCGGGCAGGCGTTGAGGATCCGGAACCGGTAGGTGCGGGGCGCCACCGCCAGGTAGGGGTAGGCGACGCCGTTGACCAGCATGGTGTCGCCGAACATCTCCGGCACCGCCGACGGGTGCGGCACGCCGGGCGTCCACGGGGGCTCGGCCGGGTCGGTCACCGGGTCGTGGTGCGGGTTCGGCACCGGCTCGGGGCCGGGCTGCGCGCCGTCGCTCCCGGCGGGCGCGCCGCCGACCGGCCCGGCCACCTCGGCGGTACGCGACCACGGGCCGTAGTCCCACCGGCCGGTCGGGTTCGTCCCGCCGGCCCGGTACGGGTTCTGCCGGGGCTGGTAGACGTGCGGGTGCCAGAGGCTGCCCCGGGCGCCCCAGCGGTCCCGGTCCCAGGTCGGGTCCTCCCCGGCGAGCTGGGTGTCGTCCGGCACGAACGTCTTGTCCTCGATCACCAGCGGCAGCTGCTCGGCCGGCAGCACCCCGTCGGCGACCAGCTGCTCCTCGGCCGGGTCGGTGAGCAGGTAGAGCGCCACCTGCCCGGAGTAGACGGTCAGCCGGGCCAGGCCGAGGGTGTTGTCGTGGAACCAGAGCAGCCGGCCGCTCTGCTCGTTGGGGTAGTAGAGCGTGGTGGCGCCCGCCCCGGGTGGCGGCATGTCCGGCACGTGGGTCAGCCCGGTCCCGCTCGGGTACGGGGTGATCTCGCCGGCCGGAGTGATCCACTGCCACGGGTTCCCGGCACAGATCCAGGCGGTCTGCGCGCCCGACAGGTGCAGCACCGCCCGGTTCTGCGGATACGGCGCCGGGCCGTCCAGCGGGCCGGCGCCGGCGCCGTACACGGTCGGGTCGACCGGCAGGAAGAGCTCCCCGGCCCGGCCGGTGGGGAGCTGGTTGATGAACTTGATCCGCACCGGCCGCCCCCGCCGGGCCAGTACGACGGGCCCGAGGTGCCAGGGGCGTTCCGGCGGCGCGACGGTGTTGTGCCCGTCGGCGTCGGTGCCCAGGTTGAGCTGCCGGTAGCCGCGCAGCCGGGTGGCCGGCAGGTCCCGGTGCAGGCGCTGGGCGTACTCCTGCAGGCCGATCTCGTAGTAGTCGCAGCCCGGGTAGCTGATGGTGTCCGGGGTGGCCACCGGCAGGTGGGCCCCGAGCCCGTTGGCGCCCAGCGCGCCGAAGCCGGGCAGCGCGTCGACGAACTTCCGGATGCCGGTGCCGGCGGTCACCCGGCCGTCGGCGGCGGGCACCGGGCGGGGGCTGCCGGCGTGGTTCGGCACCGGGCCGAAGCAGCGCGGCACCGCGGCCGGGTCGAGGCTGGCCGGCGCGGGGGCGACCGGCTCGGCGGCCCGGGCCGCCGGGACGGTGTCCGGTGGGCCGGCGGCGGCGCCGAGGCGGGCGGTCCAGGGGATCCGGAGTCGGCGGAACATGACCATGGCTCTCCCCGGGGTCGGGACGCGGCGGCCACCACTCCGGCGTGGCGGCCCGATCGCGCTCGGCGTTGCGTTGACGATCGGTGAGCACTCAACCGCAGCATGCGACCTGGACCGGTGGGTTAGGAAGTACCCAATCGTCCGTATCTGGGATCGGCTGCCCATCTCCACCCGATCGACCCGCGGCGACGGCGCTGGTCGTGACGGTCGGGCCCGCGGCGTCGGGGATCGCCGGCCGGCCCGGCCCCTGCTCGGGCGGGTCGGGAGCCGCCGGCAGCGACCGCCGTCCGCGTCCTTTGCTCTGCGTCAACCCACGCAACACTTTCCCGGGTCAACCTGTGCGTCCGTTGAAGCAGAGCAAAGGGGGCGTGGGAGGGTGCCGGCCGTGCGGCGTCGGGCCGAGGGCGGGGCCCCCGGCCGAGTGGAGGCCGGCCGGGCGCCGCCACGGCGGACGCGCCGCGGCATCACCGCGCGTCGTCGCCCGCGCCGCGCTCCGGCTGGCAGACCGGGCACCAGTAGGTGACCCGCTCGCCGAGCTCCTCCTTGCGGATGGCGGTGCCGCAGCGGCGGCAGGGCTGGGCGCGCCGGCCGTAGACGTAGCTGGTCTGCCCGCGGTGCAGCGACCCCGTGGTGCTCTGCGTCCACCGGCCCCGGTTGGCCGCGAGCAGCCGCTGCGCCAGGGTGACCGTGCCGGCCAGGTCGGGCACCGCGCCCACCGGCGTCCACGGCGAGATCCCGCGCAGGAAGAGCACCTCGCACTTGTAGAGGTTGCCGATGCCGGCCAGGTTGCGCTGGTCCAGCAGCGCCTCGCCGATGGCGACCTCGGGCCGGGCGGCCAGCCGGCGGACCGCCTCGGCCGGGTCCCAGTCCGCGCCGAGCAGGTCGGGGCCGAGGCGCCCGACGAGCGAATCCTCCTCGGTGGTGGGGACCAGCGCCAGTTCGTGCAGGTGGTAGCCGACCGCGACCGCCCCGGGGCTGCGCAGCACCGCCCGGATCAGGTGGGCCGGCCGGGCGGTCCAGCGCTCGCCGGGGGCGTACGCCCGCCAGGCGCCCTCCATCCGCAGGTGCGAGTGCAGCGTCCAGTGCGCCGGGCCTTCCCGGTCGTCCGGTGCGGTGAGCCGGAGCAGCAGGTGCTTGCCCCGGCTGGCCGACTCCCGCACGGTCCAGCCGGTGAGGTCGGTGGTGGCGAGCCGCGGCACCCGGAAGTCGCTGCCGGTCAGCCGGGCGCCGGCCAGCGCGCGGTGCAGCACGCGGGCGGTGTTCCAGACGGTGTCGCCTTCGGGCACCCTGCCATCCTCCTCCCGTCGAGGGATATTCGCATGTGTCGCTATTTGTACGGAGGTTCCAGTCGATCTCCGGACACCGGCACTATCAGGAGGTTCTGAGGAGAATGCCCATGAGTCGTCCCCGACGTCCTGTCCGATCCTCCATCCTCGCCGGCCTCCTGACCGCCGTCCTCACCGCAACCCTCCTACCCACCTCGTCACCCGCCGTCGCCGCGCCCGGTGGCAACCGGTGGACCGCCGACCTCTCCCGGGTCGACGGCGACGACGTCAACGTCCGGCGTACCCGGGCCGGGCTCCGGCTGGCCGACGCCCGCCCGGCGCCGGCCCGCACCGGGCACGCGCCGCGCGGCGCGGTCGCCGAGGGGATGTTCCTGGCCGCCCCGCACACCCTCGCCCGGCCCGCCACCCGGGTCCGCGCCGAGGTCGCCGCCCGGACCGGGCGCGGCGGCTCGGTGACCGCCGAGGTGCGCGGCTGGCGCGACAGCGGCTGGACCGAGTGGCGCGCGGCCGGCCCGGCCGCGCTCTTCGACCAGCCGGTCAGCCGGGTGCAGACCCGGGTGGTGCTCACCGCGTCGTCCGGGGCCGTCGTCGAGGTGCGCTCGGTGCGGTTCACCGCCGACACCGCCGCCGCCGTCACGGCCGCCACCCCCGGTCTCACCTACCGGGTGTACGCCACCCGGATCGGCCTGGTCGGCGAGGTGACCGCCAACGGCCGGACCATCCAGCCCCGCGACCACTTCGTGGCGCTGCCGTCCCGGCGCGGCCTGGCTCCGCTGAACGCGGGCGACTACACCGTCCGGGTCTGCACCACCACCGGCAGCCGCTGCGAGTACGCCCCGGTCTGGGACGTCGGGCCGTGGAACACCCGGGACGACTACTGGAACCCCAGCCCCGTGCGGGAGAACTGGAAGGACCTGCCGCAGGGCCGACCGCAGGCGCAGGCGGCCTACCAGAGCGGCTACAACGGCGGGCGGGACCAGTTCGGCCGGGTGGTGCTCAACCCGGCCGGCATCGACCTGGCCGACGGGACGTTCTGGGACGGGCTGCGGCTCACCACCAACGCCTGGGTGGACGTGGCGTACCTGTGGACCGGGACCGGGCCGCGCGGGGTGGTCGGCGACGGCCCGCTGAACATCCGCACCGGCGCGAGCACCGCCTACCCGGTCCGCGGGCTGGCCGCCCGCTTCGCGCACGTGCCGATCCAGTGCTACGTGACCGGCCAGACGGTCGCCGGGCCGTACCGAACCACCAACCGGTGGAACCGGCTGGCCGGCGGGCAGTACGTCAGCCACGCGTACATCTCGGCGGTCTGGGGCGGCACGGTGCCGGCCTGCTGAACCTCCCGTGCCGGGCCGGCCAGCTCCGGCCCGGCACGGGTCAGGGCCGCTCGTCCGGGCGGGCCGGCCGGACGATGTCCTGGTAGCGCGGGTGGCTGGCGCCGTAGATGGCGAAGTTGAGCCGGGCGTGCGACAGGCTCAACTCGCCGTTCGGGCCGCCGCGCACCACATCGGCGTCGGCGTCGTTCTGACCGTCGTCCGTCCAGAAGCACACCGGACAGGTGCCACCACCGGTCCGCGAGGCGCAACAGGGACAGGCCACGGGAACCCACTGCTCACCCACCCGGGCAGCATTCCACAGTCGATGAACGGTCGCCGACCGGGAGGCCGGTTCCGGCGTCCCGGCCGGCGCGGTCCACGCCGACGCGGACAGCCCGCCGGCCGATCCGCGCGGTCGGGACCGACCGGCCGGTCAGCCGGCGTCCGGGGCGGTGACCCGGAGCAGGTCGCCGGGCGCGACCCCGAGCAGGTCGGCGGCCCGGCCGCCGTTGACCGCCACCGCCACCAGGCCGGCCGAGTCGGGGTGCACCAGCAGCCCGCCGGCCGGGGCGTCGCCGAAGGTCCGGCCGTGCACCGCGTCCCGCCCGGCCACCCGCACCCGGCCGGGCAGCGAACCCAGCAGCTCCGCCGGCGCGGCGAGCTGCACGTTGCCGAAGTGGTCCACGGTCAGCACCTCGGCGGTGAACCCGGCCGGCTCGCGGTCGAGCACCGGCGCGGGCAGCCGGACCAGGGTCGCCGGGTCGACGGCCGGGCCGGCGTCGGCCAGCGGCGCGCCGAGCGCGAGCCGGGCCGCCACCGGCGCGAAGACGTCCCGACCGTGGAAGGTGTGCGACACCCGCGGCGCCAGCCAGCCGGGGTCGGTCAGCTCGACGGCGGCGGTGATCCCGCCCAGCGCCGCCGCGGCGTCGAGCAGCAGGCCGTTGTCCGGCCCGACCAGCAGCCCGCCCGGGGCGGCCAGCCCGACTCCCCGGCGCGCCGTGCCGACCCCCGGGTCCACCACCGCCACGTGCACCCCGGCCGGCAGGTCGGGCACGGTCTGCGCGAGCACCGCCGCGCCCCGGCGCACGTCGCCCGGCGGGACCAGGTGGGTCACGTCGATCACCCGCGCCGCCGGCGCCAGCCGGGCGATCACGCCGTGGCAGGCGGCCACGAAGCTGTCGGCGAGTCCGTAGTCGGTGGTCAGCGAGATCCACGGGGTCGGTGCCATGCCGGCAGGGTAGTTCCTTCCACCCCGGCCTTCGCGTCGTCGGCGCGCCGCCGTCCCGCTGTCCCGTCGCTCCGCCGGCCGTCTGGCGGGCGGCCGTCGGGCGCGGGCCGGTCAGCCGCTGCCGGGGGCCAGGCGCAGTTCCAGGATCAGCTCGTCGTGCAGCGGGATCCCGTCCTCCCCGACCGTCGGGATGCTCGGCTTGAGCCGCCGGGCCCGGTCCACCGCGCCCCGGTCCACGCCCACCAGCCGCAGCCCCCGCCGCTGGTAGAAGCGCAGCGCCCGTAGGTTGTCGTTGGTGGTGACCAGCCAGAGCCGCGCCGCTCCCGCGGCCCGGGCGGTCCCGGTCGCCGCGGCCAGCAGCGCCGTGCCGGCACCGCCGCCCGGGGTCGCCGCGACCACGCTGACCACCTCCAGGCCGTCCGCGTCGGTGTGGTGGGCGAGTGCCCCGACCACGGCGCCGGCACCGTCCACCGCCACCAAAGTGGGCAGCGTACGCAGGTCGTAGCGGGTGTCGTGGGCGATCACGTACGGCCCGCCCCACTCGCGCTCGTGCAGCGCGTCGACCGCCGCCCGGTCCCCGGGCTCCGCCGGACGTACCCGTGGCTCGCTCATCCCGCCTCCCGTCCCCGACCGGCCGGATCGTACCGACAGCGCGGCCGACCGGGCCCACCCGATGACGCCGGCCCCGCGGGCGGCTTCGTCGAGGTGCGGTCGGTCGACAAGGCGGGCGTGCTGGCGGATATGGGACAGCGGCACTGGCCGACCGGCCACTGCCGGGACCGGGAGCGGGTTGGGCAGACTGCCGGGGTGACCAACCGGAAGCTGCCCGCCGTCGCGGTGCTCCTGATCGCCGCCAGCCTGACGGCCGCCTGCGGCGACGACGCCCGGGACCGGTCGGGCGCCGCTGGCGCCCCCGCCTCGACCGGCGCCCAGGACGGCGCTTCCCCGACCGCGCCCGGCGGCGCGACGACGACCGCGCCCGGCGGTGCGACCGGGACCGTCCCGCCGGGCGGCGCGGCGCCGGTGGGTCCGAGCGCCACCGGGTCCACCGAACGCCGCCCGGCCAGCCCGTCGCCGGTGGTGCTTCCCGCCCGGCCGGCCGGGGCGCCCGGTGCCCGGCAGGTCGTCGCCGCCTTCCAGGCCGCCGGGCTGAAGGCGGCCAACCCGCGGGACCGCTCCGTCGACTGCGGGCCGGACGGTCTCGGGCTGGGCTGTTCGGAGATCGTGGCGACCGACGGGGTGACCGTCTACGTCTTCCCGGACGAGACCAGCGCCGGCGACATCGCGGAGACCTGGGGCGGCCAGTCGTTCCGGCGGGGCGCCGTGGTGCTCAACTATCTGGAGGCGAAGACCCCCGCCGCCGACCGCGCCAGATACGAGCGGGTGCTCACCACCCTGCGCTGACCGGCCCGCGGACCAGCGCAGCCCGCCCCGGGCCACCGGCCCGGGTGGCTGGCCGGTCGGTCAGCCGCGCAGGCGCAGCCCGCGCGGGGTGGTGCGGAAGCCGGCCGCGGTGAGCGCGTCGCGCAGCGGCGAGGAGTGCACCGCCTCGCCGTCGGCCCGCTCCACCGACATCGCGCCCAGCGCTCCGGAGTGCACGGCGTCGGCGAGCGCCTTGCCGGCCGCGGCGAGCGCGTCGGCGTCGTCGGTGAAGGAGAGGATGGTCCGCCCGCCCCGCTCCACGTAGAGCACCAGGTCGCCGCCGACCAGCACCACCAGCGCGCCCGCCTTGCGACCCGCCCGGTGCCCGGTGGCCGGCGCCGCCCCGTCGCCCGAGTCGACCGCCCGCTCCGGCCACGGCAGTGCCGCGCCGTACGGGTTGGCCGGGTCGGTGGCGGCGAGCACCAGCGTCGGCCCCCCGCCGCGGCCGCGCCCGCCGTCGGCCGGCTCGGCCAGCGCCCGGATCCGGTCGACGGCGCCGGGCACCGCGAACTGCGCCGCGCCCAGCCCCTCCACGAAGTAGCCCCGCCGGGCCGCGCCGCGCTCCTCGAGCGCGGACAGCACCGGGTAGACGGCGGCGAAACCGCCCGCCACCTGTTCGGCCACCACCGCGCCCCGGGTGACCACCCCGTGCCGCTCCAGCAGCACGTCGGCCAGCGCCGCCGCCCGGCGGGTCGGGTCGGTGTCGCGGTCGGGCAGCCGGGACCACCGGCCGGCGACGGTGGGTGGGCCGCCGCGGGTCGGCAGCGCCACCCGCCCGGGGCGCCGGTAGCGGGTGCGTGGCGCGGCCGGGCGGGACCGGTGCGCGCCGCCGCCGCCGAGCGCCGCGCGCAGTGGAGCCAGCGTGTCGTTGGTGAGGTGACCGGCCCAGACCAGGTCCCAGATGGCGGCGGCCAGCGCGGCGTCGTCGGTCGAGCCGACCCGGTCGGCCAGCGAACGGAAGAACAGCGCCTGCCCGTCGCCGAGCGCGTCCAGCACGGCGTCGTGCAACGGGGTGCGGGTGAGCGCCTCGTCCGGCGGTGGGAGCAGCAGCGGCGCCGCGTCCGCGTACGCCAGGGTGACCCAGCCGTCCCCGCCGGAGATCGCTCCCGAGCCGGCCCAGAGCACCTCGCCGCTGGCGCAGAGCTCGTCGAGCTGGGCGGGGGAGTAGTCGGCGACCCGGCCGGGTAGCACCAGCCGCTCCAGCGCCGACGCCGGGACCGCCGCCCCCTGCAACTGCTCGATCGCGGCGGCCAGCGCCTCCACCCCGCGCGCCGACGAGCCCACCTGCTGCCAGCGGGGCAGGAACGCGGCCAGCGCCCGGGGCGGCACCGGCTCGATCTCCCGGCGCAGCGCCGCGAGCGACCGGCGGCGCAGCAGCCGCAGCACCTCCGCGTCGCACCACTGGGTGCCGACGGTGTCCGGCGCGAACTCGCCGGAGACCACCCGGCCGGTCGCGGCGAGCCGGCGCAGCGCCTGCTCCACCACGAACACCCCAAGCCCGAACCGGGCCGCGCAGCTGGCGGCGGCGAACGGGCCGTGGGTGCGGGCGTACCGGGCGACCAGGTCGCCCAGCGGGTCGGCGACCGGTTCGAGGTACGCCTCGGCCACCCCGACCGGCAGCGCCACGCCGAGCGCGTCGCGCAGCCGGCCGGCGTCCTCGACGCCGATCCACCGCTCCTGGCCGGCGATGCGGACCCGCAGCACCCGGCGGGCCGCCTCCAGCTCGGTGAGCCAGTCGACCGGCGCGCCGCGCTCGGCCAACTCGTCGGTGGTCAGGTCGCCGACCAGGCGGAGCATCTCGACCACGTCCTCCGGGTCGCGCGGGCGGCGCTGCTCGGTCAGCCAGCGCAGCTGCCGCTCGGTCTCGGCCAGCACCGCCGGGTCGAGCAGCTCGCGCAGGTCGACCCGGCCGAGCAGCTCGCCGAGCAGGGCGGAATCCAGGGCCAGCGCGGCGGCCCGGCGCTCGGCCAGCGGGGCGTCGCCCTCGTAGAGGAAGGCGCCGACGTAGCCGAAGAGCAGCGACCGGGCGAACGGCGACGGCTGCTGCGTCTCCACCTCGACCAGCCGCACCTTCCGGGCGGCCAGGTCGCGCATCAGCTCGGCCAGCGCCGGCTGGTCGAAGACGTCCTGCAGGCACTCCCGGGCGGCCTCCAGGGTGACCGGGAACTCGGCGTACTCGCGGGCGACGTCGAGCAGCTGGGCGGCCCGCTGCCGTTGCTGCCACAGCGGCTGGCGGCGGCGCGGGTCGCGGCGGGGCAGCAGCAGGGACCGCGCCGCGCACTCCCGGAACCGGGCGGCGAAGAGCGCGGAGGTGCCGACCGACTCCTCGACCAGCTGGGCGATCTCGTCCGGGTCGAAGACCACCACGTCGGCGCCGGGCGGCTCGTCGGCGGTGTCCGGCAGCCGGACGACGATGCCGTCGTCGGCGGGCATCACCTGGGCGTCCACTCCGTAGCGCTCGGCCAGCCGGCGCCCGATGGCCAGCGCCCACGGCCCGTTGACCCGGGCGCCGAGCACGCTGTGCACGGCCAGCCGCCAGTCGCCCAGCTCGTCGCGGAACCGCTCCACCACCACGGTGCGGTCGTCCGGCAGGGCGCGGGTGGCGGCCCGCTGCTCGCGCAGGTAGGCCATCAGGTTGCCGGCGGCCCAGTCGTCCAGCCCGCCGGCGCGCAACGCGGCGACCGCCGACTCGTCGTCCTGGCGCAGCAGGCCGCGCACCCGGGCGCCGATCGCCCGGCCCAGCTCCACCGGCCGGCCCAGCTGGTCGCCCTTCCAGAACGGCATCTTCGCCGCCTGCCCGGGGGCCGGCGAGACCAGCACCCGGTCGGGGGTGATCTCCTCGATCCGCCAGGAGGAGGAGCCGAGCACGAAGACGTCGCCCACCCGGGACTCGTAGACCATCTCCTCGTCCAGCTCGCCGACCCGGGCGGCGCGCTCGGCGCCGGCCAGGAAGACCCCGAAGAGGCCGCGGTCGGGGATGGTGCCGCCGCTGGTCACCGCGAGCCGCTGGGCGCCGGGCCGGCCGGTGAGCAGGTCGGTGGCGCGGTCCCAGACCAGCCGGGGCCGCAGCTCGGCGAAGGCGGTGGACGGGTAGCGGCCGGAGAGCATGTCGAGCACCGCGTGCAGCGCCGAGTCGGGCAGCTCGGCGAAGGGGGCCGCCCGGCGGACCACGACCGCCAGGTCGCCGACCCGCCACGGCTCCAGCGCCACCATCGCGACGATCTGCTGGGCCAGCACGTCCAGCGGGTTGCGCGGGTAGTGCAGCTCCTCGATCGCGCCGCCGGCCATCCGCTCGGCGACCACCGTGCAGGAGAGCAGGTCGCCCCGGTGCTTCGGGAAGACCACGCCGCGGGAGACCGCGCCCACCTGGTGGCCGGCCCGGCCGACCCGCTGCAGCCCGGCGGCCACGCTCGGCGGCGCCTCGATCTGCACCACCAGGTCGACGGCGCCCATGTCGATGCCGAGTTCCAGGCTGGAGGTGGCCACCACGGCGGGCAGCTGCCCGGACTTGAGCGCCTCCTCGATCTGCTTACGCTCCTCGCGGGAGACGCTGCCGTGGTGGGCGCGGGCGATCACCGGTGGGGCGCCGGCCACCGCGCCGGCCTGGGCCATCAGCTCCGCGGGCAGCCGCCCGCCGCGTCCGCCGCCGGGGCCGCCGCTGCCGCCCGGCCTGCCGTCGCCGGCGGTCGGCGGGGCGGCCGTCTCCTCGACGGCGAGCTCGTTGAGCCGGGCGCAGAGCCGCTCGGCGGAGCGGCGCGAGTTGGTGAAGACGATGGTCGACCGGTGTGCCCGGATCAGCGCGAAGACCCGTTCCTCCACCGCCGGCCAGATCGACGCGCGGCGCGGGCCCGGCCCGCCGAGATCGTCCTCCGGCGGCTGCTCCTGCTCGTCGAGGCGGGTCATGTCCGCCACCGGGACCTCGACGGTGACCTCGATCGTCTTGGCGGTGGGCGGGGTGACCACGTCGACCGGCCGGGCCCCGCCGAGGAACCGGGCGCAGGCGTCGATCGGCCGGACGGTGGCGCTGAGGCCGATCCGCTGGGCCGGGGCGGGCAGCAGCTCGTCGAGGCGCTCGAGGGAGAGCGCCAGGTGGGCGCCGCGCTTCGTGCCGGCCACCGCGTGCACCTCGTCGACGATGACCGTCTCCACCCCGCGCAGCGAATCCCGGGCGGCGGAGGTGAGCAGCAGGAACAGCGACTCGGGCGTGGTGATGAGGATGTCCGGCGGGGTGCGGGCGAAGGCGCGGCGCTCGTCGGCGGGGGTGTCGCCGGTGCGCATCCCGACGGTGATCTCGGGTGGGGCGACGCCGAGCCGGGTCGCGGCCTGCCGGATGCCGGTGAGGGGAGTGCGCAGGTTGCGCTCGACGTCGACCGCGAGCGCCTTGAGCGGACTGACGTAGAGCACCCGGCAGCGGTGCCGGGGCTCGGCCGGGGCCGGCTCGCGGGCCAGCCGGTCCAGTGACCAGAGGAACGCGGCGAGCGTCTTGCCGGAGCCGGTGGGCGCCACCACCAGGGCGTTGCGCCCGGCGGCGATCGATCGCCAGGCGCCGGTCTGCGCCGCGGTGGGGGCGGCGAAGGCGGCGGTGAACCACTCCCGGGTGGCCGGGCCGAAGCCGGCGAGCGCCCGGGTCGCGTCGGCCCCGCCCGGCCGCTCGCCCGGTCGCTCCGCCGGACCGTCGCCGCCCGCGCCGCCTCGCACCTCTGCCACGCACCCATCCTGCCCCGCAGGTGTGACATGCCGCCCGCGCCGGGCAGGGAATCTGTCCCGGTCCGGCTCATACGCGACGGATGCGACGTTGAACGCGGTAAGTCTTACTTAACTGCTTGCTAGTGCAGCGCAACATAAAGTAACTTCACTCGCAACGCGCGGCGGGCGGAGGGGTCGGATGGCGGTCGAGCAGCGGAGCTTCGAGCCCGGCACCGACGTGCTCATCCGCAAGGTCGACAGTCATCTCGCCGCCGTCCGGGCCGGCCTGACCGGCCCCGAGCTGGAGCTGGCCGAGCGCCTCGCCGAGTGCCTGCGCGAGCTGGTGGTCTCCACCGCGCAGGCCAGCGCCGCCGACCGCGGCCAGGTTCGCGCCGCGGTGCACTTCTTCGTGCTCCGCCGGGAGAGCCGGGGCCGGCTGCTCTCGGTCCGTTCGCTCACCGCCGCCCAGCGGGTGGTGAACCGGGTGGTGCGCCAGCTCGGCCGCCCCGACCTGCTGGTGGAGGCCCGCTGGGACCGGCCGGTCCGGGAGCCGGCCGTGCCCGCCGCCGACGTCGCCGTGCACTGACCCCCGCCGCCGCGCAGCCCACCACCTCTGTGCGTACCCGGCGCTGTCGCCGGCCGCCGCTTGATCGTCTGTCGCGCAGCAGGTCCGGCGGCCCCCCTGTGACCTGCCCACCAGCAGACGGTCATCGTCCCGCCGGGCACCGGCGCGCTCGGGCGCACCACGAGAGGACCCGGAGGGGCACGGCGTGGGGCCCGGCGGGTCAATTCCGATAAAACCGCCCGTCAGCCGGCGAACTGGCGTCTGATCGCTCGTAGGCGCCGTCCCGCCTCAGCCGGTGCCGCTGCCACCTCGACCTGGAGTGCGGGTGCTCGTACTGCTGATCCTCCACCTCCTGGCGGCCCTCGTCGCGCCGCTGCTCGTCCGGTGGTGGGGCCCGCGTGCCTGCTACCCGCTCGCGCTGGCGCCGGCCGCCGCGTTCGGCTGGGCCGTGGTCCGGACGCCCGCGGTGCGCGACGGCGGTGCGGTGGTCGAGACCTACCCCTGGGTCGACCAGCTCGGGCTGGAACTGGCGCTGCGACTGACCACCCTCTCCTGGCTGATGACCCTGCTGGTGGGCGGGATCGGCGCCCTGGTGCTGATCTACAGCGCCCGCTACTTCGCGCCGGGCTCGCTGGGGCTGGCCCGGTTCGCCGCGGTCCTGGTGGCCTTCGCCGGGGCCATGCTCGGCCTGGTCCTCGCCGACGACCTGCTGCTGCTCTACGTCTGCTGGGAACTCACCACGGTCTTCTCGTACCTGCTGATCGGGCACAGCACCGAGCGGCGCTCCAGCCGCTGGGCGGCCGCCCAGGCGTTGACCGTGACCACCCTCGGCGGGCTGGCCATGCTGATCGGGTTCGTCATGCTCGGCGAGCACGCCGGCAGCTACCGCTGGTCGGCGATCGCCGCCGGGTCGCTGCCCGGCGGGACGTACCTGGGCACGGCGGTGGTGCTGATCCTCGTCGGGGCGTTGGCCAAGTCGGCGGTGCTGCCGTTCAACACCTGGCTGCCGGTGGCCATGGCGGCACCCACCCCGGTCAGCGCGTACCTGCACGCGGCGGCGATGGTGAAGGCCGGCGTCTACCTGATCGGGCTGCTCGCGCCGGTGCTCGCCGCCGTCGCCCCGTGGCGGCCCGTGGTGCTGGTCGCCGGTCTGGCCACCCTGGTGGTGGGCGGCTGGGCGGCGCTGCGGCAGACCGACCTGAAGCTGCTGCTGGCGTACGGGACGGTCAGCCAGCTCGGGCTGCTGGTGGCGGTGACCGGGGCGGGCACCCCGGACGCGGCACTGGCCGCCGCCGCGATGCTGCTCGCGCACGCGCTGTTCAAGGCGGCGCTCTTCCTCGTCGTCGGCATCATCGACCATCGGACCGGCACCCGGGACCTGGCCGAGCTGTCCGGGCTGGGCCGCAACGCGCCGCTGCTGGCCACCGTGGCGGTGCTGGCCGCGGCGTCGATGGCCGGCCTGCCGCCGCTGGTCGGGTTCGTCGCCAAGGAGGCGGTGCTCGCCGCGTTCACCGACCGGCCGCTCGCCCTCGCCGTGCTGGTCGCCGGCACCGCGCTCACCGTCGCGTACAGCGCCCGGTTCGTCTGGGGCGCGTTCGCCACCCGGCCGGGGGTGCCGGCGACCGACGTCGGGCGGGTCGCGGCGCCGCTGCTGCTCCCGCCCGCCCTGCTGGCCGGCGCCGGGCTGGTCGCCGGCCCGGCCGCGGGAGTGCTGGACGGCCTCTTCCTCCCGTACGCCGAACTCTTCGGCGCCGTCGGCGGACACCTGGCGCTCTGGCACGGCCTGACCCCCGCGCTCGGCTTCTCCGCGCTGGCTGTGGCCGGCGGCGCGCTGCTCTTCGCGCTGCGCGGGCCGCTCGCCCCGGTGCTGGCCCGGCTGCGCGCGCCGGTGAACGGCAACGAGGGGTACGAGTGGGTGATCGGGCGCTTCGACCGGTTCGCCGACGACGTCACCGGCGCCACCCAGCGCGGCTCGCTGCCGCAGTACCTCGGCACCATCCTGGTCGCGCTGGCCCTGGTGCCCGGCGGGGCGATGCTGCTGGCCCGGCCGTGGCAGGAGCGGATCGCGCTGTGGAACACCCCGCTGCAGGCCGTCGTACTGCTCGTGATCAGCGTGGCGGCCGTGCTGGCGGTCAACGCCCGCCGCCGGTTGACCGCGATGCTGCTGGTCGGCACCACCGGCTACGGCACCGCGATGCTCTTCGTGCTCTACGGCGCGCCGGACCTGGCGCTGACCCAGTTCCTCGTGGAGACCGCCACCATCGCGATCTTCGTGCTGGTGCTGCGCCGGCTGCCGCACCGGTTCTCGGCCCGGCCGTTGCGGCGCAGCCGCCTGGCCCGCCGGGCGATCGGGGTGGCGGTGGGCGTGGTGACCGCGGGGCTGGCTCTGGTGGCCGCGAACGCCCGCCAGGCACCCACGGTCGCGGAGGCCTTCCCGGCCCTCGCGGTCGGCGAGGGGTACGGCCGCAACGTCGTCAACGTGACCCTGGTCGACATCCGGGCCTGGGACACGATGGGCGAGCTGGCGGTGCTGGTGGTGGCGGCGACCGGGGTGGCCAGCCTGATCTTCGAGCGGTCCCGCACCGGGCCGCGCCCGCGCCGGCCGGAGCCGGCCGGCCGGCCGGCCCGCCCGGACCGGCCGGTCTGGCTACGCGGCGGCGCCAGCCTGCAGGAGCGGCGCCGGTCGCTGGTGCTGGAGGTGGTCACCCGGCTGATCTTCCACACCGTGGTGATCTTCTCCCTGTTCCTGCTCTTCTCCGGGCACAACGCGCCGGGCGGCGGCTTCGCCGGTGGCCTGGTGGCGAGCCTGGCGCTGGTCGTGCGCTACCTGGCCGGCGGCCGGTACGAGCTGGCCGAGGCCGCCCCGATAGGTGCCGGCACCGTGCTCGGCGCCGGGCTCGCCGTCTCGGTGGGCAGCGGGGTGATCGCCCTGGCGGCCGGCGGATCGGTGCTGCAGAGCGCGCGGATCGACCTGTCGCTGCCGCTGATCGGCGACTTCTACCTGGTCACCTCGCTCTTCTTCGACATCGGTGTCTATCTGGTGGTGGTCGGGTTGGTGCTGGACATCCTGCGCAGCCTGGGCACCGAGGTGGACCGGCACATCGAGGCAACCGGCCGGGCCGGGGCCGGGCTGGCCGTGGAGCGGGAGGGGGAACGGCCGTGACGGGCGCCGGGCCGGGCCCCACCCTGGCGTTGGTGCTCGCCAGCGGCGTGCTCGTCGCCTGCGGGGTGGCCCTGCTGCTGGAGCGCAGCCTGACCCGGATCCTGCTCGGCGTCATCATGCTCGGCAACGGGGTCAACCTGCTCATCCTGCTCGGCGGCCGGCCGGGGGCGCCACCGGTGGCGGGCACCGCCCCGACCGACGCGATGAGCGACGCTTTGGTTCAGGCCATGGTGCTCACCGCCATAGTCATCACCTTCGGGTTCACCGCGTTCCTGCTGGCGGTCAGCTATCGGAGCTGGTATCTGACCGGCGACGACGAGGTGCCGGACGACCTGGAGGACGGACAGATCCGGCGGCGGGCCGAGCGCGACGAGGTGGTCCCGGCCGACCTCGGCGGCGAGGGCCCGGACGGAGACCCCGAGCAGGTCGACCCCGAGCCGCCGCGCCGGCCCCCGGAACCGGACGGTGGCCGATGACCGGGCCCGCGGTGCCCCGGCCGGAACTGGGCGCACGGTGAGCCGGCTGCTGCCGCTGCCGGTGGTGGTGCCGCTGCTGGGCGCGGCGGTGACGCTGATGCTGGCCGGGTGGCCCCGCCTGCAGCGGGTGATCAGCGTGGCCTGCCTGGCCACCACCCTGGCGGTGGCCGTGGCGCTGCTGGTGCAGACGTACCGGCACGGGCCGGTGGTGACGCAGATCGGGGCCTGGCCGGCGCCGGTGGGCATCGTCCTGGTCGCCGACCAGTTGGCCGCGCTGGTGCTGGTGGTCTCCTCGGCGGTGACCCTCTGCGTGCTGCTCTACTCCATCGGCCAGGGCCAGAGCGACCTGGGCGAGACCACGCCGGTCACCATCTTCCACCCCACCTACCTGGTGCTGACCGCCGGCGTGACCAACGCGTTCCTGGCCGGGGACCTGTTCAACCTCTTCGTCGGCTTCGAGGTCCTGCTCGCCGCGAGCTTCGTCCTGATCACCCTCGGCAGCACCGAGGCGCGGATCCGCACCGGGTCGACGTACGTGGTGGTCAGCGTCCTGTCCTCGATGGTGTTCCTGACCGCGGTCGGCCTGGTGTACGCGGCGACCGGCACCGTCAACCTGGCCCAGCTCGCCCACCGGCTGGACGACCTGCCGACGGCTGTGCGGCTGATGCTGGAGCTGACGCTGCTGCTCGCCTTCGGGATCAAGGCGGCGGTCTTCCCGCTGTCGGCATGGCTGCCGGACAGCTACCCGACCGCGCCCGCGCCGGTCACCGCGGTCTTCGCCGGCCTGCTCACCAAGGTCGGGGTGTACGCGATCATCCGGGTCGAGACGCTGCTCTTCCCCGGCGGCCAGGCGGGGAAGCTGCTGCTGGTGGTGGCCGGGCTGACCATGATCGTCGGGATCCTGGGCGCGGTGGCCCAGTCGGATTTGAAGCGGCTCTTCTCGTTCACCCTGGTCAGCCACATCGGTTACATGATCTTCGGCGTGGCGCTGGGCACCGTCGCCGGCCTCACCGGCGCGATCTTCTACGTGCTGCACCACATCACCATCCAGACCACGCTCTTCCTGGTGGTCGGCCTGGTCCAGCTCCGGGCCGGGAGCACCGACCTGCGCCGCATCGGGGGCCTGGCGCGGCTCGCCCCGCTGCTCGCGGTGATCTTCTTCGTGCCGGCGATGAACCTGGCCGGCGTCCCGCCGTTCTCCGGCTTCCTCGGCAAGCTCAGCCTGTTCCAGGCCGGGGTGGCGGCCGGCGGCCCGCTGCCCGCCGCGCTGGTGGCGGCCGGCGCGCTGACCAGCCTGCTCACCCTCTACGTGGCCTCCCGGGTGTGGAACATCGCCTTCTGGCGGGCGCCCCGGCTGGCCACCGAGGAACCGGCCGTCCGGCTGCCCGGCCTGATGGTCGGGGCCACGGTCGCCCTGGTCGCCCTCGGCCTGGCGATGACCGCGGTGGCCGGCCCGCTCTTCGCCGTCACCGCCGACGCGGCCGCGGACCTGCGGCAACGCACGCCGTACGTGCGGGCCGTGCTCCCGGAGGGGGCGCCGTGAGCGCGGAGCCGGCCCGCCCCGACCAGGAGGCGCGCGGCCGGGTCGTCCGCTGGCGGGACCAGCTGATCACCTACGGCTGGCTGGTGCTGATCTGGATGGTGCTCTGGGGCGACTTCTCCTGGGGCAACCTGCTGGGCGGGCTGCTGGTCGGCGGGGCGGTGCTGGTCTTCTTCCCGCTGCCGCCGGTGACCTTCGGCGGCCGGCTGCGGCCCGGGCCACTGCTGCTGTTCCTGGTCCGCTTCGCCGGCGAGTTGGTCAGCGCCAGCGTGCACGTCGCCGGGATCGCCGTGCGGCCCGGCTACCGGCCCCGGTCCGGGATCATCGCGGTGCGGCTGCGGGTGCGTACCGACCTCAACCTGACCCTCACCGCCGAGGTGATCTCGCTGGTGCCGGGGACGCTGATCCTCGAGGTGGACCGGGACAGCGGAACCCTCTACGTGCACGTGCTCGACGTCCGCGGCCCGCAGGACCTGACCGGCAGCCGGGACCGGATCCTCGCCGTCGAACGGCGGCTCGTCCGGGCCGTCGGCTCGGCCGCGGAGCTGCGCCGGGTGCAGACCGACGCCCTACCGGAGGGAGACCGACCGTGACCACGATCCTCGCCGCGGTCCTCACCGTGCTGTTCTCGGTGACCGCGTTGCTCGCGCTGGTCCGGCTGTACCGGGGCCCGTCCCTGGTGGACCGGGTGATCGCCGCGGACATGCTGCTGGCCACGATGATCGGCGCGGTGGGGGCCGAGGCGGCGGTCAACCGGCACGCCACCACCCTGCCGGTGTTGGTGGCACTCTCGCTGCTCGGCTTCGTGGGCGCGGTGTCGCTGGTCCGCTTCGCCGTCCGGGAGGAGTCCTGATGCTCGCGACTCTCGCCGACTGGGTGGGCGCCGGCTTTCTGGTGGCCGGCGCGCTGCTCACCCTGGCCGCCGGGATCGGCCTGCTGCGCTTCCCGGCGGCGCTGGACCGGATACACGCGGCCACCAAGCCCCAGACGCTCGGGGTGCTGCTGCTGCTCGTCGGGGTGGCCTTGCGGCTGCGCGACCCGGCCGACATCGGCATGGTGGCGCTGGTCGGGACCTTCCAGATGATCACCGCCCCGGTCGCCGCGCAGATGATCGGCCGCGCCGCGTACCGCTCCGGTCGGGTCGACCGGAGCATGCTCGACGTGGACGAACTGGCCGGCCGCTGACCCGGCGCGGCAGCCGCGGCTCCGCCGTCCGCGTGGTCCGTCCCCGCGCCCCTTGCGCCGCCGCTCGCGTGATCCGTCCCACCGCGTCCCAATTCCGGGACTGCGGCGATTCTGCGTCCCGGGTCTTGTCGGGGTCCGGCTCCCGCTGCACGCTTCGCAGTGATGGCCATCGATCAATGGCCGCCGCCCGGTCGCCGCCCACCCGGCGGGACCGGACCACCCCACCCCGGAGGACCCATGAGCTCCCGTATCCCCCGTCCCGCCTGGCTGGCCGGGCTGGCCGTCGCGGCCGCGACCGCGCTGACCACCACCGCGGCGGCCGCGGCGCCGGCCCCGGCGCCCGCCGACGTGCCGGCCGCGCTCGTCGCCGCCCCGGACATCCCGCTGGCCAACCTGAAGGCCCACCTCACCCAGTTCCAGTCCATCGCCACCGCCAACGGCGGCAACCGGGCGCACGGCCGGCCCGGCTACCTGGCCTCGGTCAACTACGTGAAGGGCCAGCTCGACGCGGTCGGGTTCACGACCACGGTGCAGTCGTTCAGCTACAACGGCGCCACCGGCTACAACCTGATCGCCGACTGGCCGGGCGGCGACCCCAACGCCGTGGTGATGACCGGGGCCCACCTGGACAGCGTCACCGCCGGGCCGGGCATCAACGACAACGGCTCCGGCTCGGCGGCCATCCTCGAGGTGGCGCTGGCGGTGGCCCGCAGTGGGTTCACCCCCGCCAAGCACCTGCGGTTCGCCTGGTGGGGCGCGGAGGAACTGGGCCTGCGCGGATCCCGGCACTACGTGAACAGCCTGCCGACGGCCGAGCGCGCCAGGATCGCGCAGTACCTGAACTTCGACATGGTCGGCTCGCCCAACGCCGGCTACTTCGTCTACGACGGCGACAACTCCGACGGCGTGGGCTCCGGCCCCGGCCCGGCCGGCTCCGCCCAGATCGAGCAGACCATCCAGGCGTACTTCACCTCGATCGGGGTGCCGACCCGGGGCACCGACTTCGACGGCCGCAGCGACTACGGCCCGTTCATCGGCGTCGGCATCCCGGCCGGCGGCACCTTCACCGGCGCCGAGGGGATCAAGTCGAGCGCCCAGGCGTCGCTCTGGGGCGGCACCGCCGGTCAGGCGTTCGACCCCTGCTACCACCGCTCCTGCGACACCACCGGCAACATCAACGACACCGCGTTGGACCGCAACGCCGACGCGATCGCGTACACGGTGTGGACGCTGGCCGGGGCCGGAACGCCGCCGGGCAGCACGGTCTGGAGCGACACCTTCGAGACGGCGACCGGCTGGACGGCCAACCCGTCCGGCACCGACACCGCCACGCTGGGCCAGTGGGAGCGCGGCGATCCCGCCACCACCAGCAGCTCGGGCGTGACCACCCAGCTGGGCAGCACGGTCAGCGGCAGCTACGACCTGGTCACCGGTGCCGCCGCGGGCAGCAGCGCCGGCGCGTACGACCTCGACGGCGGGGTGAGCAGCATCCGCTCGCCGGCGATCACGCTGCCGGCCACCGGCACGCTCACCCTCTCCTTCTCCTGGTACCTCGCCCACCTGAACAACGCCAGCAGCGCCGACTACCTCCGGGTGCGCGTGGTCGGCGGCAGCACCGTCACCGCGCTGACCGCGACCGGGGCGGCGAGCAACCGGGCGGCGTCCTGGCAGAGCGCGAGCGCGGACGTCTCGGCGCTGCGCGGCCAGACGGTCCGCATCCTGGTCGAGGCCGCGGACGCCAGCGGCGCCAGCCTCGTCGAGGCGGCCGTGGACGACATGACGGTCACCCAGAGCTGAACCGGGCGAAGGGCCCCCGGCACCCGAAACGGGCGACCGGGGGCCCTTCCGCACACCTTCAGCGGACGTCCAGCCGACGCGGATAAAATGGCCGCATGATCGACTCCTCTGCCCAGGAGGGCAGCAGTAGCCAGCCGGGTCGCGCCCGGCAGCTGACGACCCCGACGTCCCCGGGAGCCCTGAGCGGCCCGTGTTGATCGTCGTCGGTCTCCTTCTCATCATCGTGCTCACCGCCGCCACCGGTTACTTCGTGGCCCAGGAGTTCGGTTACGTCGCCGTGGACCGGGGCAAGCTCAAGCAGCTCGCCGACGACGGCGACCAGGCCGCCGCCCGGGCCCTGGAGGTCACCGGCCGGCTCTCCTTCATGCTCTCCGGCGCCCAGCTCGGCATCACCGTCACCGCGCTGCTGGTCGGTTACGTCGCCGAGCCGTTCCTCGGCGCCGGGCTGGCCGAGCTGCTCGGCGTGGCCGGCGTCTCCCGCGCCGTGAGCCTGCCGCTCTCCGTGGCGCTGGCCCTGGTCATCGCCACCGTGGTGCAGATGGTCCTGGGTGAGCTGGCGCCGAAGAACCTGGCCATCGCCCGGGCCGAGCCCATCGCCCGGGCGCTGAGCCGGTCCACCCTGATGTACCTGAGGATCTTCGGGCCGGTGATCACCCTCTTCGACCGCTCCGCGGTCCGCCTGCTCCGCCGGGTCGGCATCGAGCCGATCGAGGAGCTGCCCAGCGGCGCCACGCCCGAGGACCTGGAGCAGATCATCGCCGAGTCCCGGGAGGAGGGGCGCCTCGACGCGGAGATGTCCACCCTGCTGGACCGGGGTCTCGACTTCCGCGAGCTGACCGCCGGCGAGGCCATGGTGCCGCGGGTCGACGTGCACACCGTACGGGCGCACGAGCCGGTCAGCCGGGTGGTCGAGCTGCTCGACACCGGCCACTCCCGGTTCCCGGTCCGCGGTGCCGAGGGCGTCGACGACCTGGTCGGCGTGGTCGGCATCGCCGACGTGCTCGGGGTGCCGCCGGCCCGGCGCGCCAGCACCCCGGTCGGCGCGGTGGCCGGCCCCCCGCTGCTGGTACCGGAGACCCTGCCACTGCCCACGGTGCTGGACCGGCTGCGCTCCGGCCACCGGCAGATGGCCTGCGTGGTCGACGAGTACGGCGGCTTCGCCGGCGTGATCACGCTGGAGGACATCGCCGAGGAGCTGGTCGGGCCGATCCGCGACGAGGACGACCCGCCGGAGCGCGCCCCGGCCCGGCAGGACGACGGCTCCTGGGTGGTGCCCGCCCGCTGGCGCATCGACGAGGTGGCCGACAGCACCGGCATCGCGCTGCCCGAGGCCCCCGAGTACGACACCCTCTCCGGGCTGGTGATGCGCGAGCTGGGCCGGGTGCCCGAGGTCGGCGACCGGCTGGAGATCAGCCTGCCCGCCGACGGCGAGGACGGCGCGGTGGAGCCGCGCGCCCTGGTCGAGGTGCTCGCGGTCGACCGGCACGTGGCCGACTCGGTCCGGCTGCGGCTGGCCGAGCCGGGTGAGCGCCGGGAGGTGTCCGCGTGAGCCCCGGGGTGGCGCTGTTCAGCTCGGTGCTGCTGCTGGCGCTGAACGGGTTCTTCGTGGCCGCCGAGTTCGCCCTGGTGGCGAGCAAGCGCTACCGGCTGGAGCAGGCGGCCGCCTCCGGGGGCCGGGCGGCCCGGGCCGCCCTGGACGGGGTGCGCGAGCTGTCGTTGATGCTGGCCGGCGCCCAGCTGGGCATCACCCTGTGCACGCTGGGCCTCGGCGCGCTCGCCGAGCCGGCGATCGAGCACCTGCTCAGCCCGCTGCTGCACGCGGTCGGCCTGCCCGACGCGGCGAGCCACGCGATCGCGCTGATCTTCGCGCTGAGCGTGGTCACCTTCCTGCACCTGGTGATCGGCGAGATGGCCCCGAAGTCCTGGGCGATCACCGACGCGGAGCGCTCGGCGATGCTGCTGGCGCTGCCGTTCCGGGCCTTCGCCCGGGTCTCCCGGCCGGTGCTCTCCGCGCTGAACGCCGTGGCCAACGCGATCCTGCGGCTGTTCCGGGTGAATCCCCAGGACCAGCTCGCCCAGGTGCACGGCCCGGACGAGCTGCGCATCCTGCTGGAGCAGTCCCGCGAGCACGGCCTGCTCGGCGCCGAGCAGCACCAGTTGCTGACCAGCATGCTGGAGCTGCAGGGCACCACCGTGGCGCAGGTGATGGAACCGTTCCACCGGATGGTGACGGTGCGCCGCGACGACGCCGCCGACCGGATCGAGCAGGTCAGCCGGGACAGCGGCCGCTCCCGCCTGGCGGTGCTGGACGCCGCCGGCGACGTCTGCGGCCTGGTGCACGTACGGGAGGCGGTGCGGGCCACCACCACCGGCCGGCCGGTCACCGCGGGGGACCTGATGACCGCCGCGTTCACCCTGCCGGCGACGGCGACGGTCACCGAGGCGGTGGCCGCGATGCGGGCCCGGCAGTCCCAGCTCGCGCTGGTCCGCAACGGCGGCGGCCCGGCCCGGCCGATCGGCTTCGTCGCGCTGGAGGACCTGCTGGAGGAGGTCATCGGCGAGTTCGACGACGAGACCGACCCGGTGCCGCGCGGGCGGCGGTTGCGCTGACGCCGGCCGGGTAAGCCGGCTCCGGCGGCGGGGCGGTCCCGCCCGGGCGGGGGCGGCGGCCCCGCGCCCGGTCCGCCGGGACGGGGGAGCGCGGTGCGGTTGACGGGGGTGTCGCCGGAGTCCGGCTGGACCGGGCTGACCGTGCAGACCGCCCTGGCCAACCCGAGCACCCGTCCCGGGCTGCGGTTGCCGGGCCGGATCACGGTCACCGCCGGCCGGTTCGACGTGCCGGTGCGACACATCCGGCTCGGCCTGGTCACCACCGTCGAGCCGGACGACCCGGAGGCGCCCCGCCGCCTGGTGCAGTTCCACCAGGCGGTGGTCTCCGGCGCTTTCGTGGTGCGGGCCGGGCGGGCCCGGACCATGCCGTTCACGTTCCCGATGCCCTGGGAGACGCCGGTGACCATCTTCGGCGGGGTCCCGCTGCTCAGCCTGCGGATGGGGCTGCGGACCGAGGTGGCGATCGAGCCGCAGCTGGACCAGGGCGCGATGGTGCCGGTCTTCGTGCATCCGCTGCCCACCCAGGCGCACATCCTGGCCGCGCTGGACACGCTCGGCTTCCGCCTGCGCCAGGCCGGCCTGCTCGACGGCCGGCTGCCGGGGGTGGAGCAGGCGCTGCCGCTGCACCAGCGGTTGGGCTACTGGGTGGCGCCGCTCTACGCGGGGCCGCTCACCGAGCTGGAGCTGATCTTCGTGGCCAACCCGGCCGGCCTGGAGGTGATCCTCTGGCTGGACCGCCGGCTGGCCCTGGCCGGGATCACCCACCAGAGCATCAGCCGGTTCCGGGTCTGGCACGTCGGCGCGGAGCGGCGGGACTGGGTGGCGACGGTGGACGGGTGGCTGCGGCACGCGATCAACCGGCACGCGGCCGCGGCGGCGCACGCCGACTGGTCCGCGAACATCACCGAGTCGGCGCACGTCAGCCGCCCACCCGACGAGCCGCTGCACCCCGGCTTCGGCCTCGGCGGCACCGCCGGCGGCGCCGGCATCGGCGGCGGCAGCGGCGACGGCACCTGACCCCCGCCCCGGGTCAGACGGTGGCGGTGGCGAGCTTGACGCTGAAACCGAGGAAGAGGGCGGCCACGCCGGTGGTGGCGCCGGCGGCGAGCCGGCGGCGCCGGCGGAACTGGGCGGCCAGGAAGGTGCCGGCGAAGATCAGCGCGGTCAGGTAGAGCGCGCTGGTGACCTGGGCGATCAGCCCGAGCAGCAGGAACGACAGCGCCGGCCAGGCGTACCCGGGGTCGACGAACTGGATGAAGAAGGAGATGAAGAAGAGGATCGCCTTCGGGTTGAGCAGGCTGATCACCAGTGCCTTGCGGAACGGGCTGCGCATCGCCGCCGGCTCCGCGGCGTCGATCAACCGCGGCGTGCTCGGGTCGTGCCGGTCCCGCCAGCGCCGCCAGGCCCCGCGCAGCATGGTCAACCCCACATAGCCGAGGTACGCCGCGCCGGCGTACTTGACCACCAGGAACAGCGGCGGGTACGCCTGGAGCAGCGACGCCACCCCGGCGGCGGAGAGGACCATCAGCACCCCGTCGCCGACGAACACCCCGCCGGCGGCGCGGTAGCCGGCCGCCACGCCCCGCTGCGCGGCGGTGGAGAGCACGAAGAGCGAGTTGGGCCCGGGCAGCAGGATGATCGCCACGGTGCCCAACACGTACGTCCAGAGGTCGGTGATGCCCAGCACGCCCGACATCATCACGCCACCGGCACCGTCCGGCGAAGCCTTTCCCGGAGCGTGACCTGTGCGTTCGGCCACTCGTCGACGGTCATCGAATACTGCACGGTGTCCCGCCACGAGCCGTCCGGACGGATCCGGTGCATCCGCAGCACCCCCTCGCGGGACGCGCCGAGCCGCTCGATCGCCCGTTGCGACCGCTCGTTGCGGATGTCGGTGTGCCAGACCACCCGCACCGCGCCCAGCTCCTCGAAGGCGCGGGTGAGCAGCAGCAGCTTCGCCTCGGTGTTGATCCCGGTCCGCCACCAGGGCCGGCCCAGGAAGGTGTGCCCGATCGCCACCGAACGGCGCTCCGGATCCACCTCGTAGAAGGAGGTGGTGCCGACCACCGCCCCGGTGACCGCGCAGCGCTGCACCCACGGCACCCGCTCGCCCCGCCGGTGCGCGGCCAGCGCGGCGGCGACCACCTCGGCGGTGCCGGCCGGGTCGGCGGGCAGCGGGCTGCTCAGGTGCCGCCAGACCTCCGGATCGGCGGTCGCGGCGTGCAGTTCGTCGGCGTGCGCGAGGTCGAGCGGCTCCAGCACGACGTGCCCGCCGCGCAGCACCGCCGGGTCGAGCCAGGGCGAGCGCTCCGGCCGCAGGTACGCCGGGACCGGCGCGGTGACACCGGCGTCCGGCTCGGGTACGCCGGCGGTGAGCCGCAGCGGCACCACCCCGGCCCAGTGCGGCAGGTCGAGGTCGGCCTCGTCCTCGCGGACGCCGCCGGCGCGGGCCCGCACCGAGACCTCGCGCAGCGGCAGGGCCAGCACGGCGGTCTCGGTCAGCTCCCGCCGGCTCGGCGGGCGGCTGTCCGCGCTGCGCCCGGCGCCGACCTTCTCCACCAGTGCGGTGAGCACCTCGGCCTTCTCCCGCTCGTCGGTGACCAGGCGGGCGGTGCCGTGCGCGACGACCGAGCGGTAGTTCGCGCTGTGGTGGAACTGGGAGCGGCCGTAGACCAGGGCGTCGAGCAGGGTGACCGCGACGCAGACCGGCAGCCCGTCGCCCCGGGCGGCGAGCAGTGGCCGGCTGCCGGTGGAGCCGTGCAGGTAGAGGGTGTCGCCGACGCGCACGTGCAGGGTGGGCAGCACCCGCGGCTCGCCGTCGACGGTGAACCCGAGCGCGCAGTGGTACGCCTCGTCCAGCACGGCGTGCGCGGCGGCGCGGTCGTAGCTCATCCGGTCCCGGGAGCGGCTGGCGGTGGTCCGGGGGGTCCGTGGGTACATGCTCCCGCCTTTGTTCTAGTACAATCTTGGATTTGTGTCAGCACACTATCAGGTCACCGGTACGACGGCCGTCGAGATTTCGGCCAGCATCGAGTCCGGCATCCGGGCCGCCGACCTGCCGCCGGGGGCGGCGCTGCCGCCGGTCCGGGCGCTCGCCGCCGCGCTGGCGGTCAGCCCGGCCACCGTCGCCCGGGCCTACCAGGACCTGCGCCAGCGCGGACTGGTGGTCACCGCCGGCCGGCACGGCACCCGGGTCCGGCCCCGCCCGCCGGTGGCGGCCCGCCGCTCGGCGCTACGCCCGCCGCCGGTGCCCGGCCTGCGCGACCTGTCCACCGGCGAGCCCGACCCGGCGTTGCTGCCGCCGCTCGGCCCGCAGCTGGCCACGCTCGCCGCGGCGCCCGGCGCGCCGGTGAGCTACTCGGGCGCCGGGGCGCTCCCCGAGCTGGTCGAGGCGGCCCGCGCGCGGCTGGCCGCCGACGGCGTACCGGCCGACCAGCTGACCATCACCGGTGGCGCGCTCGACGGCATCGAGCGGTTGCTCGGGGCCCACCTGCGCCCCGGTGACGCGGTGGCGGTCGAGGACCCGGGCTGGGCCAACCTGCTCGACCTGGTGGCCGCCCTCGGGCTGCGCCCGATCGGGGTGCCGGTCGACGACGACGGCCCGCTGGTCGCCGGGGTCCGGTCGGCGCTCGCCGCCGGTGCCCGGGCGCTCGTCGTGACCAGCCGGGCGCAGAACCCGACCGGCGCGGCGGTCTCCGCGCACCGGGCGGCCCAGCTGCGCGACCTGCTCGCCGGCCGGCCCGACCTGTTGCTGATCGAGGACGACCACGCCGCCGAGCTGGCCCGCGTACCGCTGCATCCGCTCGCCGGGGCGACCCCGACGTGGGCCTTCGTCCGGTCGGTGAGCAAGCCGTTCGGCCCCGACCTGCGGCTGGCCGTGCTGGTCGGCGACGAGACGACGGTGGCCCGGGTGGCCGGCCGGGCCCGGGTCGGCGCCGGCTGGGTCTCCACCGTGCTGCAACGGCTGGTGCTGTCGCTCTGGCGTGACCCGGCGGTGGCCGACCTGGTCGACCGGGCGGCCGGCAGCTACGAGCGGCGCCGTGGCGCGCTGCTCGCCGCGCTGGCCGGGCGCGGCCTCACCGCGCACGGACGCACCGGCATCAACGTCTGGCTGCCGGTCGAGGACGAGACCAGCGCGCTGACCGCGCTGCGCGACGCCGGCTGGTCGGTCTCGCCCGGCGCCCGCTACCGGATCGCCGCCCCGCCCGCCCTGCGGATCACCGTCAGCCGGCTCGCCGACGGCGACGTGGAGCCGCTCGCCGACGCGTTGGCCCGCGCGGTCCGCCCGGCCCCGACCGCCGGCTTCACCGCCTGACCGGCGCGTCCTCGCCGCCCGCGGTGGCCCCGGTGCCGCCCCGGTTCCCTTGTGACCGCGGGCCGGTGCGGCGCGGCGACGGTCGGTGCCACGGCACCCGCGGGCGCACGGGCGTGAGCCGCCCGGCACGGGGTAAGCGCGGCGCCGGAGGTGAGCGACCATGGGGTCGAAGAAAGGGGTCTGGATCGCCGTCGCGGTGGCGGTGATCGTGATCATTATCGTGATCATCGCGATGGCGTCCGGTGGCGGTGACGGCGGCGGTGGCGGCTACTGACGGCGCGGGGCCCGACGGCGGCGCGTCGGGCAGAGTCCGCGGAACGGGTATATAACAGTCGGCATGGCCGAGCAGACCGAGAGCGCCCCCGGCGCCCAGCGGTTCATCCCGCCGGAGGCGGACACCATCGACGCGCTCCGCGCCGCCGCCGCCGGCTGCCGTGGCTGCGAGCTCTACCGGGACGCCTCGCAGACGGTCTTCGGCCGGGGCGACGAGAGCGCCCGGGTGGTCTTCGTGGGCGAGCAGCCCGGCGACATGGAGGACCAGAAAGGGCTGCCGTTCGTCGGCCCCGCCGGCCGGCTGCTCCGCAAGGCGGTCGACGACGCCGGGCTGGACCCGGGGCACATCTACCTGACCAACGCCGTCAAGCACTTCCGCTTCGAACTGCGCGGCAAGCGCCGCATCCACCAGACCCCGGACCGGGTGCACATCACGGCCTGCCGGCCCTGGCTGGTCGCCGAGTTCGCCCGGCTGCACCCGGAGATCGTGGTGGTGCTGGGCGCCACCGCCGCCAAGGCGCTGCTCGGCCCGACGTTCCGGGTCACCCGCCAGCGTGGCGAGCTGCTGCCCTGGCCGGCCTCCGCCCAGCACCCCGAGGACTTCCGGCGGGTGCCGGTGGACGCCGAGGGGAAGGTCGCCGACGCGCCGCAGGCGCGGCTGCTGGCCACCATCCACCCGTCCGCCGTGCTGCGCGCGGACGACCAGGACAAGGCGTACGACGGGCTGGTCGCCGACCTCACCGTCGCCGCCCGCGCCCTGGCCGCCTGACCACCGGCCGCTCACCGCAGACCCCGGGACGTCCACCGGCACTGTTCCGCGCGGGTGGCCGGTGCCACACTTGCCGCCATGGAGCAGCATCTCTACGAGCGGGACCACGACGAGTTCCGCGACCTGTGCCGTGAGTTCCTGGCCCGCGAGGCGGTGCCGCACCACGAGCGCTGGGAGGCCGCCGGGATCGTCGACCGCGAGGTGTGGCGCAAGGCCGGGGCCGCCGGGCTGCTCGGCATGGACGTCGACCCGGAGTACGGCGGCGGCGGCCAGCGGGACTTCCGGTTCAACGCGGTGCTGGTGGAGGAGATCGTCGCCGCCGGCTGCTCCGGGCTCGGCTTCGGCCTGCACAACGACGTGGTGGCCCCGTACCTCACCGAGCTGACCACGGACGACCAGCGCAAGCGCTGGCTGCCCGGGTTCTGCTCCGGCGACCTGGTCACCGCGATCGCGATGAGCGAGCCCGGCGCCGGCTCCGACCTGGCCGGCGTCCGCACCAGCGCGGTCCGCGACGGCGACGCGCTCGTGCTCAACGGCCAGAAGACCTTCATCACCAACGGCGAGCTGGCCGACCTGGTGGTGGTGGTCGCCCGGACGGCGGACCAGGGCGCGCACGGGGTGAGCCTGATCGCGGTGGAGACCGGCACCCCCGGCTTCACCCGGGGCCGGCGGCTGGCCAAGGTCGGGCTGAAGGCCAACGACACCGCCGAGCTCTTCTTCGACGACTGCCGGGTGCCGGCGGAGAACCTGATCGGCACCGAGAACCACGGCTTCTACCACCTGATGGGCAACCTGCCCCGGGAGCGGCTGAGCATCGCGGTCGCCGCGGTGGCCGCCGCCGAGAAGCTGCTCGCCGTCACCCTCGACTACGCCCGCTCCCGGCAGGCGTTCGGCCGGCCGATCGGCGCCTTCCAGCACAACCGCTTCCTCCTGGCCGAGCTGGACACCGAGGTGACCATCGCGCGCACCTTCGTCAACCACTGCGTCGCCGAGTACAACGCCGGGCGGCTCTCGGTGACCGACGCGGCCAAGGCCAAGTGGTGGACCACCGAGCTGCAGAACCGGGTCGCCGACCGCTGTGTGCAGCTGCACGGCGGCTACGGCTACATGCTCGAGTACCCGGTGGCGAAGGCGTGGCTGGACGGGCGGGTGCAGACCATCTACGGCGGCACCACCGAGATCATGAAGGAGATCATCGGCCGCGGGCTCGGCCTGTAGCGAAACCGGGTGCCATCGGCCGGGGTGGCTGCGCAAGGATGGGCAGCGCCGCCACCCCTTACCCGCACCAGGAGCCGCCGATGACCACGGACCTGACCGCGCCGGTCGCCGCCCCCGACGTCGCGCCGATCCAGCGGCGGACCCTGCGGCTGCTCTTCGGCACCCAGATCATCGGCGGGATCGGCGTCACCATCGGCATCGCGGTGGGGGCGCTGCTCGCGGCCCGGGTGGCCGGCACCGCGGTGGCCGGCCTGGCGCAGAGCGCCGCCGTGGTCGGCGGGGCGCTGCTGGCGGTCCCGGTGACCCGGATCATGAACGGGCACGGCCGCCGGCCGGGGCTGGCCGTCGCCTACCTGGCCGGGGCGCTCGGCGCCGTGCTGGTGGTGCTCGCCACGGTGACCCGCTTCGTGCCGCTGCTCTTCCTCGGCATGCTCTTCTTCGGCGGGGGCACCGCGGCCAACCTCCAGGCCCGCTACGCCGCGGTGGACCTCGCCGAACCGGCCCGCCGGGGTCGCCAGCTCTCGCTGATCGTCTGGGCCACCACCATCGGCGCGGTGGCGGCGCCGAACTTCGCCGCGCTCGCCGACCGCACCACCAGCGGCTGGGGCCTGCCGCCGCTGGCCGGCCCGTTCGCGTTCAGCGCGGCCGCGTTCGTGCTCGCCGCCGGCGTACTCCTGGCGCTGCTGCGGCCCGACCCGCTGCTCACCGCGCGCCGGCTGGCGGCGGCCCCCGCCCCGGTCGCGGCCGGCCCCGCACCCGAGGTCACGCCGCCGGCCGAGGCCGTCACGCCGCCGGCCCGGACCGCCCGGCGCGGCGCCGGGATGCGGGCGGCCTGGCAGGTGGTACGCGGCCGCCCGGCCGCCCGGCTCGGCATCGCGGCAGTGGCGGTGGGCCACGTGGTGATGGTGGCGGTGATGTCGATGACCCCGGTACGGCTCGGCGAGTCGCACGGCGACGCCGACGTGCTGCGGGTGGTCGGCATCGTGCTGAGCCTGCACATCGCCGGCATGTACGCCCTCTCCCCGGTGGTCGGCTGGCTCACCGACCGGCTCGGCCGGCGGGCGGTGATCCTCACCGGCGTCGGGCTGCTGCTCGCCGCCTGCGCGGTCGCCGGCACCGCGGGGCACCACACGCCCCGGCTCTCGATCGGCCTGGTCCTGCTCGGACTGGGCTGGTCCGGCACCATGGTGGCCGGCTCCACGCTGCTGTCGGAGTCGGTGCCGGCGGCCGTCCGGCCGAGCGTGCAGGGCTTCTCCGACCTGACGATGGGGCTGGCCGGCGCCGGGGCCGCCGCGGCCAGCGGGTTTGTCATGCGGGCCGCCGGTTATCCGGTGCTCACCCTGCTGGCGGCGATCGCCGTGGTGCCCCTGGTGGCGCTAGCGTTGCGGGCGGTGCCGGCGGGCGCACCGGACGAGGAGGACTGATCACGTTGCGGCTGACCGACTTCTGGGCCCGGCTGGAGGAGGCGTTCGGGCCGGGCTACGCGGCCAGCATCGCCTCCGACCAGGTGCTGCCCCAGCTCGGCGGGCGGACCATCGAGCAGGCGCTCGCCGCGGGTGAGGAGACGCACGTGGTGTGGCGGGCGGTCGTCGCCGCCTATCCCGACCGGGTGCCGGCGCGACTACGCTGAGCAGCCGTTTCGCCGCTTCCGCGTGTCGCTTGCCGAGTCGTACACCTGTTCGGCTATTGTCCACAGCGGGGTGCTCGTCCACAGCTCGCGGCCCGTCGGCTGGTTTTCTGTCGGACCCAGCGCCTAGCGTGTCCGCGTGACGCGAAGCTCAGGAAAGACGCCGGCGAAGGCAGGGGTGGCAACGATGGCAGCAGGGCCTGACCGGGAGAAGGCACTCGACCTTGCTCTCGCTCAGATCGACAAGCAGTTCGGCAAGGGCTCGGTGATGCGGCTGGGGGAGCGGCCGGTCATCCAGACCGCGGTGATCCCGACCGGTTCCATCGCGCTCGACGTGGCGCTCGGTGTGGGCGGCCTGCCCCGCGGCCGGGTCGTCGAGATCTACGGTCCGGAGTCCAGCGGTAAGACCACGGTCGCCCTGCACGCGGTGGCCAACGCCCAGCGCGCGGGCGGCATCGCCGCCTTCGTCGACGCCGAGCACGCGCTCGACCCGGAATACGCGAAGGCCCTGGGCGTCGACACCGACGCGCTGCTGGTGTCCCAGCCGGACACCGGCGAGCAGGCGCTGGAGATCGCCGACATGCTGGTCCGCTCCGGCGCGCTCGACATCATCGTGATCGACTCGGTGGCCGCGCTGGTGCCGCGCGCCGAGATCGAGGGCGAGATGGGTGACAGCCACGTGGGTCTGCAGGCCCGGCTGATGAGCCAGGCGCTGCGGAAGATCACCGGTGTGCTCAACAACACCGGCACCACGGCGATCTTCATCAACCAGCTCCGCGAGAAGATCGGCGTGATGTTCGGCAGCCCGGAGACCACCACCGGTGGCCGGGCGCTGAAGTTCTACGCCTCGGTCCGGCTCGACGTGCGCCGCATCGAGAGCCTCAAGGACGGCACCGACGTGGTCGGTAACCGCACCCGGGTCAAGGTGGTGAAGAACAAGGTCGCCGCGCCGTTCAAGCAGGCCGAGTTCGACATCATGTACGGCAAGGGCATCTCCCGCGAGGGTTCGCTGATCGACGTCGGCGTCGAGCAGGCGATCATCCGCAAGTCCGGCGCCTGGTACACCTACGACGGCGACCAGCTCGGCCAGGGCAAGGAGAAGGCCCGCGAGTTCCTCCGGGAGAACCCGGACGTGGCCGCCGAGATCGAGAAGAAGATCTTGGAGAAGCTCGGCGTCGGGGTCGGCGCGGGCGACGCCGCCGGCGGCCCGGAGCTGCCGCCGGTCGACTTCTGACCTGAGTCGTGGCAGGACGACGCGCCCGCACGGGGCGGGGCTGGGACGCCAGCCCGCCCCGGGCGGGTGACGGCACCACGACGCCCCGGCCGCGGCGCGGCCGTCGCGACCGTGCCGCGGAGCCCGACCCCGACACGCCCGCGGTCCCGCCGCGCGACGAGGCCGAGGTGGCCCGGGAGATCTGCCTGCGCCAGCTCGCCGTCCGGCCCCGTACCCGGGCCGAGCTGGCCGGCGCGCTCGCCAAACGGGGCATCTCCGACGAGGTCTCGGCCGAGGTGCTCGACCGCTACGACGAGGTCGGCATCATCGACGACGCCGCCTTCGCCCGGGCCTGGGTCACCAGCCGGCACACCGGGCGGGGGCTGGCCCGCCGGGCGCTCGCCAACGAGCTGCGCCAGCGCGGGGTCGACGGCGACGTCGCGAGCGAGGCGCTCGGCGAGCTGGACGAGGAGACCGAGGCGGAGACCGCCCGGGCCCTGGTCGAGCGGAAGCTGCGCTCCGCCCGGGGCGAGCCCGACGCGGTGTTCCGCCGGCTGGTCGGCATGCTGGCCCGCAAGGGCTACCCGCCCGGCGTGGCCATCCGGGCGGTGAAGGACGCCCTCGCCGCGCAGAGCGCCGAGGCGGCCGAGTTCGCCGAGCAGATCGACGCCGACGCCCTGGCCGACGCCGAGGGCGAGATCGACCGCGACAGCCGGGCGGCCGGGTGACCGGCGCCGCGAGCCGCGGCCGGCCCCGGTCGCCGGGGTGCTGCGGGTGTCGGAAGGATCAGGAAGACGACAGCCGTCCCGGCCCGGGGCGGAGGCGTTGCCACCGCGCCCGGGTCGGGCCGGGCCGCTGAGCAGGCGCGATCCGGCCCGTGGCGGGCAGGCGCGCCACCTTTGTCCACTGGTGTCCGCGTCCGGGTCAGCGCTCGGTGACGCGACAACTTCTCTCCGTTCGGGGGGTTTGATCATGAGTTCTTGACCAGACCGCCCCCGGCGACCTAGCCTCGCCATACAGGCTCACATTGCCCGACCAGCGCAGGCTAAGCGCACAACATAGATCGCGTAACAGAACCGCATCACTTTGGCCAGCAGTACCGGCCATACCACCGCAGGTCCGGACAGGCCGTTCCGGAGCTGACGCGACAACTGCACCCGGCCGCCGACGATGCCTCGGGCACCGCCGGCGGAGAGAGCTACCCACGGCCAGCCGCTCCGGTCGGGCGTCCAGAGCCGCAGGAGTGTGCCCACCGGCACGGTCACTGCGGCGCCGACGTTCAGGGGAGGCGGCCATGGCGGGGCGGCACAGGTTCACCGGCGGTCCCCACGAGGTCCCGGCATGAGCGAGCGTCAGCGAGCGAATCATCGGGGCCGTGCGACCGTGCCTCATGGCGGCAGGGAGCGAAGCGGAGTGCCGGCATGAGCGGGTTCGACGTCGTGCTCCTGTTGGCGGTGCTGGTCCTCACCCTGGTGGTGGTCGGCGCCGTGCTGCTGGGAGTACGGACGCTGCGCCGGTTCCAGGCGGTACCGGCCCCCGAGGACCCGGCCTTCATCGCCGAGAAGGACCGGCAGGAGCAGTCCCTGGCCGCGCTGCGCAGCGCCGCCGACGAGGCGAACAGCACCATCGACGTGGCGAAGTCCGCCGCCGCGGCGGCGCGGGCCGAGGCGGCCGCGGCGAAGGCGGAGGCGAAGGCGGCCCGGGCCGAGGCCCGCCGGGTGCTCGACGACGCCCGCGCCGAGGCCGACACCGTGCTGGAGCGGGCGCACAAGCAGGCCGAGGCGGACGCCGAGCAACTGCGGGCGGCGGCCCGGCGCAGCGGCGAGCGCGAGGTGGCGGTGCTCGCCGCCACCACCCGGGAGCAGGCGGCCGAGGTGGAGCGCCGGGCGGCCCGGATGGACGAGCGGGAGCGGCTGCACACCGAGGAGGTCGAGCGACTCGCCGAGCGGGAGCGGCAGCTGACCGTCGCCACGGCCGCGCTGGCCGCCCGGGAGGCCGCGCTGGGTCGGCGGGAGGCGGAGCTGGCCGAGGCCGAGGAGCAGCGGCGGCGCGAGCTGGAACGGGTCGCCGGGCTCACCGCCGACGCGGCCCGGGCCGAGCTGATCGAGGCCATCGAGTCGCAGGCCAAGCGGGAGGCGGCGCTGCTGGTCCGGGACATCGAGACGGACGCGCGCAGCACGGCCGAGCAGCGGGCCCGGCACATCGTGGTCGACGCCATCCAGCGGGTGGCCAGCGAGCAGACCGCGGAGAGCGTGGTCAGCGTGCTGCACCTGCCCGGCGACGAGATGAAGGGGCGGATCATCGGCCGGGAGGGCCGCAACATCCGGGCCTTCGAGTCGGTCACCGGGGTCAACCTGATCATCGACGACACCCCCGAGGCGGTGCTCCTCTCCTGCTTCGACCCGGTGCGCCGGGAGGTCGGCCGGCTGACCCTGGAGAAGCTGGTGCTGGACGGGCGGATCCACCCGCACCGGATCGAGGAGGTCTACGACCTGGCCCGGCACGAGGTGGAGGAGCTCTGCCAGCGGGCCGCCGAGGACGCCCTGGTCGAGGTGGGCATCACCGAGATCCACCCGGAGCTGGTCACCCTGCTCGGCCGGCTGCGCTACCGGACGTCGTACGGGCAGAACGTGCTCAAGCACCTGGTGGAGACCGCGCACATCGCCGGCATCATGGCCGCCGAGCTGCGCCTGGACGTGCCCACCATCAAGCGCTGCGCGTTCCTGCACGACATCGGCAAGGCGCTCACCCACGAGGTGGAGGGCAGCCACGCGATCATCGGCGCGGACCTGGCCCGCAAGTACGGCGAGAGCGAGGACGTGGTGCACGCCATCGAGGCGCACCACAACGAGGTGCCGCCGCAGACCATCGAGGCCGTGCTCACCCAGGCCTCCGACGCCTGCTCCGGCGGCCGGCCGGGCGCCCGGCGGGAGAGCCTGGAGGCCTACGTCAAGCGGCTGGAGCGGATCGAGGAGATCGCGGCCGGCAAGCTCGGCGTGGAGAAGGTCTTCGCCATGCAGGCCGGCCGGGAGATCAGGGTGATGGTCAAGCCGGAGGACGTGGACGACATCGGCGCCGCCGTGCTGGCCCGGGACGTGGCCAAGCAGATCGAGGAGGAGCTGACCTACCCGGGTCAGATCCGGGTCACCGTGGTCCGTGAGTCCCGGGTCACCGAGATCGCCCGCTGAACCGCCGAACGCGAAGGGCCGGCCCGGAGAACCGGGCCGGCCCTTGCCGCTTCCTGACGTCAGGTGGTGGTGCCGGCCACCGCTTCGGTCTCCAGCTCCGTCCCGGCGGCGCCGGTGCGGGTGCCGGCGGTCTTCCGGCCCCGGGCGAGGCGGTGCTGCACGTACTGGGCCAGCTTCGACAGCGAGTAGTTGATCACGATGAACATCACGCCGATCACGAAGTACGTCTGGATCGGATTGTCCAGCGACCCGATGATCTGCTCCGCGATGGTCAGGGTCTCCTCGTAGCTGATGATGAAGCCGAGCGAGGTGTCCTTGAGCACCACCACGAGCTGGCTGATCAGCGCCGGCAGCATGATCCGGAAGGCCTGCGGGAGCAGGATCATCCGGGTGGTCTGCCACGGGGCGAGGCCGATCGCCGCGGCCGCCTCGCCCTGCCCGCCGGGCAGGCCCTCCATGCCGGAGCGGAGGATCTCCGCGATGACCACCGAGTTGTAGATGGTCAGGCCGATGACGAGATACCACAGCGTGTCGAAGGTGACGCCGAACTCCGGGAAGCCGCGGGCCACGAAGAAGATCGTGATGACCACGGGCAGGCCGCGGAAGACCTCGACGCAGACCCGGGTGATCGCGGCGAGCAGCGTGCTCAGCCCGCGCAGCAGGTAGGACACCGGGGTGGCCAGGCCGGTGAAGCGGCGCCGGCTCAGGCTCTTGAGCTGGATCCGCAGCATCGCCAGCAGGGTGCCGACCGCCAGCGAGGAGATGATGGCCAGCGCCGCGGCCATCAGGGTGTTCTTGAAGCCGATGCCGATCCGCTCCCAGACCAGCGCGAAGTTCTCGTGGCCGGGGTCGACCAGCGGGCCCCACAGATCCATCGAGAACTGGCCCTTGTCGGCCAGCGGACGGTAGATCAGGAAGTACGCGGCGACCAGCAGCAGGACGGTGGCCGTCACGCTGCTGACCAGGGTGATCCGGCGCTGCCGGGGACCGGGGACGTCGTAGAGGACGGTCTGCTGGCTCATCGGGCCACCGCCTGCCGCTTCTCGATCCGGTCGAGGAGGGCGCCGAGGGGGACGGTCATGATCAGGTATCCGATCGAGATGCCGATGGCGACCGGCACGAAGGCGTAGCCCTCGGCCGAGGTGAGCTGGTCGGCGGTCTGCGAGAGGTCGCCGACCACGCCGAAGAAGCCGACCAGCGCCGAGTTCTTGATCATCGCGATGATCACCGAGCCGAGCGGCACGATCGAGGCCTTCCAGGACTGCGGCAGCACCACGTACCGCAGGTTCTGCCCGAAGGTGAGCCCCAGCGACCGGGCGGCCTCCGCCTGGCCGGCGGGGACGGCGTTCACCCCGGAGCGCAGCGCCTCGCAGACGAACGCCGCGGTGTAGAGGACCAGGGCGATCAGCGCGAAGCGGAAGTAGGGCAGATCGGTGTCGAGCCGGCTGAAGAGCGCGTCCAGCCCGGGGACGCGGAGGAAGTCCGCGTTGGAGCCGAGCGCCGGCAGGCCGAAGGCGGCGAAGAACATCACCACCGTCAACGGCATGTTGCGGAACACGTTCACGTACGCCGTGCCGACCGCGCGCAGCGGCGGCACGGGCGAGATCCGCAGTACCGCCACGACGGCGCCCAGGATCAGGGCGCCGATCGCGGCGAGTACGCAGATCTGGAGGGTGAGCCAGAAGCCCCCCGCGAAAACGTCGAACCGGTCGATGAGCACACTCACGGGTCGGTCGTCCTCCCCACCCTCCAGATCAGCAGGAATCAGTAACGGTTGACGGTCGGCGCGGCGCCCAGCTCGGCACCGAACTTGCCGGCGGTGTCGTCCCAGGCCTTCTTCCAGCTGCCGTCGGCGAACGCCTTCTCGAGCGTGTCGTTGATGAAGTCGCGGAAGTCGGTGTCCTCCTTCTTCACCCCGATGCCGTACGGCTCCTTGGTGAAGTTGTCACCGGCCAGCTTGAACGACGCCTCGTCCTTGGCGACGTAGCCGAGCAGGATCACGTTGTCCGTGGTCACCGCGTCCACCTGGCCACCCTTGAGGGCGTCCCGGCACTTGTCGTACGTGTCGAAGAGCACCAGCTGGGTGGCGACGTCCTTGACGTACTTCTTGATCTCCTCCGCCGGGGTCGAGCCGGTGACCGAGCAGACCTTCTTGGTGCCGTCCTTGAAGGAGTCCGGCCCGGTGATGGTGGTGTCGTCCTTCTTCACCAGGATGTTCTGGCCGGCCTCGTAGTACGGCCCGGCGAAGGCGATCCGCTCCTTGCGCTTGTCGTTGATCGTGTAGGTCGCCGCGACGAGGTCGACGGTGCCGTTGACGATCACGTCCTCGCGGACCTTCGAGGGGGTCTCCACCCACTCGATCTTGTCCTCGGGGATGCCCAGCTCCTTGACGATGATCTTCGCGACCTCGACGTCGAAGCCCTCAGGCTTGCCCGACAGGCCCTTGAGGCCGAAGCCCGGCTGGTCGAACTTGGTGCCGATCTTGATGGCCTGGGCCTTGTTCAGCCGCTCCATGGTGGAGCCGGCGGCGAACGACTTGCTGCCGGCGCCGGTGCCCTCGCCGCCGTCGTCGCCACCGCAGGCGGCCATGCCGAGTGCCAGGGTGGCGGCCGCGGCGAGCGCCGCTACGCGCTTCATACGCATACTCTTCTCCTTCTTCGACGAAGCCGCCGGGGGACGGCGCGCTCCAGGTACGGACGCCTAGTGCGTGAGGATCTTGGAGAGGAAGTCCTTGGCCCGCTCGCTGCGCGGGTTGGCGAAGAACTCGGCCGGCGGCGCGTCCTCGACCAGCTGGCCGTCGGCCATGAAGATGACCCGGTTGGCGGCGTGCCGGGCGAAGCCCATCTCGTGGGTGACCACGACCATGGTCATGCCGTCGCGGGCCAGTGAGGTCATCACCTCCAGCACCTCGCCGACCATCTCCGGGTCGAGCGCGCTGGTGGGCTCGTCGAAGAGCATCGCCTTGGGCTGCATGGCCAGCGCGCGGGCGATCGCGGCCCGCTGCTGCTGGCCGCCGGAGAGCTGGGCCGGGAACTTGTCGGCCTGGTTGGCGATGCCGACCCGGTCGAGCAGGGCGAGGGCGCGCTCGCGGGCCACCGCGGGCTTCTCCTTGCGCACCTTGATCGGCCCGAGGGTGACGTTCTCCAGGATGGTCTTGTGCGCGAAGAGGTTGAACGACTGGAAGACCATGCCGACCTCGCTGCGCAGCTTGGCCAGCGCCTTGCCCTCGGCCGGCAGCGGCTGCCCGTCGAAGGTGATGGTGCCGGAGTTGATCGGTTCCAGCCGGTTGATCGTGCGACACAGCGTCGACTTGCCGGAGCCGGACGGGCCGATCACCACGACCACCTCGCCCTTGCCGACCGAGAGTGAGACGTCGTCCAGCACGTGCAGCGGCCCGAACCACTTGTTGACCGAGTCCAGCACGATGAGCGGTTCGCCCGTCGTCACGTTCGTCCACCGTCCCTGTCGTCGCCCCAGCGGGGTCGGATGACCCCCGGTTGGGCAACTGTAGGCGGGGGGATGTGGCGGAACGCAACTCAGTTGGTCACGGAGCGGTAACACCCTTCGTGATCAGGGCGCGAAGTCCGAATTCGACCACCGCCCGGTGCGTCTCGGTAGCGACTCGGGCGCGTTGCGGAGATCATGTGGGGATGACCGAACCGGTACGGCTGACCCGGTACGCCCGCGGCGGCGGCTGCGCCTGCAAGATCCCGCCGGGTGAGCTGGAGGCGATGGTCGCCGGGCTCGGTCCGGCCACCGGCAGCACCGAGCTGCTGGTCGGCCTGGACCACGGCGACGACGCCGCGGTGGTCCGGCTGGACGCGAGCACCGGCCTGGTCAGCACCGCCGACTTCTTCACCCCGGTGGTCGACGACGCGTACGACTGGGGGCGGATCGCCGCCGCCAACGCCCTCTCCGACGTGTACGCGATGGGCGGCACCCCGCTGGTGGCGCTGAACCTGCTCTGCTGGCCGCGCAACGTGCTGCCGCTGGAGCTGGCCCGGGAGGTGCTGCGCGGCGGCCAGGACGTGGCCCGCGAGGCCGGCTGCCACCTGGCCGGCGGGCACAGCGTGGACGACGACGGCCCGAAGTACGGGCTGGCCGTCACCGGGGTGGTCCGGCCGGAGGAGCTGATCACGCTGGACGGCGGCCGGGCCGGCCTGCCGCTGTCGCTGACCAAGCCGCTCGGCGTCGGGGTGCTCAACACAAGGCACAAGAACACCGGGGAGCACTTCCCGGCGGCGCTCGCGGCGATGACCACGCTGAACCGGGACGCGGCCCGGGCGGCGGTGGCCGCGGGCATCCGCTGCGGCACCGACGTGACCGGCTTCGGGCTGCTCGGCCACGCGTCCAAGCTGGCCCGGGCCAGCGGGCTCACGGTCGCCCTGGACGCGGCCCGGGTGCCCTACCTGGCCGGCGCCCGGGAGGCGGTGCGCGACGGGTACGTCAGCGGCGGCAGCCGGCGCAACCTGGACTGGGTGACCCCGTGGACGGACTTCGGCCGGGTCGGCGAGGACGACCGGCTGCTGCTGGCCGACGCGCAGACCTCCGGCGGCCTGCTGGTCGCCGGCGAACTCCCGGGCGGCACCGTGGTCGGCGAGCTGCGACCGCGCGGTGAGCACCTGATGGTCGTCCGCTGAGTAAGCCCTACGACAGTTGCCGGAAACCACGGCGCGCGCTGCGCGGGACGCGGCACCATACCCGATAAACTGTCATCTTCCCGCTACTCGGAGCAATGCGGCCCGAGTAAATTTTGCCCGGAATGGTCACAGACCGGTAACTTGCCCCCGGCTGAGGTCAAATGCACCCCACCATCATCAGTAAGGCCCGATCCGGAGGCCGGTGGGACGAGCACAGCGAGGAGGCGGCATGACCGAGCTGTGGAACTGGAGAATCGACCAGGCGGCGCCGGTGCAGGTCTACCCGGCACTGGCCGAGGCGCTCGGCCGGGTGGTGATGCCCCTGGCGGTGGCGGACCCGACCCGGCTGCCGACGTACGCGGTGATCTGCGACGTCTGGCAGGCGCCGGGGGAGTTCGGCACGATCGTGGACTGCTACGGCGTCCCGGAGCGGCTCCCCGAGCACGCCAGCGTCGCCGCACTGGCGCGGCTGCTGGGCCGCAACTGCCTGCTGCGCGACGACACCCTCGACGCGAGCCGACACCTGCTCGTCGCGCCCGACGGCACGATCCGGCCGGTGCACTTCACCGTCCGGGAGACCGACGACGGCGAGGTGCTCAGCGACCAGCGGCTCTGCACCGAGGCCGACCCGCGCTGCCGGGGCTGGTCCCAGTGCCACCGCTCGCGGTGGGCACCCGACTCGGTGCTGCCCGCGCTCGCCGCGGCCTGACCGCCGGCCGCCCGGCCGGCCGGCGAACCGCACGACACCGGGCGGACCGGGCCGCGGATCGCCCGCCGGTCAGCTCGCCGGGCCGGCGGACCGCCCGCCCCGGACCTCCAACTGGTCCAGCAGGGTCCGGGTGGCCGCGGACACGGCGGCCACCGCCGCGTCGAAGGCGGCGGCGTTGTGCGCGGCGGGCTTGCGGAACCCGGAGATCTTCCGGACATACTGCAACGCCGCGGCGTCGACGTCCGCCGGGGTCACCTCGGCGACGTACGGCTCACGCAGGGTCTTGATGCTCCGGCACACGGCTCCTCCTCGTTCGGTTCGGTCCGGTCCACCCGGATACGCTGTCCGGGTCATGACTACCGCAGCGGCGAGCAGCTCGCGCACCTACCAGGTGCGCACCTACGGCTGCCAGATGAACGTGCACGACTCCGAGCGCATTTCCGGGCTGCTGGAGCAGGCGGGCTACGTGCGCGCCGCCGAGGCCGACGAGCACCCGGACGTGGTGGTCTTCAACACCTGCGCGGTGCGGGAGAACGCCGACAACCGGCTCTACGGCAACCTCGGTCATCTGCGCCCCGTGAAGGACCGGCACCCGGGGATGCAGATCGCCGTCGGCGGCTGCCTGGCCCAGAAGGACCGCGGCGACATCGTCCGCAAGGCGCCCTGGGTGGACGTGGTCTTCGGCACGCACAACATCGGCTCGCTGCCGGTGCTGCTGGAGCGGGCCCGGCACAACGCCGCCGCCGAGGTGGAGATCCTGGAGTCCCTCGACGTCTTCCCGTCCACGCTGCCCACCCGCCGCGAGTCGACGTACGCCGGCTGGGTGTCGATCTCGGTGGGCTGCAACAACACCTGCACGTTCTGCATCGTGCCCTCCCTGCGCGGCAAGGAGAAGGACCGCCGCCCCGGTGACGTCCTCTCCGAGGTGCGCGCGCTGGTGGACGAGGGCGTGCTGGAGGTGACCCTGCTCGGGCAGAACGTCAACTCCTACGGCGTCGAGTTCGGCGACCGGTTCGCGTTCGGCAAGCTGCTGCGCGCCTGCGGCGACATCGAGGGCCTGGAGCGGGTCCGGTTCACCAGCCCGCACCCGAAGGACTTCACCGACGACGTGATCGCCGCGATGGCCGAGACGCCGAACGTCTGCCACTCGCTGCACATGCCGTTGCAGTCCGGTTCCGACGCGGTGCTGCGCGCCATGCGCCGCTCGTACCGGGCCGAGCGCTACCTCGGCATCATCGAGAAGGTACGGGCGGCGATGCCGGGCGCGGCGATCACCACCGACATCATCGTCGGCTTCCCCGGCGAGACCGAGGCCGACTTCGAACGCACCCTCGACGTGGTCCGCGCGGCCCGGTTCTCCTCGGCGTTCACCTTCCAGTACTCCAAGCGCCCCGGCACCCCGGCCGCGACCATGCCGGGCCAGCTCCCCAAGCAGGTCGTCCAGGAGCGTTACGAGCGGTTGATCGCCTGCGTCGAGGAGATCACCTGGGCGGAGAACAAGCGCCTGGTGGGGGAGAGCGTCGAGGTGCTGGTCGCCGTCGGGGAGGGGCGCAAGGACGAGCGCACCGGGCGGATGTCCGGCCGGGCCCGCGACGGCCGGCTCGTGCACTTCGACGCCGGTTCCCTCGCCGGGCGGATCCGCCCCGGCGACATCGTGCACACCACGGTCACCTACGCCGCCCCGCACCACCTCAACGCCGACGGCGAGCCGCTGTCGCACCGGCGTACCCGGGCCGGTGACGCGGCCGAGGCGGGGCGCTCGCCGCGTACGCCCGGGGTGCTGCTCGGCCTGCCCACCATCGGCGCGCCGGCCGCGGCCCCCGCGCCGGCGACGGGCTGCGCCGCGCACTGACCGCGCCGCGCGACGGCCGGGACCTCGGACGGAGGTCCCGGCCGTCGCCGTTCGGGCCGGCGCCCGACCTCAGCAGGCCGTGCCGTTCAACCGCACGCCGCCGGGCGCGGTGGCCGGCCCGTTCGCGGTGACCCCGACGGTCACCGAGGCGCCCGCGGCCAGCGCCGGCGCCCAGCCGGGGGCCGCCGCGGTCACCGTGCCGCCGGACTGGGTGACGGTGGCGTTCCAACCGCTGCCCAGGGTCACCCCGGCCGGCCAGGTCCAGGCGGCCTGCCACGGGTTGAGCGTCGCGGTGCCGGTGTTCGTGATGGTCAGCTCGCCCTGGAAGCCGCCCTGCCAGGCGTTGACCTGCCGCCAGGTCGCCGTGCAACCGCCGGTCGGGGCCGGCGTGGTCGGCCCCGGGGTGGTCGGGGTGGGCGTCGCCCCGCCGCCGGCCGGCGGGATCAGGTACGGCTGGAGGATGGCCTGCTTGGTGGTGTTGATGCTGGTCCAGTCGTCCAACGCGATGCCGCCGGTGTCGCCCGAGTTGGGATTCCACGACCAGTAGGTGAAGGACATCCCGCCGACCCCGGTGCCGGTGTGGGCCATCAACCGCTCCAGCCACACCCGGTCGCGCGGGTCGGCCAGGGTGCTGCCGAACTCGCCCATCATGATCGGCGCGATGTTCTCCCTGTACAGGTAACCCCAGTACCTGTCCCAGATCGCCGGCAGGTTGTCCGGGAAGTCGGCGGCCTTGAACCAGCTCTGCTCGTAGACCGAGGTGGCGTACTCGTGCGGCGAGTAGACCAGGCGGTTCGGCACGTCGAGCCGCACCGGGAAGTCCTTCGCCTTCGTCAGGTTGCCGCCCCACCAGCCGCAGTCCTCGTCGTTGCTCGGGTCGTTGTCCCAGACGTTGGAGAGGCCGCCGCTCGGGCAGCTCACCCCCTCGACGAAGATCAGCCAGTTCGGCTGCACGGAGAGGATCGCGTTGCCGGCCCGCTCGGCGGCCAGCCGCCAGTCCCGCGCCGGGACCCCGCAGCCCCAGCAGGCTCCGGTGGCCGCCGGGTTGGTCCCCTCGGCGTGCGGCTCGTTGTGCAGGTCGGCGCCGATCACCGTGGGGTTGCCCGCGTACCGCTGGGCCAGCATCTTCCAGTCGTTGATCCAGGTCGCCTCGGAGACCGTCGAGGTGTACCAGAGGGCGGACTGCCCGGCCGCCGTCGGCCGGTGCCGGTCCAGGATGATCCGCATCCCCTTGGTGCCGGCGTAGTCGACGACCTTGTCGAGGATCTGCAGCGGGGAGAGCCCGACCAGGTCCGGGTTGACGTAGTCGTTGATCCCGGTCGCGGTGGCTCCGGGCTTCAGGGCGTCGTTGGAGTACGGCACCCGCAGGGTGTTGTAGCCGAGGCTGGCCATCTTGTCGATCTGCCCCCGCCACGGGTTGCTCGACCAGAGCCCGTGGAAGGTCTTGTTGTCCGTCTCCATGCCGAACCAGTTGATGCCGGTGATCCGGACCGTGGCGCCGGTGCTGTCCACGATCCGGTTGCCGTCGGTGTGCAGGTAGCCGGTGCCGGTGCCGACCGGGTCGGCGGCGGCCGCGGTGGTGCTGACGGCGGCGGCCACGAGGACGCCGGCCGCGGCGGTGGCGAGCGCGGTGAACGCGCCGCCGAGGGCGGTGGGTCGGTGCATCGAAGCTCCATTCCGGAGGGTCCGCCGCCGCCACCGGCGGCGCGGACCGGAACCAGGCACGCCCGCTTCCAGGAGTACGCGGACAGCGCGCGACGGGACGTGCCACGCGGGATGCCGCCACTCGCGGGACCACCGGCGTCCCCCGACGGCAGTGCGTGCCGTCGGCGCCCTCGCGCCGGTGCCGGTCCTGGCTCCGCCGCCCATTCTGATCAGCCCACCTCGATGCGTCAACGCCCGCCGCTCCGGGGCCCGCCCGCCGGTGGATGCGCGGAAGCCCCCGGTCCCGTTGGGGGACCGGGGGCTTCCGGGTGGATCAGGTCAGCCGGACTGCTCGGCGAGCTGGAGGAACTGCCGCTTCGAGGCCAGCGCCTGCTCGGCCTCGCGGATCCGCTTGGCGTCGCCGGCGGCCTGGGCGCGGGCCAGCCGCTCCTCGGCCTCGGCGACCTGCGACCGCATCTGGGCCAGCAGCGGGTTGTCCTCCTTGGTGGTCCGCCGCCACGCCGAGTCCATCACCTCGCGGACCTTCTCGTCGATCGCGCGCAGCCGGCGCTCCAGCCCGGCGGCCGCCTCCCGGGGAACCCGGCCGGCCTCGTGCCACTGCGCCTGGATCTCCCGCAGCTTGGCCTGGGCGCCCTTCGGGTCGCCCTCGACGTCCAGCGCCTCGGCCTCGGCCAGCAGGGCCTGCTTGCGCTCCAGGTTGGCCCGCTGCTCGTTGTCCCGCGCCGAGAAGACCTCGCTGCGCCGGGTGAAGAACTCGTCCTGCGCCGCCCGGAACCGGTCCCAGAGCCGCTGCTCGGCCTCCTTCGAGGCGCGCGGCGCGGCCTTCCACTGGTTCATCAGCTCCTTGAGCTGGTTGGCGGTGGCCGCCCAGTCGGTGGAGTCCTTCAGCTTCTCGGCCTCGGTGACCAGTTCCTCCTTGACCGTCTGCGCCTGCTTGCGCTGGGCGTCCAGGGAGGCGAAGTGGGCGCCGCGCCGGCGGGTGAAGCCGTCGCGGGCCGCGGCGAACCGCTTCCACAGCTCGCCGTCGGTCTTCTTGTCGACGCCGCGGATGCTCTTCCACTCGTCGAGGATCTCCTTGAGCCGGTCCCCGGCGGTCTTCCAGCCGGTCGACTCGGCGGCGATCTTCTCCGCCTCCTCGACCAGGGCCGTCTTGCGGGCGAGCGCCTCGCTGCGGGCGGCGTCGCGGGCCGCCCGGGCCTCCCCGGCCTTCTCCTCGGCGACGACGGCGAGCTTGTCGAGCCGCGCGGCGAGCGCGTCGATGTCACCGACCACGTGCGCCTCGGGAAGCGAGGCGCGCAGCCGGCGGATCGTGGTCAGCGAGTGGCCGGCGTCCGCCGCGCCCGAGTTGAGCCGGGCCTCGGTGAGGTCCACCTCCGTCACCAGGTCGGCGAAGCGCCGGGCGAAGTGGGCCAGCCCCTCCTCCGGTGCTCCCGCCTGCCAGGAACCGACCACCCGCTCACCCTCGGCGGTCTTGACGTACACGGTGCCGTCCGCGTCCACCCGTCCGAAGGCAGTCCAGTCGCTCATGTGCCCATCCTCGTTCTCCCGGCGTCGGGGAGCAGCCCCTCGATCGCCGCCACGGCGCAGCAAAGTTTCTCCCGGCATTGTCACAGGTCCGCCCCCGTCCGCGTCGAGCGCCTATCGCCGACCGTGACCATACGGTGTCCTAGCCGTCGAATGACCGGATCGGCGCGGAGACGCACCGACGCGTCCCGCTACCGTGGACCCGTGCCACTGGTCGCCGCCGCCGTCTGCCCGCATCCGCCCCTGCTCCTGCCCGAGGTGGCCGGCGCCGCCGCCGGTGAGCTGGACGACCTCCGGGCCGCCTGCGACGCCGCCGTGGCCCGGCTGCTCGCCGCCGAGCCGGAACAGATCGTGCTGGTCGGCGGCGGACCTGAGACGGCCCACTTCGGCGCCGCCGACTACGGCTCCCTGCGCGCCTACGGCGTCGATCGCCACGTCCGGCTCTGGAAGACCAACTGTGCCGGCGGGGAGCGGCTGCCGTTGAGCCTGACCGTGGGCGCGTGGCTGGTCGGCCGGACGGGTACCGAGCTGCCCCGGCTCGCCGAGGCGGTCGCCACCGACGCCGCCGCCGACGACTGCGCCGACCTCGGGTCGCGGCTCGCCCGTCGGGCCGAGCAGCGGACCGCGCTGCTGGTGATGGGGGACGGGTCGGCCTGCCGGGGGGAGAAGTCGCCCGGCTACCACGACCCGCGCGCCGAACCGTACGACGAGGGGGTGGCCCGGGCGCTGGCCGGCGCGGACGCCGATGCCCTGCTCGGCCTGGACCCCGGATTGTCGGCGGAGCTGAAGGTCGCCGGGCGGGCGTCCTGGCAGGTGCTCGCCGGTGCGGCCCGCGCCACGGGCGGCGCGTGGCGCGGCGAGCTGCGCTACGACGCCGCCCCCTACGGCGTGGCCTACCTCGTCGCCACCTGGGAGCGGCCGTGACCGCCTCGACCGACGGTGGGCGGCCGCCGGTCGGGACCGTGGTCGCCGTGGTCGGGCCGACCGCCGCCGGCAAGTCGGCGCTGAGTATCGCGCTCGCCCACGCCCTGGACGGCGAGGTGGTCAACGCCGACTCGATGCAGCTCTACCGGGGCATGGACATCGGCACCGCCAAGCTCACCCCCGCCGAACGCGAGGGTGTGCCGCACCACCTGCTGGACATCTGGGAGGTCACCGAGCCGGCCAGTGTCGCCGAGTACCAGCGGCTGGCCCGGACGGCGGTCGACGACATCCTGGCCCGGGGCCGGGTGCCGCTGCTGGTCGGCGGCTCCGGGCTCTACGTCCGGGCGGTGCTGGAGCGGTTCGAGTTCCCCGGCACCGACCCGGCGGTGCGGGAGCGGCTGGAGCGTGAGCTGGCCGAGGTCGGCCCCGCCCCGCTGTACGCGCGGCTGCGCGCCACGGACCCGGCCGCGGCGGCGGGCATCCTGCCCGGCAACGGCCGGCGGATCGTCCGGGCGCTGGAGGTCATCGAGCTGACCGGGGCGTCGTTCACCGCCGCGCTGCCCGAACCGACCCCGTACTACCCGTCCGTGCAGCTCGGCGTCGACCTGGACACCGCGCTGCTGGACGAGCGGATCGCCCGGCGGGTGGACCGGATGTGGGCGGACGGCCTGGTCGCCGAGACCCGGGGGCTGGTCGGCCGTGGCCTGCCCGAGGGGCGGACGGCCAGCCGGGCGCTCGGTTACCAGCAGGTGCTGCGCTTCCTGGCCGGTGAGCTGACCGAGACCGAGGCGCACGACGAGACGATCCGGGCCACCCGGCGCTTCGTCCGCCGGCAGCGCTCCTGGTTCCGTCGCGACCCGCGGATCCACTGGCTGGACGCGGCCGCGCCGGACCTGGTCGCCGAGGCCCTGCGGCTGGTCCCGGCCGTTGCGCGATGATGGGGGCGTGGAGTTCACCAAGGGGCACGGCACCGGCAACGACTTCGTGATCCTGCCCGACCCGGACGGGCGGCTGGAGCTGACACCGGGGCTGGTCGCCGCGCTCTGCGACCGCCGGCGCGGGCTCGGCGCCGACGGCGTGCTGCGGGTGGTCCGCTCCGCCAAGCACCCCGAGGCCGCCGGCCAGGCCGGCGACGCCGAGTGGTTCATGGACTACTGGAACGCCGACGGGTCGTTCGCCGAGATGTGCGGCAACGGGGCACGGGTGTTCGTCCGGTTCCTGGTCGCCGCCGGGCTGGCCGACCAGACCGACGGCGGGACGCTGCCGGTGGCCACCCGGGCCGGCGTCGTGCGGGCCCGGGTGAGCGGGGACACCATCGCCGTCGAGATGCGCCGCCCCCGGCTGTACGACGGGTCGGCCGCCACGCTGGGTGGGCTGACCCTGCCCGGCACCTCGGTGGACGTGGGCAACCCGCACCTGGTGTGCGCGCTGCCGGCCGGGCTGGACCTGGCCGGGCTGGACCTTACCCGGGCGCCCGAGGTCGACCCGGCGGCCTTCCCCGACGGCGTGAACGTGGAGTTCACCGCCCCCGGCGACCCGGTCGACGGCGCCGACGGGCACGTGCTGATGCGGGTGTACGAGCGCGGTTCCGCCGAAACGCTCTCCTGCGGCACCGGCGCCTGCGCGGTGGCCGCGGTGGCCCTGCGCGACGCCGGCCGGGACACCGGCGTGGTGGCGGTGGACGTCCCCGGCGGTCGCGTCTCGGTCACCGTCACCGAGGACTCCTGCTGGCTCGCCGGCCCGGCCGTCCTCGTCGCCACCGGCGAGATCGCTCCCACGGCCCTGACCGGGTCCGCCTGACGAACGGCCGGGTCGCCGGGGCGGCCCGCCGCTCCGCCCCGGCCAGAGGGATGTCCCCACCACGCCCTTTGCTCTGCTTCAACGGACGCAGTACCGCCCTGTCCGATTACCGGACGTCGCGGTATTGCGTGGGTTGACGCAGAGCAAAGGATCCGACCTGGTACTCCTGACCGGCGCGGCAGCGGTTCGCGGTCGGCGGCCCGGCCGGGCCGAGCGGGGCGAAGGCCGGCGCCCGCGCGTCGGCGGACCCCTGCGGCGGTCAGGGGGTGGCGGAGGCTTCGGCGGCGATCTCGGGGAGGTCGGCGGGGCCGGGGTCGGCGGCCGGGGCGGGCGCCGGATTCTGCGCGGCGGCGCGGACGGCCGCGGCCACCGCCGGGGCGACCCGCGAGTCGAAGACGCTCGGCACGATCACCGTCGGGTTGATCTTGTCCTCGCCGACCACGTCGGCGATCGCCTGGGCGGCGGCGAGCGCCATCTCCTCGGTGAACTCCTCGGCGTGCGCGTCGAGCATGCCGCGGAAGACGCCGGGGAAGGCGAGCACGTTGTTGATCTGGTTCGGCTGGTCGGAGCGGCCGGTGGCGACCACGGCGGCGTGCTTGCGCGCCTCCCGGGGGTCCACCTCCGGGTCCGGGTTGGCCAGCGCGAAGACGATCGCGTCCTTGGCCATGGCGGCGATGTCCTCGCCGGTGAGCAGGTTGGGCGCGCTCACCCCGATGAAGACGTCCGCGCCACGGATCGCCCCGGGGAGGTCCCCGGCGTAGTTCTCCTTGTTGGTGTGCTCGGCCAGCCACTGCCAGGCCGGGTTGAGCCCGGTCAGGCCGCGGTGCAGGGCGCCCTGCCGGTCGTACGCGATGATGTCGCCCACGCCCTGGCGCAGCAGCAGCTTCATGATCGCGGTGCCCGCCGCGCCGGCCCCGGAGACCACCACCCGGACGTCCGAGAGCTGCTTGCCCACCACCCGCAGCGCGTTGGTCAGCGCGGCCAGCACGCAGATCGCGGTGCCGTGCTGGTCGTCGTGGAAGACCGGGATGTCCAGCGCCTCGCGCAGCCGGGCCTCGATCTCGAAGCAGCGCGGCGCGGCGATGTCCTCCAGGTTGATCCCGCCGTACGCCGGCGCGATGGCCTTGACGATCTGCACGATCTCGTCGGTGTCCTGGGTGTCCAGCACCACCGGCCAGGCGTCCACCCCGCCGAAGCGCTTGAAGAGCGCGGCCTTGCCCTCCATCACCGGCAGCGACGCGGCCGGGCCGAGGTTGCCCAGGCCCAGCACCGCGGAGCCGTCGCTGACCACGGCCACGGTGTTCCGCTTGATGGTCAGCCGGCGGGCGTCGGCCGGGTTCTCCGCGATCGCCATGCAGACCCGGGCCACCCCCGGCGTGTACGCCCGGGACAGCTCGTCGCGGGTCCGCAGCGCGACCTTCGAGCTCACCTCGATCTTGCCGCCGAGGTGCAGCAGGAAGGTGCGGTCGGACACCTTGCGCACGTCCACGCCGTCGAGCGCGGTCAGCGCCTCGACCACCTGGTCGGCGTGGCTGGCGTCGGCGGTGTCACAGGTGAGGTCGACGATCACGTGGGTCGGGTCGGAGTCGACGACGTCCAGTGCGGTGACGATGGCCCCGGCCTCCCCGACGGAGGTGGTCAACCGGCCGATCGACGAGGCGTCGGCCGGCACGGCGATCCGGATCGTGATCGAGAACCCCGCACTCGGAAGTCGGGTGATGGCCACGGGTGTCCCTCCGTCAGCACTGAACGGTTGTCGCCCCGCATTTCTACTCGCCCGCGCAGGTCGGCCGGCATCCGGCCCCACTACCGACGGGTACGGACCGCGGGCATATAGCAGGTGCGTTCGGCGTTGGCACATGTCAGGATTGCTCGGTACCTGACAGAACGGACAGGAGATCAGTTTGCGAGACCAGGAGACCTACGTTCCCCTCGACGACGACGAGCTCGATGCCACCACCGGTGAGTTCGAGCTGTCGGAGCGGCAGGCGCTGCGGCGGGTCCCCGGGCTCTCCACCGAGCTCACCGACATCACCGAGGTCGAATACCGCCAGCTCCGGCTGGAGCGGGTCGTCCTGGTCGGCGTCTGGACCGAGGGTACGCAGAGTGACGCCGAGAACTCCCTCGCCGAGCTGGCCGCGCTGGCCGAGACCGCCGGCTCGCAGGTGCTCGAGGGGCTGATCCAGCGGCGCAACCGGCCCGACCCGGCCACCTACATCGGTCGCGGCAAGGTCGACGACCTCGGCTCGGTGGTCCTCGCCAGCGGCGCCGACACCGTGATCTGCGACGGTGAGCTGTCCCCGTCCCAGCTGCGCAACCTGGAGCAGCGCACCAAGGTCAAGGTGGTCGACCGGACGGCGCTGATCCTCGACATCTTCGCCCAGCACGCCAAGAGCAAGGAAGGTAAGGCTCAGGTCGAGCTGGCCCAGCTGGAATACCTGCTGCCCCGCCTGCGGGGTTGGGGCGAGACGCTGTCCCGGCAGACCGGTGGTAGCGGCCGCGGCGGCGGGGCCGGCGGCGGCGTGGGTCTGCGCGGTCCGGGTGAGACCAAGCTCGAGACCGACCGGCGGCGGATCCGGCACCGGATCGCCCGGCTGCGCCGGGAGATCAAGGGCATGAAGACGGTACGCCAGACCAAGCGGGCCCGCCGGGCGCGCAACGCGGTTCCCGCGGTGGCCATCGCCGGCTACACCAACGCCGGCAAGTCGAGCCTGCTCAACCGGCTGACCGGGGCGGGCGTGCTGGTTGAGAACGCGCTCTTCGCCACCCTCGACCCGACCACCCGCCGGGCCACCGCCGCCGACGGGCGGCTCTACACCTTCTCCGACACCGTGGGTTTCGTCCGGCACCTGCCGCACCAGATCGTCGAGGCGTTCCGCTCGACGCTGGAGGAGGTCGCCGACGCCGATCTGGTGGTGCACGTGGTCGACGGCACCCACCCGGATCCGGAGGAGCAGGTCCGGGCGGTCCGCGAGGTGCTCGCCGAGGTGGGCGCCGACCGGCTGCCGGAGCTGCTGGTGGTCAACAAGACCGACGCGACCGACGAGGAGACGCTGCTGCGGTTGAAGCGGCTCTGGCCGGAGGCGATCTTCGTATCCGCGCACAACGGGCGCGGCATCGACGGGTTGCGCGAGGCGGTCGAGGCACGACTGCCCCGCCCCGCGCTGGAGGTCCGGGCGGTGCTCCCGTACGACCGGGGCGACCTGGTCGCCCGGGTGCACCGGCAGGGTGAGGTGCTCAGCACCGCGCACCTGCCGGAGGGCACGTTGCTGCACGTCAGGGTGGGCGAGAGCCTCGCCGCCGAGCTGGCGCCGTTCCGGGCGGCGGAGGACCAGGTGGTCGCCGGCGCCCGGTGAGGCGTCCCGGCGTCACCCGGCGGAAACGTGGGGCATGCGACACTTGGCCCCATGCGCCGCGCTGTCTCGTCGATCATGGTTGCCCTCGGTCTGCTCGGGGTTACCGTGGCGTCCGGCGGAGTCGCCCTGGCGGCGCCCGCCGCCGCCTCGCTGCCGGCCGCCGCCCCGGGCAAGAAGCGGTGCACCATCGCCGACGAGCGACTGCGTGAGCTGTCCGGCCTGGTGGCCACCGGGAGCGGCTATGTCGTGATCAACGACGGCACCGACGTCGACAGCCGCAAACGGGTGTTCTTCCTCAACAGCAAGTGCACGGTCACCAAGGCTGTCAGCTACTCGGGCGGCGGCCCGGCCGACACGGAGGACCTGGCGCTCTCGCCGGACGCCAAGACGCTCTGGATCGCCGACATCGGCAACAACGTCACCGCTGAGGAGCGCCGCGACCGGGTGGCGGTCTGGACCATGCCGGTGAGCGGTGCCAAGCAGCCGGTGCTGCACCGGCTCACCTACCCGGAGAAGAAGCCGCACGACGCCGAGGCGCTGCTGATCGGGGACGACGGCATACCGTTGATCATCACGAAGGTGCCCACCGGCAAGGCGCAGATCTTCCGTCCGACGGCGGCGTTCAAGAAGAACGGCGACCCCGAGGCGGTGCCGATGGAGAAGGTCGGCGAGATCGCCCTGCCGAAGACCGACACCGACAACCGGATGAGCGTCTTCGGTCGGGTCGCGATCACTGGCGCCGCCCGGTCGCCGGATGGCACCCGGGTGGTGCTGCGCACGTACGCCGACGCCTTCGAGTACGACGTGCAGAACGGTGACGTGCTTGCCGCGCTGACCAAGGGCACGCCCAAGGTGACCGCTCTGGCCGACCCGTTCGGCGAGGCGATCGCCTACACCCCGGACGGCAAGACCTTCCTCACCGTCTCCGACGGCGGGCAGATGGAGGAGGGGGAGCCGGTCGAGATCCTCAGCTACACGCCCTCCACCGAGGGCGCGAAGCCGGTGTCCGACGAGGGGGGCGCCGGCCAGAAGGCGGCCGGGCAGTCCTGGTTCGACGGGCTCTCGCTGCAGGACATCACCTACCTCATCGCGGCGGTGGGCGCGGTCGGCGCGCTCTTGGTCGGTGCGGGCATCGTCGGCATCCTCCGGGCCCGGCGGCGCGTTGGACAGACCGGTGGTGACGCGGACGGCCGGGACTCCGACGACGACCTCCTCGATGACCGGCGGGTCCGGCCGGACGACGGTTTCCCCGAGCCCGACGCCCCCCGCGGCGGCGGTTACGGGGGAGCGGCCGGTGGCGGGGTCTACGGCGGTGGCCGGGGCGGTGCGCCGGCCGGTGGCGGCGTCTACGGCGGCGGCCGGCCGGCCGGTGGCGCTGGCCGCCCGGCCGGTGGCGGTGGCGGTGGCGTCTACGGCGGTGGGCGTCCGGCCGATGGTGGCGGCGTCTACGGCGGTGGTCGTCCCAACGGTGGCCGGCCGGCCGGTGGCGGCGTGTACGGCGGCGGCGGCGGCCGGGCCGAGCCGCCGCGCCGTGGCGGGCCGGACCCGGATCCCCGGGGGCCGCGGGCGGGGCGTCGCCGGGACGGCGGCTTCGACGACGGCCGTGGGTCGTACGGCCAGCCGCCCGGCCGGAGCTACCGGGGCGACCGGTACTGACACCCGCTCCCGGGGTGACCGCCGGTCGGCGGCCACCCGGAGGGACACGGGTCAGATCCGGCGGAGCACCGCGACGACCCGGCCCATGATGGTCGCGTCGTCGCCCGGGATCGGGTCGAAGGCCGGGTTCTGCGGCATCAGCCAGACGTGGCCGTCGCGCCGCCGGTAGGTCTTGACGGTCGCCTCGCCGTCGAGCATGGCCGCGACGATGTCACCGGATTCGGCGTTCGGCTGCTGCCGTACGACCACCCAGTCGCCGTCGCAGATCGCCGCGTCGAGCATCGAGTCGCCCTTGACCTGGAGCATGAAGACCTCGCCCTCACCCACCAGCTCGCGGGGGAGCGGGAAGACGTCCTCCACCGCCTGCTCGGCCAGGATCGGCCCACCGGCGGCGATCCGGCCCAGCATCGGCACGTACGCCGGGGTGGGGCGCTGCGAGCGGGTCAGCTCGTCGTCGACCGCGTCGCCGGGGGCCCGGACGTCCACCGCGCGCGGACGGTTCGGGTCGCGGCGCAGGAAGCCCTTCTTCTCCAGCTCCTTGAGCTGGTAGGCGACGCTGGACGGGGAGACCAGGCCGACCGCCTCGCCGATCTCGCGCACGCTGGGCGGGTAGCCGTGCCGGTCCACCCAGGTGCGGATGAACTCCAGGATGCGGCGCTGGCGGGCGGTCAGGTCGACCGTCGTCGGGTCGGGGAATGCGCTGACCACCGGGGTGACCGGGCGCACGGCGGGCTGCCCGGCGGCCCGGGCGCGCGTGGCGGCCCGGCGTCGGGTGGCCGGCGGGCCCGCCTCGGTGATCTGTTGCGGGCTCTTGGGCCGGCTGGCCCGGTCCTCGGTCACGTCCGTCCTCCCTGGTCGGCGCTGGGTGCCTTGGCGGCTCGTGGTGCGTGCGGTGTTCCTGTGCCGGCCGGTACGGCGGATGCCGCGACCGGTTGTTCCTGACCGTATAGGTGAGATCGGTCATTTTCAAACATCTGTACGACCTCGCCTCGGCGTGTCGGCGCCGAAAAGCCGGATGCTCGTACGCCCGTTCTGGTAAATGGTACGTCGGGTCGAACGGGTGTTCGATCCTGCCGGATCGTCGGTCGGTACCGTCCGGCCGGGCGGTAACCGCCGCCGGTTCCGGTCGGTTGGGCTTCCGGTGGGCCTCGGGAGGGTGGTTCGGCGCGGTTTGCCGGTGACGCGCCGGACACGCCGCCCAACTTGACCTCCGTTCGTCGGCGGCATACGGTCGACCCCTAGATGTAGTAGTCACACGGGCGTAAGTTGCCTATAGGTTGGGTTCGACTACCGACCGCACTCCCGTACCGTCGACCCGGCGACGGCCATCGGACGATGGCTCCGCCGTGGTCCGGCGTGCCCGGAGTGCGCCGGCGACCCGCGATCGACGAAGGAGGTCGGGCGATGCGCTGTCCGTACTGCCGGCACGCCGACTCCCGGGTGGTCGACTCGCGGGAGGCCGACGACGGTCAGTTGATCCGCCGGCGGCGGTCCTGCCCGGAGTGCGGCAAGCGGTTCACCACGGTGGAGGAGGCGGTCCTCGCGGTCGTCAAGCGCAGCGGGGTGACCGAGCCGTTCAGCCGCACGAAGATCATCGGCGGGGTGCGCAAGGCGTGCCAGGGCCGGCCGGTCGACGACGACTCGCTCGCGCTGCTGGCGCAGCGGGTCGAGGAGACCGTCCGGGCCAAGGGGGCCGCCGAGATCCCCAGCCACGAGGTGGGGCTGGCCATCCTGGGCCCGCTGCGGGACCTGGACGAGATCGCCTACCTCCGGTTCGCCAGCGTCTACCGGTCCTTCGACTCGCTCGCCGACTTCGAGCGCGAGATCGAGACGTTGCGGGCCGCGGCGCGCGCCCGGGAGAGCGGCGGGGCCGACGCGGTCGAGGCCGCCGGCCGCACCAGCTGATTCTGCACAGTTTTCAAAGAGATTGGACGCGCGGTGGGTGACCGCGCAGACGAGGGGGGCGACGGCGTGACAACGAGCCGTTCACGAAGCAAGGCGGGCGCCGGACTGAAGGTCGAGCGGGTCTGGACGACGGAGGGGGTCCACCCGTACGACGAGGTCACCTGGGAGCGCCGGGACGTCGTCATGACGAACTGGCGGGACGGCTCGATCAACTTCGAGCAGCGCGGGGTGGAGTTCCCGGAGAGCTGGAGCGTCAACGCGGCCAACATCGTGACCACCAAGTACTTCCGGGGCGCGGTGGGGACCCCGGAGCGCGAGTGGTCGCTCAAGCAGCTGATCGACCGGGTGGTCACCACCTACCGCACCGCCGGTGAGGAGTACGGCTACTTCGCCAGCCCGGCCGACGCCGAGGTGTTCGCCCACGAGCTGACCTGGATGCTGCTGCACCAGGTGTTCAGCTTCAACTCGCCGGTCTGGTTCAACGTCGGCACGCCGTCGCCGCAGCAGGTCAGCGCCTGCTTCATCCTCGCCGTCGACGACTCGATGGACTCGATCCTCGACTGGTACAAGGAGGAGGGGCTGATCTTCAAGGGCGGCTCCGGCTCCGGGGTGAACCTCTCCCGGATCCGCTCCTCCAAGGAGCTGCTCTCCTCCGGCGGCACCGCCTCCGGCCCGGTCAGCTTCATGCGCGGCGCGGACGCCTCCGCCGGCACCATCAAGTCCGGCGGCGCCACCCGGCGCGCGGCCAAGATGGTCATCCTCGACGTGGACCACCCCGACATCGAGGAGTTCGTGGTCACCAAGGCGCGCGAGGAGGACAAGATCCGCGCGCTGCGCGACGCCGGGTTCGACATGGACCTCGGCGGCGCCGACATCGTCAGCGTGCAGTACCAGAACGCCAACAACTCGGTCCGGGTCTCCGACGAGTTCATGGCCGCGGTGGAGAACGGCGGCGGCTTCGACCTGCGCGGCCGGCTCGACGGCGCGGTGATCGAGACCATCGACGCCAAGAAGCTGTTCCGCACCATCTCCCAGGCCGCCTGGGAGTGCGCCGACCCCGGCCTGCAGTACGACGACACCATCAACGACTGGCACACCTGCCCGGAGACCGGGCGGATCACCGCGTCGAACCCGTGCTCGGAGTACCTGCACCTGGACAACTCCTCGTGCAACCTGGCCTCCCTCAACCTGATGAAGTTCCTCCGGGCGGACGGGAACTTCGAGGTGGAGAAGTTCGTCAAGTCGGTCGAGCTGGTCATCACCGCGATGGACATCTCGATCTGCTTCGCCGACTTCCCGACCGAGAAGATCGGCGAGACCACCCGCGCCTACCGGCAGCTCGGCATCGGCTACGCCAACCTCGGCGCGCTGCTGATGGCCTCCGGCCTGCCGTACGACTCGGACCAGGGCCGCTCCGTCGCCGCGGCGATCACCTCGCTGATGACCGGCACCGCCTACCGCCGCTCGGCGGAGCTGGCCGGCATCGTCGGCCCGTACGACGGCTACGCCCGTAACGCCGAGCCGCACAAGCGGGTGATGCGCAAGCACGCCGCCGCCAACGACGAGATCAAGCCGGCCGGCACCGTGGCCACCGCGATCCAGCGCGAGGCCACCAGGCAGTGGACGCTGGGCAACAAGGTCGGTGAGAAGAACGGCTGGCGGAACTCGCAGGCCAGCGTGCTCGCGCCGACCGGCACCATCGGCCTGATGATGGACTGCGACACCACCGGCGTGGAGCCGGACCTGGCGCTGGTCAAGTTCAAGAAGCTGGTCGGCGGCGGCTCGATGCAGATCGTCAACCAGACGGTGCCGCGCGCCCTGCGCAGCCTCGGCTACCCCGAGGAGCAGGTCGAGGCGATCGTCGAGCACATCGCCGACCACGGCCACGTGGTGGACGCCCCGGGCCTGAAGCCGGAGCACTACCCGGTCTTCGACTGCGCCATGGGCGAGCGGTCCATCGCCCCGATGGGGCACGTGCGGATGATGGCGGCGGTCCAGCCGTTCATCTCCGGCGCGATCTCCAAGACGGTCAACATGCCGGAGCAGGCCACCGTCGAGGACGTCGAGAAGATCTACTTCGAGGGCTGGAAGCTCGGCCTCAAGGCGCTGGCGATCTACCGCGACAACTGCAAGGTCGGCCAGCCGCTGTCGGCGGCCAAGCCGAACAAGGCGGCCGCGACCACCGAGGCTCCCGCCGCGGTGGAGAAGGTGGTCGAGAAGGTCGTCGAGTACCGCCCGGTGCGCAAGCGGCTGCCGAAGAAGCGCCCGTCCCAGACGGTCAGCTTCTCCGTCGGCGGCGCCGAGGGCTACCTCACCGCGTCGTCCTACCCGGACGACGGCCTCGGCGAGGTCTTCCTCAAGATGTCGAAGCAGGGCTCGACCCTCGCCGGCGTGATGGACGCCTTCTCGGTGGCCATCTCCATCGGTCTTCAGTACGGCGTGCCGCTGGAGACGTACGTCAGCAAGTTCACCAACATGCGCTTCGAGCCGGCCGGCATGACCGACGACCCGGACGTGCGGATGGCCGCCTCGGTGATGGACTACATCTTCCGTCGGCTGGCGCTGGACTTCCTGCCGTACGAGCGGCGCGCGGAGTTGGGCATCTTCACCGCCAAGGAGCGGGCCGCCCAGCTGCGGGCCGAGGCGGAGGCGGAGAGTAGCGGCGCGGACCTCGCCGCGATGGCCGCCTCCGCCCCGGTCGAGACCAGGCCGGAGGAGCCGAAGACCGGCCCGGTCGCCCAGCCGGCCAAGGAGACCGCCGAGGTCGCCGCCGCCAAGCCGGCGCCGTCGGTGGGTTCCAGCACCGAACTGCTGGAGGCCGTGATCGGCAAGGCCGCCGACGCGCCGCTCTGCTTCACCTGCGGTACGAAGATGCGCCCGGCCGGTAGCTGCTACGTCTGCGAGGGCTGCGGCTCCACCAGCGGCTGCAGCTGACGTACGCCGAACGCGCGCTGCCCCGGCCCCGCTCCAGCGGGTCGGGGCAGCGCCGTGTCGGACCCGAGCCGTGCTGATCGTGACAGCTGCCACGACGCCGTAGCCGCGGCCAGGTTCGCCGCAGCTCCCGGCGCCGGTAGGTGCGGGGAGCGTGATACCGCAGAGGCATAAATATGGATCTTGTGACGTGTCTGTGGGTGGTCGGGCGCGTCGTTTATGGGGCACGCCGTTGTCCTGCCTAGGTTCTGG